>BPIR01000002.1:51843-357265 GCA_026004215.1 Candidatus Binatia bacterium
CATGGTGGCCACGCTGGCGCAAATCCACGCTGTGGCCAATCCGGACGATTACGACGGCCTCCGCGAGGCGTTGCGCCGCGATGCCGACCCGATCACCGGCCGCCGGCATTTCACCTTGCCGACAGCGCTGAGCTTGCTCGTGTTTTTCGTGTTCGCGCTGCAGTGCACTTCGACGATCGTCGTGATGGCCCGCGAAACGGGCAGTTGGCGCTGGCCAGCGTTTGCGTTCACCTACATGCTCGCGCTCGCTTGGACGGCAAGCTTCGTTACCTACCGGCTCGCCACCGGATTGGGTTTGAGCTGAGCGGGGACGCCAAATCACCAGCGCCCTTCGCGCGCTCCGGCAAGCAGCCCTCTCGCGCGGTGGCGTATCGCTTGCGTGGAGGGGCTGCCCCCAGCGGCCTCGGCTTACGTGGCGCGAGACCGCATCGATGAGTTCTCGGGACGGTTCACGGGCGCTTGTACATCGCCACCACGCACGCCCCTCCGAGGCCGAGGTTGTGCTGCAATCCGATGCGGGCGTTTTCCACTTGGCGGCGTTCGGCTTGGCCGCGCAGTTGCCAAACCAACTCGGCGCACTGCGCCAGTCCGGTCGCCCCGAGCGGATGCCCCTTGGAAAGCAAGCCTCCCGAGGGATTCACGACCCACTTGCCACCGTAGGTCGTGGCTTCATCTTCCACCAGTTTTTCGCCCTCCCCCTCTCGGCACATTCCCAGACCTTCATACGTGATCAGTTCGTTGGTGCTGAAGCAATCGTGCAACTCGACCACTTGTACATCTTCGATGCCGATGCCGCTTTGCTCGTACACCGCACGGGCGGCACGCTCGGTCATGCCCATCCCGACCATGCCGATGCGGCCGCGCGACCAGTCCTCCATCCGATCCGTAGCCATCGCCATGGCGCAAATTTCGATTGCCCCGGGATGTGGGTGCCGGCGGAGGAACTCCTCGGAAACCACAACCGCCGCTGCGGCACCGTCGCTCGTGGGGCAGCACTGCAGCAGAGTCAGCGGGTCGTACACCATCCGCGAAGCGAGAATTTCTTCCAGAGAAAACGCTTGCTGGTACTGCGCGCGGGGGTTGTTGACCGAGTGGCGGTGATTTTTCACGGCAATCTTGGCGAACGTTTCCGGACGCGTGCCGTACTTTTCCATGTGGTCCCGCCCGGCATCTCCGAACATACGCGCAGCAATTGGGGGTTTGTTTTCCTTCTCGCTTTCTTCCTTGAGCTGTTCGAGCCCCTTGAGTTGGTTTTCCAGCGGGCCCTTTTGCATCTTCTCGAAGCCAAGCGCGAGCACAGCCTGGTTCTGACCGGTGCGAACGGCGTTGTAGGCGAGGTACAGAGCCGTGGATCCGGTCGCGCAGTTATTGTTGACGTTATACACCGGAATGCCGGTCATGCCGATGCCGTAAAGGCTGAGCTGCCCGAGGCAGCTCATTCCGTTGATGTAGCCGCAAAATGCTTGCTCGATCTTGTCGTAGTCAATGGCGGCATCCTTCAGGGCTTCGAGCGCGGCTTCCTGCGCGAGTTCGCGTGCGTCTCGCTCGCAGCGCTCGAACTTGGTCATGCCCACGCCGATCACGAACACCCGATTTGGTTGCGCCATGGCTTGCCTCCCGACGTTAGCGGATGTGCGCGTTTTTAGTGCGGGTACAACCTTAGGTAAAGTGCACTCGTGCCCGGAACTCGGCCTGGCCGGAGCAGCCAACCTTGGCGCGGCGGTGCCCAAATCAGCCCACGCCGCCGGCTTCTTCGCGCTGCAAACGCAGGCTCTGTTCCAGCAGTGCCCGGAACTCCGCAGGTAAGCGCACCGGACGGCCCGCATCGTTTACCACGGCATGGCGCGTGTAGCCGGTGGCGACAAGCTCGCCTTCGGCCTTGCGAAGCGCGTAGTCGATGCGCAAACGCGCCCCGCCGACTTCCGCGAATCCCGCTAAGATTTCCAACACATCATCGTACACCGCAGGGCGCAGATAACGGCACTGGGTTTCGATGACAGCCAGGTACAGCCCTTGTGCGATGTAGCGGGTGAAGGGATGGCCCAAAGAACGAAACAGCTCCGCGCGGCCGATCTCGAAGAGGCGAAAGTAACTGCCGTAGTACATGACCCGCATGGGATCGCAGTCGGCAAACAGCACGCGGTACTGCGCCAGCGGCTGCAGCTTTGGAGTAGCGGGTTCGTTCACAATTCTGGCCAGTCGTTGTGCCACGGCAGCAACTGCTCGAATTCGGCGGCGAGCTGCAGCAACAGGTCTTCCCGAAAGCGCGGTGCCACGAACTGAATGCCAATCGGCAAGCCGCTCGGGCTCAGGCCTGCGCGCAACGAAATGGCCGGATGGCCCGTGAAGTTGAAGGGATATGTGTACGCAATCGCACCGCCCGGTGTGCTGACCATCTCGCCGTCAATTTCGAACGGAATCGGCCCTTCGGCCGCAAACGGCTCCGCTGCAGTGGTGGGTGTGGCCAGGAGATCGTAGCGCGACAGCAGCTCCTCGAAGGTGGACACCAAGCGCTGGCGGAGGCGAAGCACATCGCCCAAATCCGCTGGCCGGAGCTGCTTTGCCAACTCCACACCCACGCGGTAGCCGGGGTCGAGCAAGTCCTCGTCGCGAAAGTGCGCACCGTGGAAGGCGTAGTCCTCCACGGCCATGAGCCGCGCCCAGTCGAGGACAATGTCCTCCAGTTGGATCTCTACCGGCTCGACTCGATGCCCCGCCTTCTCCAGTGCGCGCAGAGCCGCCTCGACGGCCGCGCGCACCGACTGCGCCGGCCGGGCGTAGCCCAAAGTGAGCGAGTACCCGATGCGCAAGCGCGGCGGCTCGTGCCGGATGACTTCGCGGTACGAGATGCCCGGGTGAGGCAAGGAAAACGGGTCTTCCGGGTGTGGCCCGACGGTGACATCGAGCCACAAGGCAGCGTCTTCGACCGTGCGCGTCAGCGGACCGCTGACGATGCAGTGCGTAAAGCGCAACGCCTCCTCCGGGCCCCAGGGGATGCGCCCCTGCGACGGTTTGAGTCCCACCAGTCCCGTAAATGCCGCCGGGATGCGCACGGAGCCGCCGCCATCGGAAGCTGTCGCCAGTGGCACCAGCCCTCCGGCTACGGCTGCCGAGGATCCGCCGCTGGAGCCTCCCGGCGTGCGCTCGAGGTGCCACGGGTTGCGGGTTGGTCCGAAGACCCGATTGCTCGTAAAGGCCGTGTACCCGAACTCGGGCGTGTTGGTCTTTCCGACCACGATGGCTCCGGCTTGTTTCAAGCGAGCGACCTGGATGGTGTCGCGCTGCGCCACATGGTCGCGAAACACCAGCGAGCCGTGCGTGGTGGGCAGACCAACGGTGTCCTCCAAATCTTTCACGCCCAAGGGCAAGCCCGCCAGCGGGCCTACTTCTTCCTTGCGGGCTAACCGCTCGGCCACCTCTCGTGCTTGCTGGAGTAACCGCTCAGCGGGATGTTGAGCGACGAACGCATTCAGTTTCGGGTTCACTTGCGCCAGCCGCTCCAACGTAAACTGCATCAATTCCACGGGCGAAAGATCGCCGCGGTGGATGGCTCGGGCCAGTTCGGCGGCAGGCGCAAAACGCAAATCCATACAGACACCCTTCCTTTCCAAGACCTTTGCTCCGGATAGTCACGATCGCAGTGCCCGTGCAAGGTCGGGGCTCGGTCTGCGGCCGCGTTGAGCGCCGCGCCCGCGCGTGCTTGAGGAAAAAAGCGATGGTAGTGATCGTTCACGGCTACGACGGATCGGGCCCGGGCCACTGGCAGCGCTGGTTACACGCACAGTTACGCGAGCGTGGTGTGGGCGTCGAGTTTCCCGAACTGCCCGATCCGCAATGGCCGCAGTGCGATCGCTGGGTCGGCGAGCTTCGCGAGATTGTGACTCGTGCGCCATCTCCGGTGGTCTTTGCCGCCCATTCGTTAGGCTGCTGGGCCGTAGATCACCTCCTCGCGCGCCACGGCTCGGAGGGTATTGCGGCGGCACTCCTAGTAGCGCCACCCTCGCCTTATTTGTTGTTCGAGCCGGTGCAAAGCTTTTTTCCCGCTCCTCAGTCGGCCGCAGCATGGCAGCCGCTGCGGGCGAACAGCCTGCTGGTCGCATCGGACAACGACCCGTACATCGATCCGGGCGAAGCGGTGAACATTGCGCACCGGATCGGCATCGCCGCTCGAATCCTGCCCGGCGCCGGGCATATCAACATCGAGTCCGGCTTCGGCCCATGGCCCTTCGCCCTCGAGTGGGTGCTGCGCCGGGTCCAGTAGAACCGACCGGCTAGGTGGGGCCCAACTACGGCTCCGCCCGCACCGCCACGACGAGCGACACAGGAGGGGATGCGCGCGGACCAAATCCAAGTTGCACGCGCTCCCGCACGTTTGCGTTTTCAATACCACCTTGGAGCGTGTCCCGGACGGCACCCACTGGCGGAATGGTCCGGCACAACTCTGAAATCAGCGTTGTGCGCACGTAAGCCAAACGCCCCTAGGTGCGTTCAGGGCAACGGCTTGCGGCAACGATGGCCTGCAGCCGGCTTCAAAGCGAGCGACGTGCACGCCGAACGGCAAGAGCGAGAAACGGGGACGCAATGAGTGCTCAGCACAGCCGGGCCAGCGCATCCACTCCCGCGCCACTTGTTCGAACGTGCGCGTCCAGGCCAGGGAAGTCTTGGAGCACTGCGGACCGCTGTCTTGCGCCCCCGCAACTCGGCAGCCTCCACGCTCGTCGGCAGCCCCACCAAGGAGTAACGCCTGAGGGTGCCCACCCAATACCGGCCCCGGAACCCGTAGGGGATACCGCCACATTCTCTCCCGGCTCGACAGCGAAGCAATAACAATCTTGTGACAACGCCGTGCACGATCCCGAGCCAGCCGCCATCATGGCTCGGCTCGGTATACTGAACGATTTTCTCCCTGGGCATCGAATATCTCTGGGCGGTGCACGGCCCATCGGCTCCAAAAAGACACCGGTGTTCTGGGGTATTTAGAGGCCGTGCTTGGGGATCACATGGGGTGCAACGCCTCGAGACGGAAAAGCCTCGGCTTTTCGGCGCCTTTTACACCCTTGGTGAAAAGTCGCGCAACCATGCAAAGAACGGGGAGTAATGGAGGCGGGGGGGATCGAACCCCCGTCCGGAGGCGGACGGCGGCGGGTTCTACGTGCGTAGCCTCGTGTTTTGCTCTCGCCAGCCGGGCTCCCACGGGCAGGATCCCGGCTGGCCAGCTCTGGGGTTTTCGTCAGTAGCGGCCGAGCAACCGCTACCGCTTAGCCCGAATTCCGTCGCCTCAGCCAGCCCTACGGGCGCGGGCTCGGTGAGACGTGACTGCGCTTAGGCAGCCAATGCAAGTGGTTCGTCTGCGTTTAAGCAGCCCTGGGGTTGTTCACCGGTACCCAGGATCCCGGGCACGCAACCGCAACCTTCCAAACCCCCGTCGAACCCAAATCGCCCCCATGTCAAAGATCCAGTGCAGCCCAGTTGTGCGGGGCGCACTGTGACAACCCAATATATGGGTGGGCCACCCTGGTACGCAAGGGGCCGAATCGCAACCACGCTTTGCCCTTTTTTGAACTGCGTGCAATTCGGAACCGAGTTCGACGGGCAACCGCCCCGCCTTTGGGCGCAAGGGGGGAGTGCAACCGCCCGTATTCGCGGGCGCGCTCTTACCCCTGGAAAGGGTCGCCTGCGCCGCGAAGCTCACCACCGCTTCTATCTCCGAGGTTCATCCCGCTGCGGTAGCCCGAAGCCGTGCGGCGCAATTTGCGGATCGAGCGGACACGGACAAAACCGAAAATCTCGGGTGGATCACTGACTTGCACCTTCAGCCCCAGAACACTCGCGCCGGCGCCACTCGACAGCATCGTGGAGGATTGGTTCGACTCGGAACTCCCGAGGCCGGAGGAATCGCGAGGGTTTGCGCTGGAGCGGCGCGTGCCATTGCGAGCCCTGCTCGCCGCCCTACCCTCTGCCAAAAAAACCAATGGTGACCGGCAGTGGAAAAGTTCTACCGTGTCGATCGGCGGGAGCGAGCCCTGGCAGTGCGATTCCACGCACAAGCGAGCGCAAGCGATCGGAACCGTCGAAGAAACTCGCCCAACTGCGGCTGTCACGGTGTATCGCGTGGTACCGACTTTGGTTGGGCTGCACAGCGAGCGGGCCCGGCCGAGTTGGGCTGCGCCGCCTAGCTTCGCCCGCGGCCGATCCACCGCGCGGATCGGGCCGGGGCGCATCAGCAGTTGGGATCACCGGAAGCTGGGCGGGGTGTACGGATCGAGGCGGCGGTACGTTTGCGCTGGTTCCATTGAGAACAGCCGTCCGCCCCGCGCATAGAATTAGTCTCTCCATGGAAGAGCACCGTGGGTGGTGCCTGGGTGCGAGTTCCTGCCGAGTTCCGTGAAGTGCCCGCGTGGTGGGCGGTGGAGAGGAAACTCTGCCGTCAGGGCAATTGGGCGCGTGGTCAGTAAACGACCGCTGTCCGACAAATCTACTTTCAGCGGGGCAGGCTCGCCTTCGGGAGTGGCCCCTTCCCGCAACTGCGACCGACCGCTCCGCTAGCAAGGCGTAGAGGGAATGCGCTGCCTGGGCAGCGGCGGGCAAATGCGAGTACAGTAGGACAAAGGCTTCCAGACGCACTGTTGCTTACGGGGTGGGCGGTGGTGGGGTGGCACTCGCCTGGGCGGGGAGTTCGAGGCTCGCGATCACCTTCTCCCATGTGGCCAGCAGTTCCTTGTAGCGCGGGTAAGGAGCGACGACACTAAGCATGAACACGTATTGGCGGTGGCCATCGGACCAGCAGGCGAGCCGGCGTTCCAGATCAGCGTCCGGGTGCCGTACGGTGAGGTAATGACGGCCGCCGATGTTCTCTTCTCCCCAAGTCTTCCACTGCGGGCCCAAATTTGTTTCCTCCTCGAGCCGGGCCCGGCAAGAATTAGTTGACTCGTGGACCTCCAACGCAATACCGGCATAGCCTTCGGGCATCGGATCCCTGCCCCCTCCGTAGCGGGGATCATCGGGAGGCCATTCCTCAGCAGCAAACCTCCGGCAGTCAGGGGGCTCCGACAATGGAGAAACGTACCAACCCTCTGGATACCACACCTTGTATCCATGGCACGGGTGGGTAAACCACGCAGCGCGTGCGCTGACGGAGCCAAGCACGTACACTAGAGTAGCGCTGGCGACGACGACAAGCCTCGACATGCGCGCCTCCCTTCATCACTCGCCCGCTGGGCATCCGTTCAAGATTTCGGTGACCCCAACGAGAAGTTCGTCAACGGTAATAAATCCGTCGGGTAGCCCAAATCCAGGCTCCAATTTGTAGTCGAGTGACAAACAGAATTGCGTGGCCTCCCCACCCCCGAGCAGGGCATTGACCGCAACGAGAGCATCGGAGATGGTGGGATAGCCATCGCCGTTACAATCGATGCAGCAGCCACCGAACCACGTGAGCCAGTCGTTCCTGCCGTTGGGGAAGGCAATGCCGCCGAATCGCTGGCAAAAGGTTCTCACGCCATTTGGCCAGTTGGCGCACCGTGGATCCACACCAGGGGGACAATATTTAGCGGCAATCAGGGGAATGGTATCCCGCGGAAAGTCTGAGGATTTGCAGCGTGCCTGGACATAACACACGCCGAGCAGCCTGCTCACGGTTTCCCATGCTTGTCGCCAAGAGTAAAATTGCCGGCAGCGACATCCCGAGCTGGTGCAATCCATAATTCCCCATGCGTTGAATCCACGGAGGCACACGGCGGCATTGGGATCGGTGGCGAAACGAGTTTCTTGTCCGGCGATGGCGAAGGCCAGCCGGGGATCGAGCTTATACCGCTTTCCATAGAACCAGGCCAACGACGTGTGCTCTAGCCAATCGCGTTTGAACACACTGTTCGGGGCAAGCTCGGCGATGACCCCCAGGAACTGCGGCACCGGGAAACAAGGTGCAGCAGCAGCGCTGAGCGCTCGGCCCACGATGAATAACGAGAACACGCAAGAGACTTTCCACACCCGCCGGACTTTACCCCTCATGGCCTACCCCCTGGGAACTGTAAGCTGTCGTACGCGCGGCCGATGTTCTGGAGCACTTGCTTCACGTCGACTCCGGGCCCCGCAGCGGCAAAGCGCAACACGAAGCGCGACTTTCCAACCTCCTTGCAGGCCAGCATGTACAAGATGGCCCACTGCCAGTACGGTTTCGCCCAGCCGCCCACCACCGGAATGGTTCCACCGGTGACCGGCGCGTCACCCTCTTTGAGCGACGAGCCAAGGGCAAGGCGCCCGCTCGACAAGAGATCCTTCACCACGGTTGTGCACGGCTTGTCCTCAGCTTCCCTCCAGATGGCCAGCTCGGAATGGTCCTCAGGCAAAATCTTCCCGTCACCCAGGTAGGCCTTGGGCCCGCAACTGGAGGCCACGAACAACCCCGGCCGTTCTTTTACCGTGCGCTTTTGCACCAGCACATCCAACGCAAACGCGCGGAAGATATCCATCGGTGGGGCGACCGGCTCGATGAGCTCGGGTGGGGAGTGCACCGTCCAGCCATCGGGGTACCACACCGTGTAGCCAAGTTCGGGGTGGCGGAACGTCGCCGCTGGGGCTGCTGCCACTAAGCCCAACACCACCATCGCAGCCACCAGCCAGGGCAGTGCGGTTCGGGAGAGATTAACGCGGCGGGCTTTCATCTTTCGCCTCCTTTGGATACTGCGGTTTCAGCGCGGGGCAGAGCCAGCCTTTCGGGTAGCACGGCCATCGACATGCCGGGCGGCACTGGCAGCACGAAGCGAGCCCTGCCCGTTCCGCCCACCGCGCGCAAGTACCCGCGCAAGCTGTGGCGGTGTACCCGCGCCCACAGGGTGGCGAGCGGCCTGCCATCGTTACCGAGCACGACTCCACCGACCCGATCTCTGCCGCTGCGCGCGAGCTGGAAAGAGCCGGCGCGCGCGAAGGTGCCGCCGGCAAACGCGATGCGACCCCGACACGCTGAATTCGAACAGTGGATATCCCACGCCTGCCAGGCAAGCCACTGCTTCGCTCCGGGAGTCCGACACCGGCCGCCCGAGGCAGGAGCGAGGGCGGACTTGCAGCCGCCCGACAGAAGTGCCCACCTGCCGCTGGCCGCTAAACCGACTGGCTCTGCCGCCTGTACCCCAGCAGTTGCGCCCAGAACCATCGCGGCCGCCCGCAACGCTCCCGCGGCCCTCTCCCTCGCCACACGGCGGCCGAGGCGCCGCCACATCACAGGAGCTCCGGCCCCGAGCCACAGCGCCGCTGCAGAGCCGCTACTCGCTTGCCCTGGCGGCAGCAAGGCACAAACCGGAGCGCCAGGGGCGCACTGGGCCGACCGACGGTCAAAACTCCAGCCTCGACTGCCACAGGTAGCGCGTTGGGTGTGGCGTCCACGGCCATGGCGTTCGAAAGCGTCAGCGCGACTGCGCGGCCGGGTGCGGCCGTGGAATCAATCGAGCCGGAACATGTCGCTAAGGGGCCATCCGGCAAGCGCGCACCGGCTGCGAATCCGTCAGGCGTTGGCAAGAGGACTAGGCGCATTCTCCCGGGATTCCACGGGCTCTGCCTGGCGCTGAGCATGAAGCCCAGCGCGGCAAGCGTAGGGTCGATACTGCAGCCATCCAAAGCCAACACATCGTGCGAAATACTCAGGTCTACTTGCAGCCCAACGGCCCGACTGCCCCCATCCCCTAAGACCACTACGACACTCACCGGCGCTGCCGGGGGCGCGGAAGCGGGCGGAACTGTGAGTACCAGGGCACTCGCACGCATGGCCGCGAATAGAATCCATGCCGTAGTACCAATCGCGACCGGCCTTGTCTTGCTCATGAGGGCACCTCCACCGCGGGCACACCAGAAAAGCAGTGCCAAAAACGTCACCCTGCCGTACCACCACTTCCTCTGCCCCCACGGCCCCCAGCAGTACTCGGGGTGATCCGCTCGCACAATCGCTCGGATCACATTGCCCTGAAAGCTAGTCCCCCGATTCCGCTCAGCCGCTCAAGCCACTTGGTCTAGATATTCCGGCCAGCCGTACCCTCCCTGCTAAACCACACGCTAGCGGGTCAGTCCCTCCGCAATACGCGTCACCTTCCCATCGCGCCGATTGCGCAAAGGCAGCATGCGCATCACTCCCCCAAAGCCGATAAGGTCCCCACTGCACACACGTGTTGCTCCGTGGGCCCGCGCGCAAACGCGCAGTTGGCACAGTCGGATCAACCAGAATGTACCCTCCCAACAGGGGCGTCCGGTTCGGAGGAAGTCCGATCAAGCTCATTGGCAGTGCGCTCACGACCGTTGTGTCGCCCCGGGTATGCTACTTCGCCCAAGAGGCCACGGACTCACGACTAGCAAAACATTTCTCCGCATTTCGAAACTCTGCGGCTCAGCGCGATCGAGAAGAGTGAGAGCGGCAACGGTGAGTGGCGCTACATAAGCAAAAACGGCCTTTCTATCACCACGCCTGCCGCGCACCACTTGTTGGTCGTGCAACCTTTCGGAACGGTTGGCGCTCGTGTCTCGTCCACCCGCCGCCCTCGCCGCAGGCCATCGCTCCAGATCAATCCGCAGCCGATGAGACGGTACTGCGGCCGGGGCCCGCCGAAGGAGTGCCCTCCACCCAGCGGAAGCTCTTCACTGCCTGCTCCCAAATCGCCTGGTACTCGCGCAACTTGGGAGACGGCTCGGACCAGATGCCCCACTCGATCGCAACAATCCTGGCGCGTTCTTCGAAACACGCCACCTCCGTGATGTTCGCAAATGGCGGGTTCCAGCTCTCATAGGAGAGCGTATAGAGAACGGTGCGTCCCCCAATAGTCCGGACCTCCGACTTTGGGAGCACAAGACCGGGGGCCGTCGCCAACCACCCATCGCAGCCTCCCGGCTGATTCGAGGTGGCCAACACGTTCACGGTAACCCACGGAATATCCGGCAAGGGAAAAGCGGCACCTCTCCCTTGGATTTTTTCCATTTCGTGTCGGCTCACGGGAGCACAACGGCAAACTGCCCGTGCATCACTCTCCCATGCGCCGCCACACTCGGGGTACCACCCATCCGGGCAACTAAACGCAAAAGCTGCGGCGGGATGCACCACCGTTGTGGCCGTGGCCCTACAAGGGACGCCGTAAATGAAGCCGAAACCAAACAAAACGAGTCCCGCGAACATTGCTACCAAGCGATTGGCCAACCAACACGTGTTCATCGTTCACTTCCCTCTGATTTTTCCACCCGGCGGGGGGCACAGGTCACCGGATACATCCAAACAAGGCCTCGTTTGAGGCGCTGATGGTATCGTTTACGAAAATTCCATCGGCCGGCACATCGAGGTCCGCTAGCGGGCAGAAAGCAGGGTGTAGGTATGCGAGGTTGATACCCACCAGAACAATCAGGTCCTCGATATCCACCTGGCCGTTGCCGTTGCAATCCCCACAACACGTTCCCCTGTAAGTTAGATCTCGAGGATCGCCCCCGAGGCTCGTCCGCACTGTTCGCCCGTCCTGTCGTACCCCCGTCGAGTAAAATGCAGTCACATTCAGCACCCAGTCGCCACAACCGGACGCACACCACTTTTCTCCAATTGCTGGGATGGTGGCACGAATTACGTCAAAGGAGCTGCAGTCGCCTTTTGTACGTCCGTAGATGTAGCAACGCGACAGGATGCTCAAAGCACCCCACACGCCACGTTCCCAACTCGAGAAGTTCCTGCAATTACCTCGACTATCCATGATGCCCCAGGCATTGTTCAACGTAGTGCACGTCCCCCTAAGCCCAAAGAAAGACTCCTGCCCCGCAATGGCCAACTGAAGCCGAGGATCAACCCCCCATCGGATAGCTCCAGCAAAACCCTCGCGGACGACGGAGCCTTTGATGAGGGGGCTCGCCCCTGCGGTGGCAGAGCCCACCTCGACAACCCACCGATAAGCGGGGAAACACGGGGCGGCGTTCGCTGGGGAGATGCTCCCCGCCGCTACCAATAACGCCAGCAAGAGTGCACAATCCCGCCCCAACGGAAAGTCATGTTTCGTCCACATCGTCAGTTCTCCTTGACTCTCAGGCTGCGCACCATGCGGTCGAAATCCGCACGATAGCGAAGGTAATCGGTGAACATTCCCGCAACGCTCAGGCGGAAAAGATACGCTTGGTCACCCACCGGCCGGCACAGAAGAATCTTAAAGACCGGGTATTTCGCGAGCACCTGCGCCATCCGCCAACCACGAAGCTCGTTTCCATCAACGACTACGCGGTAGCCCTCGACCCCCGGGTCCCCACCTGTTTCAGGCTGGTCCGGCAACCCCTCTAGCCCTCGACCCATCCACGACTCGCAAGTTGGCTTGGATGCGTCCCGAACAACAGCTACCTCCGCGTGTCCCTCCGGAATCACCGCGGCCCCGTGCTGAACCTCAAGGCCTCGAAGCGACAGGTAGTCCCTCGCTGGGCAAGAGGAGACGACCACTCCGGCAGGTTGTTTGCCGAGAAGTTGAACCCGGTACCGGTACCTCACGGTTGGGCTTGAGGAATCGTGCACCGCCCACAGCACTGCGGGGCGTTCGTGCACGTGCCAGCCGTCCGGGTACCAAATGGTGAACCCCTCCTGCGGGTGCGTAAAAGTGGCGGCGGAAGTAGGCACTGCCAAGGGCAGTAGCACAAACACCACCCACCACCGCCCCCAGCTCGACCCACACCGACTCGAACTCCTCTGCCTCATGGTCGCTCCCCTCCTTTCGCTACCCCTGCCCAACAAGACCCGAACCAGCTTCTCGTCAACGAAATCCCCGACCTCCCCGCCGGTAAACGCCAGGCAAGCTTGCGCCTGGAAGCCGCCTCGGGCAGGTACAAATAACCCCGAATCCCTAAACGTCCTGCCCGACCCCGAAACCGACCCACGGCTTTGCTCCCCGTGTCGCGCAGAACCCCCGAGATCAGCCCGTTTGGCGATGCATTCAGTGCCAGCGTTCCCATGCGAAATGCCGGATCTCCCAACAACGCAAAGCGCCCCTCGATCGCGCACTCGCCCACGGAGCGAATGTCCCAATACACCCAAACACCTCCGCCATCTGCAACCAAGCCTTGCAAGGAGGAAGCCCTCTGCAGCATTCGTACCTCGTAACCCCAGCCAACTGGCGTAGATGTGCCGTACAACGCAACTGCTTGCACTCCAACCGGCCGAACCCCCGTCCGGAGGCGGACGGCGGCGGGTTCTACGTGCGTAGCCTCGTGTTTTGCTCTCGCCAGCCGGGCTCCCACGGGCAGGATCCCGGCTGGCCAGCTCTGGGGTTTTCGTCAGTAGCGGCCGAGCAACCGCTACCGCTTAGCCCGAATTCCGTCGCCTCAGCCAGCCCTACGGGCGCGGGCTCGGTGAGACGTGACTGCGCTTAGGCAGCCAATGCAAGTGGTTCGTCTGCGTTTAAGCAGCCCTGGGGTTGTTCACCGGTACCCAGGATCCCGGGCACGCAACCGCAACCTTCCAAACCCCCGTCGAACCCAAATCGCCCCCATGTCAAAGATCCAGTGCAGCCCAGTTGTGCGGGGCGCACTGTGACAACCCAATATATGGGTGGGCCACCCTGGTACGCAAGGGGCCGAATCGCAACCACGCTTTGCCCTTTTTTGAACTGCGTGCAATTCGGAACCGAGTTCGACGGGCAACCGCCCCGCCTTTGGGCGCAAGGGGGGAGTGCAACCGCCCGTATTCGCGGGCGCGCTCTTACCCCTGGAAAGGGTCGCCTGCGCCGCGAAGCTCACCACCGCTTCTATCTCCGAGGTTCATCCCGCTGCGGTAGCCCGAAGCCGTGCGGCGCAATTTGCGGATCGAGCGGACACGGACAAAACCGAAAATCTCGGGTGGATCACTGACTTGCACCTTCAGCCCCAGAACACTCGCGCCGGCGCCACTCGACAGCATCGTGGAGGATTGGTTCGACTCGGAACTCCCGAGGCCGGAGGAATCGCGAGGGTTTGCGCTGGAGCGGCGCGTGCCATTGCGAGCCCTGCTCGCCGCCCTACCCTCTGCCAAAAAAACCAATGGTGACCGGCAGTGGAAAAGTTCTACCGTGTCGATCGGCGGGAGCGAGCCCTGGCAGTGCGATTCCACGCACAAGCGAGCGCAAGCGATCGGAACCGTCGAAGAAACTCGCCCAACTGCGGCTGTCACGGTGTATCGCGTGGTACCGACTTTGGTTGGGCTGCACAGCGAGCGGGCCCGGCCGAGTTGGGCTGCGCCGCCTAGCTTCGCCCGCGGCCGATCCACCGCGCGGATCGGGCCGGGGCGCATCAGCAGTTGGGATCACCGGAAGCTGGGCGGGGTGTACGGATCGAGGCGGCGGTACGTTTGCGCTGGTTCCATTGAGAACAGCCGTCCGCCCCGCGCATAGAATTAGTCTCTCCATGGAAGAGCACCGTGGGTGGTGCCTGGGTGCGAGTTCCTGCCGAGTTCCGTGAAGTGCCCGCGTGGTGGGCGGTGGAGAGGAAACTCTGCCGTCAGGGCAATTGGGCGCGTGGTCAGTAAACGACCGCTGTCCGACAAATCTACTTTCAGCGGGGCAGGCTCGCCTTCGGGAGTGGCCCCTTCCCGCAACTGCGACCGACCGCTCCGCTAGCAAGGCGTAGAGGGAATGCGCTGCCTGGGCAGCGGCGGGCAAATGCGAGTACAGTAGGACAAAGGCTTCCAGACGCACTGTTGCTTACGGGGTGGGCGGTGGTGGGGTGGCACTCGCCTGGGCGGGGAGTTCGAGGCTCGCGATCACCTTCTCCCATGTGGCCAGCAGTTCCTTGTAGCGCGGGTAAGGAGCGACGACACTAAGCATGAACACGTATTGGCGGTGGCCATCGGACCAGCAGGCGAGCCGGCGTTCCAGATCAGCGTCCGGGTGCCGTACGGTGAGGTAATGACGGCCGCCGATGTTCTCTTCTCCCCAAGTCTTCCACTGCGGGCCCAAATTTGTTTCCTCCTCGAGCCGGGCCCGGCAAGAATTAGTTGACTCGTGGACCTCCAACGCAATACCGGCATAGCCTTCGGGCATCGGATCCCTGCCCCCTCCGTAGCGGGGATCATCGGGAGGCCATTCCTCAGCAGCAAACCTCCGGCAGTCAGGGGGCTCCGACAATGGAGAAACGTACCAACCCTCTGGATACCACACCTTGTATCCATGGCACGGGTGGGTAAACCACGCAGCGCGTGCGCTGACGGAGCCAAGCACGTACACTAGAGTAGCGCTGGCGACGACGACAAGCCTCGACATGCGCGCCTCCCTTCATCACTCGCCCGCTGGGCATCCGTTCAAGATTTCGGTGACCCCAACGAGAAGTTCGTCAACGGTAATAAATCCGTCGGGTAGCCCAAATCCAGGCTCCAATTTGTAGTCGAGTGACAAACAGAATTGCGTGGCCTCCCCACCCCCGAGCAGGGCATTGACCGCAACGAGAGCATCGGAGATGGTGGGATAGCCATCGCCGTTACAATCGATGCAGCAGCCACCGAACCACGTGAGCCAGTCGTTCCTGCCGTTGGGGAAGGCAATGCCGCCGAATCGCTGGCAAAAGGTTCTCACGCCATTTGGCCAGTTGGCGCACCGTGGATCCACACCAGGGGGACAATATTTAGCGGCAATCAGGGGAATGGTATCCCGCGGAAAGTCTGAGGATTTGCAGCGTGCCTGGACATAACACACGCCGAGCAGCCTGCTCACGGTTTCCCATGCTTGTCGCCAAGAGTAAAATTGCCGGCAGCGACATCCCGAGCTGGTGCAATCCATAATTCCCCATGCGTTGAATCCACGGAGGCACACGGCGGCATTGGGATCGGTGGCGAAACGAGTTTCTTGTCCGGCGATGGCGAAGGCCAGCCGGGGATCGAGCTTATACCGCTTTCCATAGAACCAGGCCAACGACGTGTGCTCTAGCCAATCGCGTTTGAACACACTGTTCGGGGCAAGCTCGGCGATGACCCCCAGGAACTGCGGCACCGGGAAACAAGGTGCAGCAGCAGCGCTGAGCGCTCGGCCCACGATGAATAACGAGAACACGCAAGAGACTTTCCACACCCGCCGGACTTTACCCCTCATGGCCTACCCCCTGGGAACTGTAAGCTGTCGTACGCGCGGCCGATGTTCTGGAGCACTTGCTTCACGTCGACTCCGGGCCCCGCAGCGGCAAAGCGCAACACGAAGCGCGACTTTCCAACCTCCTTGCAGGCCAGCATGTACAAGATGGCCCACTGCCAGTACGGTTTCGCCCAGCCGCCCACCACCGGAATGGTTCCACCGGTGACCGGCGCGTCACCCTCTTTGAGCGACGAGCCAAGGGCAAGGCGCCCGCTCGACAAGAGATCCTTCACCACGGTTGTGCACGGCTTGTCCTCAGCTTCCCTCCAGATGGCCAGCTCGGAATGGTCCTCAGGCAAAATCTTCCCGTCACCCAGGTAGGCCTTGGGCCCGCAACTGGAGGCCACGAACAACCCCGGCCGTTCTTTTACCGTGCGCTTTTGCACCAGCACATCCAACGCAAACGCGCGGAAGATATCCATCGGTGGGGCGACCGGCTCGATGAGCTCGGGTGGGGAGTGCACCGTCCAGCCATCGGGGTACCACACCGTGTAGCCAAGTTCGGGGTGGCGGAACGTCGCCGCTGGGGCTGCTGCCACTAAGCCCAACACCACCATCGCAGCCACCAGCCAGGGCAGTGCGGTTCGGGAGAGATTAACGCGGCGGGCTTTCATCTTTCGCCTCCTTTGGATACTGCGGTTTCAGCGCGGGGCAGAGCCAGCCTTTCGGGTAGCACGGCCATCGACATGCCGGGCGGCACTGGCAGCACGAAGCGAGCCCTGCCCGTTCCGCCCACCGCGCGCAAGTACCCGCGCAAGCTGTGGCGGTGTACCCGCGCCCACAGGGTGGCGAGCGGCCTGCCATCGTTACCGAGCACGACTCCACCGACCCGATCTCTGCCGCTGCGCGCGAGCTGGAAAGAGCCGGCGCGCGCGAAGGTGCCGCCGGCAAACGCGATGCGACCCCGACACGCTGAATTCGAACAGTGGATATCCCACGCCTGCCAGGCAAGCCACTGCTTCGCTCCGGGAGTCCGACACCGGCCGCCCGAGGCAGGAGCGAGGGCGGACTTGCAGCCGCCCGACAGAAGTGCCCACCTGCCGCTGGCCGCTAAACCGACTGGCTCTGCCGCCTGTACCCCAGCAGTTGCGCCCAGAACCATCGCGGCCGCCCGCAACGCTCCCGCGGCCCTCTCCCTCGCCACACGGCGGCCGAGGCGCCGCCACATCACAGGAGCTCCGGCCCCGAGCCACAGCGCCGCTGCAGAGCCGCTACTCGCTTGCCCTGGCGGCAGCAAGGCACAAACCGGAGCGCCAGGGGCGCACTGGGCCGACCGACGGTCAAAACTCCAGCCTCGACTGCCACAGGTAGCGCGTTGGGTGTGGCGTCCACGGCCATGGCGTTCGAAAGCGTCAGCGCGACTGCGCGGCCGGGTGCGGCCGTGGAATCAATCGAGCCGGAACATGTCGCTAAGGGGCCATCCGGCAAGCGCGCACCGGCTGCGAATCCGTCAGGCGTTGGCAAGAGGACTAGGCGCATTCTCCCGGGATTCCACGGGCTCTGCCTGGCGCTGAGCATGAAGCCCAGCGCGGCAAGCGTAGGGTCGATACTGCAGCCATCCAAAGCCAACACATCGTGCGAAATACTCAGGTCTACTTGCAGCCCAACGGCCCGACTGCCCCCATCCCCTAAGACCACTACGACACTCACCGGCGCTGCCGGGGGCGCGGAAGCGGGCGGAACTGTGAGTACCAGGGCACTCGCACGCATGGCCGCGAATAGAATCCATGCCGTAGTACCAATCGCGACCGGCCTTGTCTTGCTCATGAGGGCACCTCCACCGCGGGCACACCAGAAAAGCAGTGCCAAAAACGTCACCCTGCCGTACCACCACTTCCTCTGCCCCCACGGCCCCCAGCAGTACTCGGGGTGATCCGCTCGCACAATCGCTCGGATCACATTGCCCTGAAAGCTAGTCCCCCGATTCCGCTCAGCCGCTCAAGCCACTTGGTCTAGATATTCCGGCCAGCCGTACCCTCCCTGCTAAACCACACGCTAGCGGGTCAGTCCCTCCGCAATACGCGTCACCTTCCCATCGCGCCGATTGCGCAAAGGCAGCATGCGCATCACTCCCCCAAAGCCGATAAGGTCCCCACTGCACACACGTGTTGCTCCGTGGGCCCGCGCGCAAACGCGCAGTTGGCACAGTCGGATCAACCAGAATGTACCCTCCCAACAGGGGCGTCCGGTTCGGAGGAAGTCCGATCAAGCTCATTGGCAGTGCGCTCACGACCGTTGTGTCGCCCCGGGTATGCTACTTCGCCCAAGAGGCCACGGACTCACGACTAGCAAAACATTTCTCCGCATTTCGAAACTCTGCGGCTCAGCGCGATCGAGAAGAGTGAGAGCGGCAACGGTGAGTGGCGCTACATAAGCAAAAACGGCCTTTCTATCACCACGCCTGCCGCGCACCACTTGTTGGTCGTGCAACCTTTCGGAACGGTTGGCGCTCGTGTCTCGTCCACCCGCCGCCCTCGCCGCAGGCCATCGCTCCAGATCAATCCGCAGCCGATGAGACGGTACTGCGGCCGGGGCCCGCCGAAGGAGTGCCCTCCACCCAGCGGAAGCTCTTCACTGCCTGCTCCCAAATCGCCTGGTACTCGCGCAACTTGGGAGACGGCTCGGACCAGATGCCCCACTCGATCGCAACAATCCTGGCGCGTTCTTCGAAACACGCCACCTCCGTGATGTTCGCAAATGGCGGGTTCCAGCTCTCATAGGAGAGCGTATAGAGAACGGTGCGTCCCCCAATAGTCCGGACCTCCGACTTTGGGAGCACAAGACCGGGGGCCGTCGCCAACCACCCATCGCAGCCTCCCGGCTGATTCGAGGTGGCCAACACGTTCACGGTAACCCACGGAATATCCGGCAAGGGAAAAGCGGCACCTCTCCCTTGGATTTTTTCCATTTCGTGTCGGCTCACGGGAGCACAACGGCAAACTGCCCGTGCATCACTCTCCCATGCGCCGCCACACTCGGGGTACCACCCATCCGGGCAACTAAACGCAAAAGCTGCGGCGGGATGCACCACCGTTGTGGCCGTGGCCCTACAAGGGACGCCGTAAATGAAGCCGAAACCAAACAAAACGAGTCCCGCGAACATTGCTACCAAGCGATTGGCCAACCAACACGTGTTCATCGTTCACTTCCCTCTGATTTTTCCACCCGGCGGGGGGCACAGGTCACCGGATACATCCAAACAAGGCCTCGTTTGAGGCGCTGATGGTATCGTTTACGAAAATTCCATCGGCCGGCACATCGAGGTCCGCTAGCGGGCAGAAAGCAGGGTGTAGGTATGCGAGGTTGATACCCACCAGAACAATCAGGTCCTCGATATCCACCTGGCCGTTGCCGTTGCAATCCCCACAACACGTTCCCCTGTAAGTTAGATCTCGAGGATCGCCCCCGAGGCTCGTCCGCACTGTTCGCCCGTCCTGTCGTACCCCCGTCGAGTAAAATGCAGTCACATTCAGCACCCAGTCGCCACAACCGGACGCACACCACTTTTCTCCAATTGCTGGGATGGTGGCACGAATTACGTCAAAGGAGCTGCAGTCGCCTTTTGTACGTCCGTAGATGTAGCAACGCGACAGGATGCTCAAAGCACCCCACACGCCACGTTCCCAACTCGAGAAGTTCCTGCAATTACCTCGACTATCCATGATGCCCCAGGCATTGTTCAACGTAGTGCACGTCCCCCTAAGCCCAAAGAAAGACTCCTGCCCCGCAATGGCCAACTGAAGCCGAGGATCAACCCCCCATCGGATAGCTCCAGCAAAACCCTCGCGGACGACGGAGCCTTTGATGAGGGGGCTCGCCCCTGCGGTGGCAGAGCCCACCTCGACAACCCACCGATAAGCGGGGAAACACGGGGCGGCGTTCGCTGGGGAGATGCTCCCCGCCGCTACCAATAACGCCAGCAAGAGTGCACAATCCCGCCCCAACGGAAAGTCATGTTTCGTCCACATCGTCAGTTCTCCTTGACTCTCAGGCTGCGCACCATGCGGTCGAAATCCGCACGATAGCGAAGGTAATCGGTGAACATTCCCGCAACGCTCAGGCGGAAAAGATACGCTTGGTCACCCACCGGCCGGCACAGAAGAATCTTAAAGACCGGGTATTTCGCGAGCACCTGCGCCATCCGCCAACCACGAAGCTCGTTTCCATCAACGACTACGCGGTAGCCCTCGACCCCCGGGTCCCCACCTGTTTCAGGCTGGTCCGGCAACCCCTCTAGCCCTCGACCCATCCACGACTCGCAAGTTGGCTTGGATGCGTCCCGAACAACAGCTACCTCCGCGTGTCCCTCCGGAATCACCGCGGCCCCGTGCTGAACCTCAAGGCCTCGAAGCGACAGGTAGTCCCTCGCTGGGCAAGAGGAGACGACCACTCCGGCAGGTTGTTTGCCGAGAAGTTGAACCCGGTACCGGTACCTCACGGTTGGGCTTGAGGAATCGTGCACCGCCCACAGCACTGCGGGGCGTTCGTGCACGTGCCAGCCGTCCGGGTACCAAATGGTGAACCCCTCCTGCGGGTGCGTAAAAGTGGCGGCGGAAGTAGGCACTGCCAAGGGCAGTAGCACAAACACCACCCACCACCGCCCCCAGCTCGACCCACACCGACTCGAACTCCTCTGCCTCATGGTCGCTCCCCTCCTTTCGCTACCCCTGCCCAACAAGACCCGAACCAGCTTCTCGTCAACGAAATCCCCGACCTCCCCGCCGGTAAACGCCAGGCAAGCTTGCGCCTGGAAGCCGCCTCGGGCAGGTACAAATAACCCCGAATCCCTAAACGTCCTGCCCGACCCCGAAACCGACCCACGGCTTTGCTCCCCGTGTCGCGCAGAACCCCCGAGATCAGCCCGTTTGGCGATGCATTCAGTGCCAGCGTTCCCATGCGAAATGCCGGATCTCCCAACAACGCAAAGCGCCCCTCGATCGCGCACTCGCCCACGGAGCGAATGTCCCAATACACCCAAACACCTCCGCCATCTGCAACCAAGCCTTGCAAGGAGGAAGCCCTCTGCAGCATTCGTACCTCGTAACCCCAGCCAACTGGCGTAGATGTGCCGTACAACGCAACTGCTTGCACTCCAACCGGCAGCGCAACCGCGCTCACAAGCGCACGCAACGAATACCCGCTCTCACTCCGCAAAAAGTCTTCTCTCGCGTTTTCCACGAGAGCGCCATGGAGAGGGCCTGGTTCCGGCGAAATAGCCAAGTAGCTAAATATGGCCACTCGCCATTCACCACTGCCTACTCACCACTCTCGACTGCTGCTCGCTACTCGCCACTCGCCGCTGTATCGCACCCTCACCTGGCCTGCAGCCGACCTCTACCGAGAAGCGAGCGGTGTCTGTCGGCTGAGGAAGTGCGTTAGGGTTTGCGCGGCGAAATGGCTACATTGCGCGCAAAATAAATGCCATGGGCCCGCGGGCACTCGCAGCCACCATCGCGCTGCGATTATGCCCCCGGAAAAACACTCACTGATCCGCTCGCCTGCTCAGTTCGATCGCCCCACCATCCGCCCGCAAGGGTTCAACCACTGCCATCAGGCAACTTGGTCGAGGTACTCCGACCAGCCGTACCCCACTTGGCTGCCCGCCCGCCACCGTGTGAGTCCCTCCGCAATACGCGTCACCTTCCCATCGCGCCGATTGCGCAAAGGCAGCATGCGCATCACTCCCCCAAAGCCGATAAGGTCCCCACTGCACGCACGTGTCGCTCCGTGGGCCCGCGCGCAAACGCGCAGTTGGCACAGTCGGATCAACCAGAATGTACCCTCCCAACAGGGGCGTCCGGTTCGGAGGAAGTCCGATCAAGCTCATTGGCAGTGCGCTCACGACCGTTGTGTCGCCCCGGGTATGCTACTTCGCCCAAGAGGCCACGGACTCACGACCAGCAAAACATTTCTCCGCATTTCGAAACTCCGCGGCTCAGCGCGATCGAGAAGAGTGAGAGCGGCAACGGTGAGTGGCGCTACATAAGCAAAAACGGCCTTTCTATCACCACGCCTGCCGCGCACCACTTGTTGGTCGTGCAACCTTTCGGAACGGTTGGCGCTCGTGTCTCGTCCACCCGCCGCCCTCGCCGCAGGCCATCGCTCCAGATCAATCCGCAGCCGATGAGACGGTACTGCGGCCGGGGCCCGCCGAAGGAGTGCCCTCCACCCAGCGGAAGCTCTTCACTGCCTGCTCCCAGATCGCCTGGTACTCGCGTAGCCCTGGGGATGGCTCCGAAGTAACACCCCAACCGATGCTCACCAGCTTGCCGCGCTCTTCGAAACAAACCTCCTCGCTGACCGCCGGGGGGTAGTCCCACTCGTCGTAAGTTCTCACGTAAAGCACCCCCCGGTCACCAATTCGACGGATCTCGGACAGCGATCGTTTGCCCATCATCGCAATCCTCTCTCCCACCCACTCAGCACAACTCGGTTTTTCTGGTGTCAGCGGCGCCACGCTCACGATGATCTCGTGTAAGCCCGGCACGGGCCCCCTGGGGCCCTTGAATCGCCTCTCCCTTTCGTCGTGCCTTACGCGCGAGCAATTGCACGCGGCAACTGAGTAGCTCTCCGTTGGCTCCAGGCACTTTGGGTCCCAATCGTCCGGGCACCAGAACGAATAACCACCGGTCACATGTGTGACGATCCTCGCGGTCGCAACGAGAGGGGCACCACACACAACGCCAACACACACGGCAATACGCACACAAAAACCCAGGAGTCCGATCCACCGAGTCATGGATTGGCAAAATCTCATGGTTCACTCCCATGAAGTGCAATGTTCGGTCGGCCCCGAATCACTCGAACAAACATCCCATCTGGGCCTCACCCACGGCACTGACCGTGTCGTTTACGAAAATGCCGTCGGCCGGGACATCGATATCGGCTTTTGGGCAACTTCCTGGATACCCCAAATTCAAGCCGACCAGTAAGATCAAGTCGGCGATGTCCACCTGCCCACTGCCATTACAGTCGCCGCAGCAAGTTCCCCCGTAAGCCAAATTCCATAGGCTTCCTTTGAAACTCGCGGGAACGCGGCGACCGTCCGCGCGAACCCCGGTGGAGTAAAAGGCCGTAACATTGAGTACCCAGTCCCCACATCCAGAAGCACACCATTTTTCGCCGATTTCCGGGATAGTTCTCCGCGGGCGATCCCATGAAGAACAGCTCCCGAATTCTCGACCGTAAAGGTAGCAGCGAGCTAGCATGTTCGTCGTCCAATTGACAGCAAAATCCCAAGTGACAAAGCTGCGGCAGCGTCCTTGCGAGTCCAGAATTCCCCACGCGTTGCGCACTGCCGGGCACGGTCCTCTGAGGCCGAAGAACGTCTCCTGTCCTGCAATCGCTAGTTGCAACCGTGGATCTATGTTGTTCACCGCACCAGCGACAAAGCCGCGTACCATCACTGGCTGCTGAAGCAAAGGGCTCTTCCATGCGGTCGCGTACGCTACCTCCTGGAACCACACGGGCGCTGGGAAACAAGGCGCTGCATGGCTGATGCGCAGCGGGACGAATGCCAGCAATAGATAGAAACAAACCCTGTAGAATGGTCGCCCGAGGTTCATCGCCGTCCCCCCCTTTCCCAGGAGAAGCTTCCCACAAGGTGCTCGAAATGAGCTCTGTGTTTGCTGAAATCGCTAAACATTCCTGCCACGGTCAGACGGAAGAGATACGCCTTTCCCGACTCTTCACGGCAGACAAACACCTTGACCAAGGGGTAGTCCGTAAAGACTTGGGAAATACTGTGTCCCAACAGGGGCCGGCCTCGCAATTCGAGGCGATAGTTGAACGGCTCCCCACCGCCGTCCTCGGGCGGGCCGCCGTCGAGCCAATCCTTGCAGTTCGGCCGGGAAATCGAGCGGATGATGGCGATCTCGGCTTCGCCCTCGGGTACGATCCGCACCGCTTCTTTCCCTGCTGCATCCTTCACGGCGACGTATCGTTCTGGTGGGCACGAGGAAACAACGGCACCGCTAAGCTGCCCAGCAAGTGACAATACCTCGAAGTTATACGCATCGCGAAGTTGTTGCCGAGTTGCCCAGACAGTTCGTGGGCGTTCGTGCACGTGCCAGCCGTCCGGGTACCAAATGGTGAACCCCTCCTGCGGGTGCGTAAAAGTGGCGGCGGAAGTAGGCACTGCCAAGGGCAGTAGCACAAACACCACCCACCACCGCCCCCAGCTCGACCCACACCGACTCGAACTCCTCTGCCTCATGGTCGCTCCCCTCCTTTCGCTACCCCTGCCCAACAAGACCCGAACCAGCTTCTCGTCAACGAAATCCCCGACCTCCCCGCCGGTAAACGCCAGGCAAGCTTGCGCCTGGAAGCCGCCTCGGGCAGGTACAAATAACCCCGAATCCCTAAACGTCCTGCCCGACCCCGAAACCGACCCACGGCTTTGCTCCCCGTGTCGCGCAGAACCCCCGAGATCAGCCCGTTTGGCGATGCATTCAGTGCCAGCGTTCCCATGCGAAATGCCGGATCTCCCAACAACGCAAAGCGCCCCTCGATCGCGCACTCGCCCACGGAGCGAATGTCCCAATACACCCAAACACCTCCGCCATCTGCAACCAAGCCTTGCAAGGAGGAAGCCCTCTGCAGCATTCGTACCTCGTAACCCCAGCCAACTGGCGTAGATGTGCCGTACAACGCAACTGCTTGCACTCCAACCGGCAGCGCAACCGCGCTCACAAGCGCAAACGCTGTAACCACCCCGCCCCTCGCTCGTACCCGCGTAGCGACTCGAATGGCGACGATCCCCAAAGCGACGACCACGAGAGGCCAACTGGTGGTACGCCCTCCTGCTCTGCCGTACTGTACTGCGCACACCGGCCCGCCAGCGTGCCCATCCACGGTCACGCTACTGGGCTCAGACGCAAGGGTGACAAGCCGAAATTCTGTATCCGCCGCCCACGCTTCCGTCAGCGTCAATGGCCGCGTCCGCCCCGGGATGGCATCCGACCTGACTCCCGCCTCGCACCAAAGCACAATCCCGTCGGGAATGGTCGGAAAAGACGCGAATGCTTCGAGCGACGGCATCACCACAAAGCGCCGCTTCGCAGCACCCCAAGGATCGTCCCTCTGCGACAACTCGAAACCCCGTCGAGCTACTTCGGGGTCGAGTTGACAGCGTACAAGGTTGAGGATCTCCGGTGGATAACTCACTTGCGCCTGCAACCCCAAGAGGCTCCGGCCTCCCCCTTCCAACACCAACGTGAAAAATAGGCTCGCCCCAGGAACTCCTGAGGTGGAAGGAATTACAAGCATCTGCGCCGGGGCAGCACGCGCCATCGAAAAGCAAACTACAAGCCCAACGGCGACAATTTCGATCGGCCTTCTCCCGCGCATAGCCGCACCTCCGCGCAGATCGCCACGCAAGAGAAATGCCATGGGCCCGCGGGCACTCGCAGCCAACATCGCGCTGCGATTATGCCCCCGGAAAAACACTCACTGATCCGCTCGCCTGCTCAGTTCGATCGCCCCACCATCCGCCCGTAAGGGTTGAACCACTGCCATCAGGCAACTTGGTCGAGGTACTCCGACCAGCCGTACCCCACTTGGCTGCCCGCGCGCCACCGTGTGAGTCCCTCCGCAATGCGCGTCACCTTCCCATCGCGCCGATTGCGCAGCGGAAGCATGCAGATCACTTCGCCGCTCACCTCTATGCTTCCCTTGGCCGTGTGCAAACGCACCTGCAGCTCGCTGTGATAACCCGTTCGCCCGTCCTTCTTGGTCTCGATCTCTACTCGATGCACGAGTTCGTTGGCTCCGTCCCGAAACACAAAGCCCGACTGCAAATCCTGCCCGCCGTGCAAGTGGATCCACGAGCCCATGAAACCGAACGACTCGTCGAACTCCGCCGTCAGCCACCGGTAGTATGCCGGCGACTGCCACGAGCGCGGCCCCCACGAATGGTCGCGCAAGCCTAGTGCCTCAATCGGGATTGTCTCCCCCTCCACCGACAAGGTCCCCACTGCACGCACGTGTTGCTCCGTGTGCCCGCGCGCAAACACAAGTTTGGAGCTCGTCGACTCCGCCGGAGCCTCGCCCCCGTACATGGGGCTCAAACCGTAGTAGTCGAGGTCGAGCTCGACGGCGCGCCAGGGATTGGTGGTGAAGGCCCGCCTCGGATCTTCGAGATCGAGTGGTTGTTGGAGGAACACGGCTGAACCCTTGTAAGACACCCGCAGATGCCGAGCGGGCTCGAGGATCTCGAATCGCATGCCGCCCGCACATAGCTCCTTGTTGTCTGCAATCGGCGGGCGCTGGTACTGAAACAGCGCTGTGCCGTCGGGCCGATACAGAGCCAACGTTACTTCCGCATAACCCTCATTGGGCCGATTCCCGATGCGCGCGAATCCACCCCAACCTCGTTTGCGATCGTAAAAGTTAAAATACATGCTCTCGTTGAAATTGGTTTCGCCGGTATTCTCATGAAGAAAATCGTGATGAGCAGGGACGGGCATGCTTGCCTCCTCTTCTCAGATTTCTCGGCAAACCCATGGTGGGCACGCCGATCGCGGCGAGCCCCAAGAACGCTCCCAGGCCGTCGAACCGGCTCGTTCCGCCGCCGGTGCAGTTAGGGCTCGCCCCGGCGAGGCCGCAAGAAACTTCGGGCGTACAATCAGGCTGAGCGCCGGAATGATCGTCACCGCACCCAGCGCGCTCACGGCAACAATCGTGGCGGTCAGCGCACCCAGCCGGATCCACAAACTAAACCCAGAAAACGGCAGCACCATATAACCCAGAGCCACGGCCGACGACACAAAGAAGATGGCTTTGCCAGATGTTTGTAAACTCGCGCGCACCGCTTCGTGCAAATCCCCGCGCTTGCGCAATTCTTCACGAATCCGGAAGATCAGATAAATCGCGAAATCCGCCCCGATGCTGACACCCATCGCGGTGATGGCAGCAGTGGTCATATCGAGCCAAATCCCCGCCCAACCCATGAGCCCCAAGTTGAACGCCACCGCCAACGTAAGCGGTAGGAGCACGAACAACCCTCCAATGGGAGATCGCAGTACCGCACTGGCCAGCACGAAAATGATGGAGGCAATCTGGATCACGTTGACGATCTTGTCGTGCACCACGGTGTCGTTCATCGCGGTCTGAACGCCCAACGTACCCCCGACAAGCCCCACTTTGACCGGGAGGCCCCGAAACCGCCGCTCCACAAACTCGCGCAGGCGGGCAATCAAGTCGTGGGAGTACGCCGCACTATCCGTCTTGCTCAGCGCACGGATTACCGCTCGCTGGTGGGGCGCATCGACAAACGCACCCAAACTGTCGGGTCCCGCAGACATGCTGTAGAGCAGCAAGTACTGACTGATCAGACGCGGGTTATCCGGGATAACGTAAAACGACGGATCGTCGTGATTCATCGCCTGATGCATCCGCTTGACGTGGCTCGCAATCGAGCTGATCCCCCCGAGCGTCGGATCGGCAGCGAGAAAATCCTCGAGATCGCTCATGGCCCGCAAGACATCGGGGCGTTTGAGCACGCCTTCCTGAGTGCCCTCGATCAAGATGCGCAGGGAGGCCGTGCCCGGCAGCTTCTCGTTCAGGAAGGCGTCATCTATGCGGACCTGAGTGTTGGGCGAGAACCAGTAGCGGAAGCTGTTGTCCACTTGGATGCGCAGGGCTCCGATCACAGCGATGACAAACACCGCGAGTGCCACAAGCAGGATGGTTCGTGGCCGCCGCGCGACTAGACCCGCCAGGCTTTCCAGCAAGCGGTCGAGCCAACCGTGCGATTTCTCCCGCGCCGTTTCGCGCACCTTTGGGGCTGGAAGAAGCGCGCGGCATGCTGGTGTGAACGTGAGCTCTACGATCAGCGCGCTCAGAATCCCACTCGCCATCAGCATCCCGAAAACGCGCACGCTCGTAATCCCAAATGTGGTCAGCGAGGCAAAGCCGGCCGCGGCAATAATGCTAGCGGTAACCATCACCGGGCCCACAGCCACGATGGAGCGCACAATGGCCTCGTGGCTGTCGCGGACCACGTCGAACTCTTCGTAATACCGCTTGAGGATTTGCACGGCGTGCCCCGCCGCTACGGCCAAGATGACCACAGGGGTCAACGCACTCCATGTATCCATTGGATAACCGGCAAGCCCCATGAGCCCGAGCGACCAAATGACGCTGAGAACGGCGGTCACCAGGGGCAACACCATCCCTTGGAGGGTCCGGAATGCTTCGAAATGCACGAGCCCAATGATGACCACCGCAAGGGGCAGGAGAATGCCGATCAAGGCCGTGTATTTGGCTAGCCAAGCACGCAGGACAGGCGCCCCCGCTAAGGCAAAGCGCACCGAGGAGTCACGTTCTGGCGCTAGGATTTGCTCGAGCAAAGCAAAGATTTGCTTGTCATTGAAGCGGTCGTCGAACTCCGCCACGATGACCGTGGCCGTACCGTCTTTGGACACCAAGTTGTCCCGCAAAAAACGGTCCGACTCGACACGGCGGCGAATCTCGGCTGCCTCCTCTGGGGTCTGTGGCGGCGCATCCATTAGGGCACGCACATCCATCGAGTCATCCGCCCCGGCTTGGACGGTTTTGACGAACGGCGCCCCCATGCAAAACAAACTCGTCTGCAGGACCCCTGGGGTATCCCGGAGCTGCTGGCAAACCCGAAACACCTTGCCGAGCAGCTCTGGGGTGTAAATCGTACCTTGCGTGGCCGCCACGCCGACGATCACCACCGCCTCTCCACCAAAAATATCAGTGATGCGGTTTTGCACTTGGACATACGGGTGAGCCTCGGGAAGGTTGGCCCGGCGCCGAATCTCCAGATGGAGCTTCGTCAACTGGGCGGCGAAAAACGCGGTGATCGCGACCGTAGCCGCTAGCACCCAGTAACGCTGCGCAACGATAAAACGAATATACCGCTCCATGTTGGACCACCCCTTCGCACTGCTAGCCCAGCGTGTCACGACCGCTGGTGACGCGTTTCTCCCCCACGCGCTCTCGTATTGTCAAGCACCCACCCCCGCCCGTGCCTGGTCGCGAAGCGTTGCCGGAGCCTCGAAATTCCGGCCCACTCGCCGGAACCGCCCCCACGCTAACGCGAGCTTCCCTCACGGAGCGAAACGGGCTCGGAAGCGCTGGCTGTCGTTGCGGGTCGGCACAGTGAAGGCGCTTTCCCAACAACTGCCGCCACTACGGAGAAGCTGCACCAACACTTGAGGGTCAGTCGCAAAGTACTGGGCTGGCGAGAAAGGGCCGGGTAGCGGTAGCGCACTCCCGGATGCGCGAACAACCAATTTGCCCTTGCCCACACCCTTGCCTTGCAAGGTGACGCTGCGCAGCCCCTGTACGGTGCCGGCGCGATCTCGGTAGCGGTACGTATGACCGCGCACTAAACGCCATAACGACCCGGTGGGCGGCGTGAGCTGCATACTCAAGGTCGGCATTCCACTCGAGTAATCGTAGACACACAAAGCGAAACTTGCCGACCCGTCGATCGGGCTAGCGAAATCGCCCACAGTGGCGTCCCCCGTCCACCACCGCCATACGAGGCTTCGCCGGTTCGGGTTGGAGAGGCTTTGGAAAATGGCCAGCGATCCCCTTGGTGCAGTGGCACAACTTGCGGCAGGAACGGCGCCGCATGTCGGGGGTGGGGGCGAACTAAATGGTGTCGCAGTGACATAGACTGGGCCCGCCGGGGCGCTACCACCGTAATTACATTGGCCGTTACTCGGACCTCCGGCAGCGCCCGAGGAGTCCAACACCGTCCCCGTGCACGGCCCGGCAGGGCCCTCGTTGAAGTGGTACAAGGCAACCGTGCTGGCGTCGGTCACGAACGGCCCTGCGGGTGGGGAGAAATTGGCCGAGTAACGGAGCACATTCGACAAGCGCACCTCGTCCACAAAGCCACTGAAGGAGGGGTACGATGATCCCGCATCGTGTTTTTCCGCGCCAATCACCAAGAATGGATCGCTGTTCGTGCATGGCCCTCCGCAGTAATTGCCCGGCACGCCATCGTCGGGATACGAAATGTCCCCATCAGGCCCGTCGGCACTGGCCTCCAAAACCCCGTCCACCCAAAGCCACAAGTACCCGTCGCTGATGCGGCGCTGCACCGCCACGTGATGCCACGAGCCATCGAGCACGTTCGATGTCCCACATAACGTCAAATCGCCCGTCCCGTCACCGCTCACCCCGAACACCACCCGCCCGTTTCCGAAGGAAAGCCCGAACTTGCGGTCTTGGTTGAAACGGTCGCGATCGAAAAGGATGTTTCCGTAAATCCAGTTCACATTGTTCCCGCACGTAATCGAAGGTGCTGTGTTCTCCGCCAGGCTACCGCGCACCCAAAACTCCAACGTGAAGTCCGTCGACCCGATGTCCGCCGGTGGTCCAGGGTCATTGTTATTGGGATCGTCAATTGGAATCTTGATTCGGTCGAGGTCCGGCGCCGACACCCCATGCCCATAAAACCGAATCGCGAAATCCAATGCCATCGATGCCCCTGGCCAACAGGCAAGCACCATCAAAAAGCACCGAAAGCCGAGCCTCCTCACTGGTACAAACCTCCCTCTCGTTAGGTCACAGCATGATCGGCGCTTGCACCCTAGGCAAGCGAAAAGTCGCCGCCAACATTACAATTTTTATGTGGAGCTGGACGCGGGGACGGCCGCGCCCGCGAACAAACCCGCCATGAGAGACTATGCCGGGTGGAACCAGACCCCGCCGGAAATTTTTCGGATTGCTATTGGTTCGGCCTGAACGGTAAGAAAACACATCCGTGGCAAAGGTTTCCGATGAAGCTGTGCACATCGCCGTCCGCGTGCAACCCGGAGCGAAGGAAACGGAATTCGCTGGCTGGCACGGAACTCAAGCAAAGATCCGTATCCGCGAACGCGCACAGGACGGGGCGGCCAACGAAGCGCTCGTGCGGTTTCTGGCCGAGATCTTAAGGGTTCCACGCTCCAGCGTGACGATCACCCATGGGCTGCGGTCGCGAGACAAAATGGTGAAGATCGTCACCTCAGAACCCGCGCGCATTCGAAACGCAATCCGTGCGATCCTCCGGTAAGCCTTCCACGCAGCCGGATCCGTGTTCTCCCTCCTTTCCACTGCCGCGGGGGTGACATTCCGCGGACAAGAGGAGGGATTCGGAGAGGATCCCATGCGCTAGCTCCGCATGCCCACCATGCGAGTCAACGAGCCAGCGTTGGCCAGAACACCGCGGTGTTTGCAAGTTTGGCTTGCAAAATGGCGATTTTTTAGGTATTTATGCCGCCTGCGCCAACAGGCGCATCCCCAAATTCAAGGGGCCAGGGAGGAACCGATGACGTTCAAGGTTGGCGAGAAGGTGGTTTACCCGGCTCACGGCGTGGGAGTCATTCAAAGCATTCAGACCAAGGTCATCCAGGGTCGGGAGCGCACCTTTTATATGCTTCGGATTCTGGACAACGACATGACCATCATGATTCCCACGGACAACGTCGAAGCCGTGGGCCTGCGCCGGGTAATCAGCAAAGACATGGTCAGTAAGGTCTACCAAGTTCTGCGGGACCGTAGGAAGAAACCCGTGGACCAGCAAACGTGGAATCGGCGTTACCGCGAGTACACGGAGAAAATTAAAACTGGGTCGGTGTTGGAAATCGCCGCAGTCTTGCGCGACCTGAGCGTCCTCAAGAGCGACAAGGAATTGTCCTTCGGCGAACGAAAAATGCTGGACTTGGCACGCAACCTTTTGGTGAAAGAGCTTTCCATCGCCAAGTCGCACCCGGAGGACAAGATCAAGGCAGAGCTCGAAGAGATTTTCTCTCAGTAACGGGGATCTGCGCTCGCACACCCCCGCAGGTTGTGGCGACGCGGGGTATTTTCATATATCGCGGAGCCACGATGGTTGGGGTTATTGTCGCAGCAGCGGGTCAGGGCATCCGCCTAGGGGGGGAACAGCCAAAGGCGCTTCGGGACTTGGGCGGGCGTCCTTTGTACTGGTACACCCTGGCTACCCTCGCTGCAGTGCGGGAGGTTCGCTTCGTCTGGCTGGTCGTTCCCCCGGCAGCGGAGAAGAACGTTGTGGAAACGCTAGCCGCCGCGCCGGGGTTCCCATTCTCTGTCGAAGTAGTGGGCGGCGGGAAAGAGCGCCAGGACTCCGTTTCGAGGGCTATGGAGGTCGTTCCGGCTGAGGCCACGATCGTTGCCGTGCACGATGCCGCCCGGCCTTTCGCTTCTCCTCGGTTATTCGAGTCTTGCTTGGCAGCCGCGCGCATTCACGGGGCAGCGATTGCCGCGGTTCCGGCCGCGGATACGGTTAAACTCGTTGTCGCGGGGGTCGTCCGGCAGACGCTAGACCGAACCACAACCTGGCTCGCGCAAACGCCTCAAGTTGCCCGCGCGGACTGGCTTCGGGCAGCAATGAGGCAGGCGCACGAAGCGGGACTAAGGTTCACCGACGAGGCTGGTGCGCTGGAACACTGTGGTTACCCGGTTCACGTGGTGCGCGGAGAAGAAACCAATCGGAAGCTCACCACCCCCGAAGACTGGGAATGGGCCGAGTGGCTACTTGAGCGCACTCGTCGGTCATTTCATCGTGACTCTTGATTCCGTCATTCCCGAGAGGGCCATCTTGGCCGGCCGTGACCCGATTGGAAACGTGGGAGCGGCTCAGGAAGCGCGATCGAGTTCACTGCCTTTTTCGGCGCCCCACGGCTCGGCAGGAAAATCCGGTTTGCTGGGATCAGCCATCTCGTTTTGGGTCGGAACAGTGGGCACCGCGTGCCTGCCCCCACGGGGAGCCGGCCAATCAGCGTCCTCCCGGATATAGGCCCTGACGTCAGTCCACACTGCTCGCATTAGCGGCAGTGGGTTGGGTAACCAGGCCGTGTACCCTACAGAGACGGCCACAGCAGTTCCAATCCCACGTAGATAGCTCAGCGCGGGTACATCAACCTCCCCGGCGACCATTCCTATCGAAAGAAACAAAGGCCAAGCCACATGCGGAAGACCGTCGCGGGCCAAGAGGGCAGCAAGCAGGGGTAACGTCAAGAAGAACACGTGGTGCCAGGCGAAAGGTGAAAAGACGACGGCGGCTGCCATCCATACCGTCAAGTGGCGAAAGCACCGCAGGTTGTCCCCCAGCGCCTGGACTTTGCGCCAGCGATATTCCGCACTCACTCCCAGCAATGTGACCCACAGGAGCAAGAGGGCACGCGTGGGGCCGAAAAGGGTTTCATTGCCCAGCCACCCGAGCACACCGAACAGTCCAGGCAACCGCAGGCCACCGCGCTGAACCGTCACCGCGGATAGTTGCGCCCACCATTGCGACCAAAGCGGGGACGGGGGCAGCAGTTGGAAGGACACAACTGCGATCAACACGGTTGCGGCACCGCCTGCCACCAAGCGGCGCCACTGGCCCGCCAGCGCCCACACCACGAGGATCACAGCCCCATACAACTTCAGGTGGATGGCCACACCCGCGCACAAAGCCCCAAGCCACGCAGGTGAAGAAATTGCTGCCAATAGGAGAGAGCCAATCCAAATCGTCACTTGCGTATGCCAGAGGGTGGACCAGAGCGGCTCAAAGGCCAAAGGAAGGAGGAGGGCGAGTCCTAGCGGAACAAAGAGGGCGAGCTTTTCACAAAAAACGACTAGCGCAACCCACTGCGCTGTGCGGTACAGCCAGAGAACGGAAGTGCTCGGGTCGGAGCTCCCCAGCGCCTCGAACAACCGCGTTAGTCCGAACAAGACCTGCGCTAGCAAGGGCGGGTAAAGATACGGCACGCCGGGTCCCCACGGAGCCAAGCCTTGGGCAATTCGCCCTGCCCCGGTCATGTACGCGTGGAAGTCGGGGTGGACCCACTGGAAATGCCAGAGCACAAACCACCATGAGGAATAGACCAGTGGACGGAAGATCTCACTGGCGCTCCGGGGCCAGAAAAACGCCCCAATAGCGAGACACCCGTACGTCTGCAAAAGCAGAGCAGCATTTCTTTCTAGCGCTACCGCAAAGAGTGTAGTCAAGAGTAAGAGAAGTACTGCAAGAGGCCAGACCCTGGGCTGCTGAGAGGCCAACCCTGCAGGTCGCTCACCACGGACAGGGCCTTGCCCAAAAACCTGACGGATCAAGCGCACCCCCTATTGGCCGAGTCCCCGTACTATAGGGAGTTCGCCTAGTCAAACACCATTCGCTCGGCCCGCGCACCTGAAACGGAGGCCAACCGAACAATACGGGACACCCACTTTTTGCCCGATAGGGAGCGATCCGGGACAGGGAGCGATACGGGACACCCCCGCGTTCTAACGATACGGGACACCCACGTTTTGAGGGAGACGTTTTGAGGGACACCCACGTTTTGAGGAACGACAGGGGACACCAAGCGATAGGGGACACCCACGTTTAGAGGGAACGGTACGAGCGATAGGGGAGCGATAGGGGACACCCACTTTTTGGATCGGCTCGAAGGGTGGGAAAGAGACAGCCGCGCTTTTGTGAACCGGCTTAAACGTTTACCGATCGCACACAGGGCGGGGCAGCGCGGAAATAAAAGAGCGATTATGGGACACCCACTCTTTTGCATCACCTCGAAGGGTGCGAACGAGACAGCCACGCTTTTGTGAACCGGCTTAAACGTTTGCCGATCGCACACAGGGCGGGGCAGCGCGGAAATAAAAAGGGGAGAAGAACGGGAAGTCCCCATTTCGAGCGAGGACGGCGTCCCGGCAAAGTCGCCAGTTATCATTGCCAGGTCGCCCCACCCCAACTCGGCCGATGGCCGACCTTTCCCCCAAAGAGACGGCGTCTTTCGATCCGCAGTACTTCCTGAACGAAACAGTCCCCGTCACCCATGTTTTGCCCCCCCAGTCAGGAAAGCGCCTCCAAAGGTTCGGGTCCCCCGGAAATGCAGCAAGATTCAGCAAGATCCGGGACACCCACTTTTAAAAGGCGGCATGAGAAGGGCCATAATGAAGTGGACCGTAAAGGAACCATAAAGGACAACCAATTTTTGACGGAGAGACCTGTCAGGAACCGGAATCGACAAAAAACGGGACAGCCCCTTTCCTCTGTTGAAGCCACTCGTGAGCAACTCGGACGGACGACCACCTTTTTTTCCCTTGGACGCGGCGAAGCCTGATCGTCGGGTATCGGGGGCCAACCTTCTGCGGGTTGACCTCGCCGGACGATAGAGCGTGGCATCCTTGCCAGCTTTCCCCGAAGACCTCCCTAAGTCCTCGTATCTTCTCGGTCGGGATCTTTTCGCCGGATCAATCGCCACCTCTCGCTCCTAAGGAGAGGATGTCCGAAGGTCCGACCAGACTGCCAACGGATGCTGCGATTTCAGGGCGTGGAGACGGCCCGTTAGCCGGCCTCTCTCGGTAAATGGAGACGGGACGATTGAGCGGGGGCAGCGGGCGACCACAAGGGTCGCCCCTACAACGTCCAAGGAAAGGTCGGCCGAACCCTGGGTGAAGGTGCAAGCGGACGCAGCAATTGGTCGCCTAGAATCGCACCCGCAACCTACCCCTACCCGGCTGGCAGCCGGTGCTCCCAGAATCCATTACCGGGACCAAGCTACAGGAACCGAAAAGTGGGTGTCCCGGATTGCGCCCATCGCGCACAATAGTGGGTGTCCCGTATTGCCCTCTCCCAGGATCCATGGACGGGACCAAACCGTGGAAACCAAAAAGTGGGTGTCCCGTATCGTGCCCGTGGAGCACAAAAGTGGGTGTCCCGTATTGTGGGTGGGAACCAAAAAGTGGGTGTCCCGGATTGCGTCCATCGAGCACAAAAGTGGGTGTCCCGTATTGCTCCCCGCCGGCTTCAGGCTGGCGCCTCAGCGCCGCGTTGCGCTGGCGGAACCCCTCGAACACACAAGTGGGTGTCCCATATTGTGCCATATTGTGCCCATATCGTTCCCCTCGAACATAAAAGTGGGTGTCCTGGATTGTGTCGGAACCGAAGAGTGGGTGTCCCGTATCGGCCCGTGGAGCGCAAAAGTGGGTGTCCCGTCTTGCCCTCTCCCAGAATCCATGGACGGGACCAAACCGTGGGAACCGAAAAGTGGGTGTCCCGTATTGGTCGGAACCGAAGAGTGGGTGTCCCGTATCGGCCCGTGGAGCGCAAAAGTGGGTGTCCCGTCTTGCCCTCTCCCAGAATCCATGGACGGGACCAAACCGTGGGAACCGAAAAGTGGGTGTCCCGTATTGGTGGGGGCGAGGAGGAGATACCTGCGTTTCAGACGGGCCAGGAGATCAGGAGAGGGAATGGGACACTTGCCGTGACGCCGTGGCGGGGGTTGATTGCTGCAACCCACGATACCGGTCATCCGGCCTCGGTTGAGTCACCGAAACGGTGGGCGTAAGAGTGAGCCCAACATCAAGAAGATCGACGTCAAGGATTGCCCTTCCGCATGAAGAACGTGAGTGACTCGACGGCCGTGTTGCGAGCCCTTGCAGACAATGTATGGGTAGCCGACCGCCCACTCGATCTCCTGGTTGGGAACATCGGCGCACGCATGACGATCGTGCGCCTACAATCCGGAGGACTGTTCATTCACTCGCCTGTATTGCCCGACGCGCCCACGTGCGCCGCCTTGCGCTCTATCGGCCCAGTGGTCGGTGTAGTCGCACCGAACAAAACCCATCACTTCTTTGTCCGTCGTTTTCAGCAGGCTTTTCCAGAAGCAGAGTTCTGGATTGCTCCAGGATTGGTTCAGAAGCGGCCCGAGCTTGGGTTTGCAAATTCTCTTACGGACAATGCCCCGCCGCTTTGGTCATCCGACCTGGCGCAACTCCACGTGAGAGGAATCCCCGTCTTGGAGGAAGTGGTGTTTTTCCACCCCTCGTCAAAAACACTGATTCTCACCGATCTCGTTTTTAACATGCCGGCAGAGCCTCGAGCTGACTGGCGGCTCAAGCTCTTTCTGCGCCTGAATGATGCACGGGGCCGTTTTGGGCCCACACGCCTGGTACGCAATTTAATCCGAGACCGTCGCGCGTTTCGGGCCGCTCTCGAGCGCATCCTTGAGTGGGACTTCGAGCGAATCGTCATGAGCCACGGTGCCGTCTTGGAACACCGAGGCCGCGAAGCATTCGCCCAGGCGTTTGCCCCCTGGCTCTGAACGGGCGTTCTTGCCCAGGCGCTCAGCTCCCTTTACCCAGGTGCTTCAACTCCTCGTTCAAGCTTCCGCTGCGGAAACCGAGCAAATCTACAGTCACGTAAGTGAAACCGAGTTCCTTGAGTCGCGCAACCACTACGGAGCGAACTTCAGGCTGAACCAAGCGGACGATCTCCTCCGTCGGCACTTCGACGCGGGCCACTCGGTCATGAAAGCGAACTCGGCACTCGGTAAACCCCAAGCCGTGCAGCACGCGCTCGGCTTCGGCGACACGGCGCAAGCCTTCGTGCGTAATGGGGGTACCGTACGGAAATCGAGACGACAGGCACGGGCTCGATGGCTTGTCCCACGTGGGCAACCCGAGCCGCCGGCTCAACTCGCGCACCTCTCGCTTGCCGAGCTGCGCTTCAATCAGCGGGTGGCGCACTCCGCTTTCCGCTGCTGCCTGAAGGCCAGGGCGATAGTCTCCCAAGTCGTCCTGATTCGCACCATCCGCAATCACGCGGATACCTCGCCTTTGCGCCTCGGCTTTGCACACCTCGAACAAGTGCGACTTGCAAAAGTAACAGCGGTTGACCGGGTTCGAGGCGTACTGAGGGATTTCCAGTTCGTCGGCCTCGACCATTATGTGGTCGACTCCGAGGGACTGCGCCAGTCTCACGGCGGCTTCTCGGTCCTCTTCCGGCACCGTGGGGGAGCACACCGTCAGGGCTACGGCGTTGATGCCCAGAATGTCGTGGGCGACACGCAGCACGAACGAAGAATCTACGCCGCCCGAGAATGCGACCAGCACGCGGCCGTAACCCGCCACTGTCTCCTGCAACACCCGGAACTTCTTTTCCAAATCCGTCATGGCCGGTCCCCGGCAGCGAACAAACTCGTGCTCAGGTAGCGCTGGCCGGTGTCGCACAATACGGTAACGACAACCTTGCCTGGGCCAAGCTCCTCGGCAACCCGCAACGCTGCGCAAACATTGGCGCCAGAAGAGATGCCCACGAGCAAGCCCTCCTCCCGCGCCAGGCGGCGTGTAAAGTATGCTGCATCGTCGTCGGACACGCGCAGTACCTCGTCGTACACGCTAGTGTCCAGAATCTCGGGCACGAAGCCCGCACCGATGCCCTGAATCCCATGGTAACCCGGCTCTCCGCCGGAAAGCACGGGCGACGCTTCCGGCTCCACCGCATAAATCTTGATACCCGGCATCCGCTCTCGCAGCACCCGCCCCACGCCCGTGATCGTACCTCCGGTGCCTACCCCAGCAACGAAGGCGTCGATCCTCTCAAAAGCATCGAGCAGCTCCAGCGCCGTCGTTCGGCGGTGTGCATCGGGGTTTGCGGGGTTGCGGAACTGCTGCGGCATGAAGTAGCCGGGGTGTGCGCGCGCAATTTCCTCGGCACGCTGCACAGCCGCATGCATTCCCTTGGTATCCGGTACTAACTCGAGAACAGCGCCATACGCCGTCAGCAAGCTGCGGCGCTCTTCGCTCATCGTATCGGGCATCGTCAGCACGCACCGGTACCCTTTGACCGCGGCCACCATCGCCAAGCCAATTCCAGTGTTGCCACTGGTCGGCTCGACGATGGATCCGCCAGGCTGCAGGCGACCGTCCCGCTCCGCCGCCTCGATCATGGATAAACAAATGCGATCCTTCACACTACCGCCTGGGTTCAGCGATTCGAGTTTCCCCCACACTTCCGCACCATCAGGTTTCATCAGACGCCGCAGCTTCACCACGGGCGTGTCTCCGATCAGATCGAGCACTGTTCGTGCGGGAGCGCTTCCCGTAAAATCTTCGCTCACATGGCGGACAGTACCGACGCACTCCCAGTGAGTCAATCGAAGGACACTGCCCTCGTCATCTTTCCCGGCGCCCTGGGCGATTTTCTCGTGTTTTTACCGACCGCGATCGCACTGGCGCAGCACTACGAGAGGCTCCTTCTGGCGGCGCGTGGAGAGTGGCTGTCCTTGATCGAGCATCCGCGCATCGAGCCCATTTCCATAGAACACCCGGCGCTGACCCAACTCTTCTCGGCCGACTTCGAGCCGGCACCATGGCGCGCAGCCTTCGGCTCGGTACGCCAGGCTTACTCTTGGAGCGGCCACGGCGTTTCCCCCTTTGCCGCCAACCTACAAGTCGCCACGGAAGGAGCCGCGCGGATCTTCCCTTTTCGCGACTTCCGGGACGGCGAGCACGCCACCGAATACTACGCGCGCTGCGTCGGGGTGGCGCCCGCACCCCCTAGTTCCGTCGCGGCCTTTCTTCGCATCCATTCCTGTCCCCTTGCCGACCAACTTCGCCAACGAGGGCCGATCCTTGCCATCCACCCAGGCAGTGGTTCACCGAACAAAAACTGGCGCGGGTTCGACGAGCTCGTACAACTGTGGAAGGGCGCGACGGGGGGACGAGTCGTCGCCATTCTCGGCCCCGCCGAGATCAGCCACCGCCAGCGCCTGGCAACTGCCGACATGGAATTCATGGCTCGCCCACTCCCGGAAGTCGCCGCGCTCTTGCGTGCGGCAGACTGTTACCTGGGAAACGACTCGGGCGTCAGCCACTTGGCCGCATGCCTCGGAGCGCGAGGAGTTGTTTTGTTCGGTCCCCGCAGCGACCCGCAACACTGGGCCCCTCGGAGCCCGAAGCTGCGGGTCATTGCCCGGTCAACCCCTTGCACAACATGCGGTCCGGACGTCTTTTGCGACCATCTCGTCGGTAGTGCCGAGGTGCTTCACGTACTTCTCAGCGAGGGCGCGTCGGGAATGTCAAAACAAACTTAATTGCTTCATCCCAGGCCGGCGGAACGCAGAAGTGTCCAGTTCCGGTAAGCAACGATCCAGGCCAAAGCGCCGCACCGCCAAATGAAAGAGCTCCCGAATGTGCTCCGCGTACGGGCCGGTGCCCGTTTTCCTCACACCAAACTCCGCGCAGTACAACTTGCCCTGCCGGCATTCCCGCACGCGCCCCAAAATACGCCGCTCCCGATCCGGGAAGTGCCGCCGTAACCAATCGGCAAACAATTCGTCCACCGGGCGTGGCAAACGCAACAGCACGTAGCTGGCACTGAGTGCCCCTGCATCGCGCGCCGCCCGAAGAATGCGTGGAATTTCCTCGTCGTTCAGGCCGGGGATCACGGGCGCCACCATCACAGCCACGGGAATGCCCGCTGCAGCGAAACGAGCGAGTACTTCGAGGCGGCGCTGCGGCTGTGCCGCACGAGGCTCGAGGCGGCGCGCCAGTTCGCCATCGAGTGTGGTGATGGAAATGGCAACCCGGACCAAATTCCGCTTCGCGAGTTCCACCAACAAATCCTGGTCGCGCTCGATCAGTGCGCTTTTCGTCACCACGACCACCGGGTTGGCAAATTCCAGAAACACTTCGAGACAGCGCCGGGCGATTCCGAGTTGCCGCTCGATGGGCTGATAGCAGTCCGTGTTGCCCGACAGCGCGATCACTTCTGGCTGCCACCGAGGCGAAAGAAACGTGGCCCGCAGCAGCTCCGGAGCGTCCTTCTTCACCATGATGCGCTGTTCGAAATCCAGGCCCGCACTCAACCCGAGGTACTCGTGGGTAGGCCGCGCATAACAGTAAATGCAACCATGCTCGCAGCCACGGTAGGGGTTGAGACTCAACCGAAACGGCACGTCGGGACTCGTATTTTCCGCCAGCACCGAGCGACTGGCATCGAAGAAATATTCCGTGCGCCGCGACACGGGATCCAAATCAGCGTCCTCCTCCCACACCACTTGCAATCGCTCGTAGCGGTTAGCGGGATTGGACACGGCTCCGCGGCCAACAATTTTTTCATTCGCCATATTTTCGCTCAAACGAAAATCTGCCCGAAAGCGTGTCAACACGCAAGCCGAGGCGCTGATTGACCCACGCCCGGCCGGTCCACTATCAACCCTGTATGCCTTTGCCCCTCTGCCGTCGCGCAATCGTAGCAATGATCGTTGCCGGAGCTTTCGCCGCCGTGCTGGACGGGTGTGGGTCGGACGGAGAGCCGGCTCCGACAGCCACGCCTCCCTTATCCACCGCGGAGCTTCTCCAGCCTGGGCCTTTCGGTGTCGGCTACATGGAAACCGTTCTCGAAGACACCACCCGAGGCACACCAGCAAACCGGACCTTTCCAGGCTCTGCGACGCGGATTCTTCCCACTGCCGTATGGTACCCAGCCGAGCCAGTGGGGCGGGGGTTTCAAGAACAACGCGACGCGGATTTTGCCTCAGCAGCCGCCCCGGCCCCGCTCATCATTTACAGCCATGGTTTCCTCGGCAACCGGCGCGGCGGGGCATATCTCGCGCAGCTCCTGGCGACGCGGGGCTACGTGGTGGCAGCAGCGGACTTTCCCTTGACCTCCTTCAATGCACCCGGCGGTGCCACGCTCGGCGATCTCGCAAACCAACCTGGGGACGTGCATTTTCTCATCGATTCTTTGCTCCAGGCCAACAGCGCGGCTTTAAGCCGCTTCCAGAAACGCTTGGCCCCCCAAAAGATCGGCCTCACCGGCCTGTCTCTCGGCGGAGCCACAACGTTACTCGCGACATTTCACGCGAGATTGCGCGATCCGCGAGTGCGGGCTGCCGTAGCCTATGCGCCTCCGGCTTGCTTCCTCTCCCAGCGGTTTTTCGCCACGGCGCGCGTCCCGCTGGCCATTGTGCACGGTGACATCGACGCAATCGTTCCCTACGAGGCCCATGGGCTCGCCGCATTCCAGCGAGCCCAAGCACCGAAGTACCTGTTCACCTTGCGGCAGGGAAGCCACACCGCCTTCACCGACGGGGCGGACACATTGTTCGGGCAGATGAGTAATGCCGACGATCTCGGCTGTTCCGCGTTGGCTTCCGCTCTGGCAAGCGATCCCGCTGCCGCCAATTTTGCCCTGCTTCTCGGCGGCACCGACGAGGGTATCGTTCTCGGCAGTTGCCCTCTGCCCTGCCCGCACGGCAATCGCAATCCCCCAGCCCTGCGCCCCCAGAGGCAGCTCGAGCTGGCCAAAGCTATCGCTGTAGCCCACTTCGAGGCATGGTTGCGCGGTAACGCGAGTGCGCGTGCCTGGGAGGAAACGAGCGCGTCCTCGGAAAACGCGGAACTCTCCGTCTCGTGGCAGCGATAGGCAGAAAACTCATGGCAGAGCGCGACGCGGAGAATTCGGCAGCCCGACAACGAGAGGAACAGCTCCTGCTCGATCGGGCCCGCCGCGGCGACCGCAATGCATTGGAACGCTTGCTCTTGCGTTATCAAAACACGGTATACCGTTTTGGAATGCGGATGTGCGGCCATCCGGATGACGCGGAAGATGTCGCGCAAGATACGTTGCTCGCCGCTGCTAAGTCCATCGCCGCATTTCGGGGCGACGCTGCCTTTTCTTCTTGGCTTTATCGAATTGCTCGCAGTTACTGCACCAAGAAGCGACGCCAAGGCAAGTTCACGGCTAGCCCGCCACCCGACACCGAGGGAAAAACCGATGTGCTCTACAAGCTGCCCGATGCCGGGGCGGAGCCGGAGGAACACTTGAATCGCCGCGAACTCGAAGTCGCCCTGAACCACGCCGTGGCCGCCCTGCCGGCGCGGTTCCGAGAGGTCTTCGTGCTGCGCGATATCGAAGGTCTTTCCACAGAGGAAACAGCAAAGATTTTGGAGCTGCAACCGGCCACAGTGAAGACCCGCCTGCACCGCGCCCGCATGGCTGTTCGCGACGCGCTCGCTCCGCTGTTGCACGACTCGCCCCACGAGGGCACGCGCCGGCGGGGATGCCCGGACGTCGCACTGTTGCTGTCGAAGCACCTCGAAGGAGAACTCTCTCCGCGCGTCTGCGCGCGCATGGAGCGCCACCTGGAACGTTGCGCCGACTGCCGTGAAACCTGCAACGCGTTGCGCCAACTCCTGGCCTTTTGTCGCCAGAGCCCCGCTCCACAAATTCCTCGGGAGGTAGAGGAAAACATCCGTGCGGCAATTCGACAACTGGTAGCGGCGGCCTCGCACCACTAGTGAGGCCATCACCGGTTTGACATACGACCTCGAGAGCGCCACATGCTTCTCTATGATCCGCACAGTGGCGTGGCATCGAGGTGCAGTCGTACTGCTCGATCAACGGCTCCTGCCTGCGCGCGAAGTGTATCGAGTCTACCGGGATTACCGGCGCCTCGCCAAGGCAATCCGAGATATGGTGGTGCGCGGCGCGCCAGCCATTGGCGTGACCGCTGCATACGGTGTCGCCCTTGGAATGCAGCGCGTGCGTCGCGATCCGGATTCTGCATTCCAGCGTATTTGTGCCGAACTCGAGCGCAGTCGCCCCACGGCAGTGAACTTATTTTGGGCTCTCGAAAGAATGCGCAAGCTTTATACGAACGAGTTGCGGACGCGGCCCCTCCCCGAGATCCGGGAGCGCTTACTGGGTGAAGCCCGCGCCATCCACGAGGAAGATGTAGAGGCGAATCGGGCGCTCGGAATGCACGGTGCGCGAATGCTGGCGGACGAAGTCCGCATTCTCACCCACTGTAACGCCGGCGCATTGGCGACGGCTGGTTATGGGACGGCATTGGGGGTCGTGCGCGCAGCAGTGGAACTGGGCAAGCGCGTACATGTGTTTGCGACCGAGACACGGCCCTTCTTGCAAGGGGCACGTCTCACGTGCTGGGAGCTGGTGCGAGAGCGGATTCCGGCAACGTTGCTGACGGATAACATGGCGGCCGACCTCATGCGGCAAGGGAAAGTGGACTGCGTCATTGTGGGCGCGGACCGGATTGCCGCGAACGGGGACGTCGCCAACAAAATCGGCACGTATGGGCTGGCCGTACTGGCCAGGGCGCACCACATCCCCTTCTATGTGGCCGCGCCCGTTTCGACAATCGACTTTCGTTGCCGGAGCGGCACCCAAATTCCCATTGAACACCGCTCGCCGGACGAGGTAACGCGCTTCGCGGGGAAGCGCATCGCGCCGGTCGGCGTCACAGCCATTCATCCCGCCTTCGATGTCACGCCGCACCGGTACGTCACCGCAATCATCACGGAGCGCGGCGTGGCCCGCCCACCCTTCGGATCCAGCCTCAAGCAGCTCCTAGGGAACGAACACTCCCGCGTGGCACGCTCGCCCCGCACACAGCAGTTGCTGCATCGTTAAGACCGTGCAATCGGGGCCGAGTTCACCGGCCCCCAGACAGCGTTTTTAAGATCGTGCCACGAAATCCCACGGCCCAGCCCGTGTTGGAATCGGCGAAAAAGACCGCGTTCAGCAGATCCGTCGTCGGGCTCACTTGCGGTTCCCAACGGGTGCCGTCCCGTGTGGCCAAGATCGTCCCCAAGTCGCCGACCGCCCAAGCAGTGCGGCTATCGCGCGCCGACACGCCAAACAGCGGATCGGGGCAACCGGAATTGTCGGGCACTTGCGGGTTTGCTCCGCAAAACACCGGCTGAGGCACCCACGATTGTCCTCCGTTAGAGGTTTTGAGCAACACCTGCACCGGCGGGGCCGAAGTCGTCTCCACGGCTCCTCCCACTGTCCAGCAAGTGCTGGCATCCACGCAGGCGATGCCGTACAGATCCTCTGTCGTTCCGCTGGTCTGCCTCACCCAGGTACGACCACCATCCCGGGTATGCAAAATGATCCCACCACTGCCAACGACCCACCCGGTGTTCACGTCAATGAATGCGACTGCATTCAGGTCCGCGGTGGTGCCACTCGTCTGTGGAAACCACGACGCGCCTCCGTCTGTGGTCGCGCGAATGGTGCCGTCGGTCCCCACAGCCCAACCTACCGAACCCGTCACGAACCGAATTCCAAAAAACGTCGCCGTAGTTCCCGTATTTTGCGCGATCCAGGTATTGCCCCGGTCGCGCGAAGCGAGCACGGTTCCGTCCCCTCCGGCTGCCCAGACCAACTGCGGATCCACAGTGGTGACAGCGAACAGCCCCGAGGTCGTACCGGAACTTCGGGAACTCCACGTGTCGCCGCCATCCTCAGTTACGGCGATCGCACCCCAATCTCCCACGGCAAACCCGACCGCGAATTCTCCAGGGGGAAAGGCAATGGCATACAAATCGTTTGTCGGTGCAGGGTTCCGCAGGGTCCAGGCGATACCGTCGTCGGTGCCCAGAAGCGTGCCCGCCCCGCCCACGGCGCGCGCAGTCACGTTGTCGAGCGCGCGCACGGAGTACAGGGGATTCGTGTTCGCACTCTGTTGCTGCTGCCAAGTCTGCCCGCCGTCCGTGGATTTCAAAATGAGCGCTTGGAATTCGTCGGTCAGGTCGCCAACGACCCAAATGGTATTGGCGTCGGCCCAAGCAACACCGTAGAGCGGCACCACTACGGGGCTCACAGAAGCGACCCATTGCTGCCCGCCGTTTTGGGTACGCAGGATCGTGCCGTTATCTCCAACGGCGATACCTCGGTTCGCGTCCCAAAAGGCAACGGCGTACAGAGCGCTGCCGGTATTGCTCGTTTGAAACGACCACGACGCGCCGCCGTCGCTAGTACGAAGCACAGTGCCCGCATCCCCAACGATCCAGCCGTTTTGGCTATCGGCAAAAGTCACAGCAAACAAATCACGGGTGGTACCGACGGATTGCCGAGCCCAGCTATCTCCGCCATTGTCCGTTCGCACCACTACCCCGCCGTTTCCAACTGCCCAACCACGGGCCACGTCGGTAAAGACCACGCCATTGAGGTCCTCTTCCGTACCGCTCGTTTGCGCGCTCCAATTCGTTCCGGCGTCCACGGTTGCGTAGATTTTACCGGCTTCGCCGACGGCCCAGCCACGATTCGCACTGATAAAGAATACCCCGTAGAGGTTCACAAAGTCGTCAATGAACAACGGCTCCCAAGTGCGCCCGCCATCCGTGGTGCGCAGCACCTCGGAGAAGCTGCCCACAGCAAAGCCCCGATCCGGAGCTGGAAAAGTGACCGCAAACAAATCTTCGCCCGTGGGGGCGGGGTTCTGGAAAAACCAAGCATCCGTCGCCGGCGTCGGCGTGGGTGTGGGCGCACAACCGGCGAGGGCGTTGTTCACCGCCTGGACAATTTCATCCACGGTGACCTCCCCGTCTCCCGTGCGATCGAACACGGGACAATTCGCGACCGCCGTGTTACCCAGCGCAATGTTGACCCCTTGAATAATCTCGTCGATCGTTACTTCTCCGTTGCCGTCGCAGTCACCGACGCAAGTTTGCGCCCGCACGGCCCCGGCCAGAGCACCAACGGCGACGAGGGCAGTCGCCACCACTCTCAGCCTATCGCGAACTTGCCTCATCCTCACCTCCAAGAAGTCGTTCTAAAGGCCCCAGGCGAAAGTTTTCTCCGGACTCACGGCAATCAAAACGGACTCGCCCTCTTCGATCGGCTCGAACTTTTTGTACTGCCGGTACTTGCGATACAGCGCCAGGCGGGCGCGGTGGAAACTCACACCCTTTTCGATCACCGTGGCTTTTCCCACGACCATCAGTCCGCGCAGTTGCGTCCAGTCCTCCGAGTACTCGTCGAACACCAACGCAACCCGCGGGTTGGTGCGGATGTTCCTGACCTTTCTCGCGTTCGCGTCAGAGGCAAAATAAATTTTTCCCCCGATCGCCACGGTACACACAGGAACATTGTGCGGCTCCGCATCCGGCCCGACAGTGGCTAAGCGGGCTACACGCTGCGCCCGGACAAATGCCAGCTCTTTCCCACGCAGTTGGTATGCCATGCCGCAGAGTTTATCCGTTTCTCAAAAAACGTCACCGGTTTTGGATCTCGTTGCGCTTGTCGCCGCTCGCACTGCACTTAGCCTCAAGGCCCGCTCGTTGCCGCGACGCTACCCCAGCGCACCGGTTTGCTCAAGCACTTAGCCGCCCCGACCCCTGGACGACCCTCGAAAGGGTGAGGGTCTGCTTCCGGTGAAATCGCGAAGTGGCCAGATAGTCAAATGGCCGCTCACCGCTCGCCACTCGCTACTCGCCCCATGCCACTCTCTACGCGCCACTAGATGCTAGTTGGGAAGATGGCGCCGAAGGGACCGGAACGTACTCGAGCATGGAGGCTACCATCGTGCTTTGGCTCGCCCTACGAACGGCCGCCGTTGCTGTATATCGCCCTCCGACACTGGCGAGATTTGGGGAGGGCGGTCCTGCTCGGGGAAAGGAATCGCCCCCAGGACGAACCATTGCCTGACACACCGATCCCGAGGTGTTAAGCGTTGCGTCCATGCGCGTGCTGTTCGTCCTCGACCCGCTCGATCAACTCCAACTGGAAACGGAGACCTCCTTGCTGCTGGCGCAAGAGTTTCGGCAGCGGGGGCACGAAACGTGGTATGCCCACGAAGGGGATCTTTGGGTGACCGACCGTGGTGTGTGGGTGTCTGCCCGGGAGCTGTACGTGGAATCCTCGGGCACTCCTCGTGCAGGTGCCTGCACCCGAGGTCGCGTCGCCGATTTCGCGCTCGTGCTGATGCGTCAAGATCCTCCGGTAGACGCGGCCTACCGTTTCGCGGCCCAGGCGCTGGAACTTGCCGCTTCGGAAGTGATGGTCGTGAATTCGCCAGCGGCCGTTTTGTCTTGGAACGAAAAGCTACTCCCCCTCCAATTCCCGGAGTACTGCCCTCCCACGCTGGTGAGTACGCGACTCGAAGAAATGCTGGACTTTGTCCGCGACGTGGGGAGGGCTGTTGTCAAACCGATTTCGGAGTGTAGCGGTAGAGGCATTCATATTGTCCATGCGGGCAACGCGGCCGAGGCCATCGCAGCAACCATGGCACGGTATCCGGGAGAGCCGGTGGTGTTACAGCGTTATCTCCCAGAGGTCGTGCACGGCGACAAGCGAATATTCCTCGCCGGCCCCACGGTCGTGGGTGCCGTCAACCGCATTCCAGCGGGACCGGAGCGTTTAGCCAACATTCATCAAGGCGCGCGGGTGGAGGCGACGGCATTGAGTGCGCGCGAGGAAGAAATTGCTCGCGTCGCCGGCGATTTCTTGTGCGCGCGCGGGATTTGGCTGGCAGGTTTGGACGTCATTGGCGGACTGCTCACGGAAGTGAACATCACCAGCCCATCCGCGCTACGACAGATCAATGCAGTGACCGGGCGGCGCAACGAGGTTGTCGTCGTGGATGTGCTCGAACGACTGGCGCTGGGGGAAAGGTTTTCGACCGCTCCGCCAGGCCGCACGGATACGGCACACACTGGTTGAAATTGCGGGCACGCGTTGCGGCTGCGGTTCGATCCAGGCGGCGGAAGAGGAACAACGGCTGGGGCTCTGGGACTGCCGGGACACGAAGATGACAACGACCACCACGCCCGAGCGCCAACTGCTTCCCCACCAAAAGGCACTCTACGCAACCGGTGATTTCACCATCAATGCCGCTCTCAACGCATTAGCCTTCGTGTTCACGGCCTATTTTCTGGTCCACGTGGCGGAACTCCGACCGGCCCTCGCTGGGCTCGTGCCCATGATCGGGCGTGCGGTAGATGCCTTCACGGATCCTCTGATGGGCCGGATTTCCGACCAAACGCGCTGGCGCTGGGGCCGGCGTCGTCCCTACTTCCTTCTCGGGGCCCTCCCGTTTGGTTTGTCCTTCGCGTTGCTGTGGACCCCCGCACCGTTCAGCCAAGAAGGGTGGCGCTTTGCGTACTACACCGTGCTCTACTGCTGCTTGACCACCGCCATGACGGTGCTGGCCATTCCTTACTTGGCTCTGCAACCGGAGATGGCCACGAGTTACGATGACCGTACGGCACTCAACACGTACCGTTCGGCTGGAGCGATCCTGGGCGTGTTTGCGGCCATTTCGATACGGCCACTCGCCCAATTGCTCGGGGGTGGACCCGAGGGCTTCCAACGGGTCGGCATGATCCTGGGGTTGATGTTCGCGCTTCCCTGGTTCGTGGTGTATCGCGTGAGTTTCGAACGCCCGGAGTTTCGCAGCCGCGCAGAGACGACATCGTTTTTCCGCGGCTTGGTCGAGGTTCTCGGACATCCGAACTTTCGCCGCCTGTTGGCCGTGTTTCTGTTCAGCCGACTGGCGACCGATGTGATTAGCACCTTGCTGATTCTCTACTTCACCCATTGGTTGGGGCGTTCGTACGACTTCGAGCGCGGGATGACGATCTTCCTCGTCGCGGTGGTACTTGCGCTGCCGCTTTGGCTCGCCGTTGCACGCCGAACCGAGAAAACCACGCTTTTCGCCCTGGGAGCCAGCATCTGGGCGGCGGTGCAATTGCTGCTCCTGTTCGTGGAGCCCGAATGGCCCAGAGGGCTCCTTTTCGTCCTGATGCTCGTCGCCGGGTGCGGCTATGCGGCGGTGGACGTAATGCCGTGGTCCATGCTGGGCGAAGTCATCGATGAAGACGAACTCCGCACCGGACAACGACGCGAGGGGCTCTATAACGGTGTGTTCACGTTTGTCCGCAAGCTGGCTGGAGCCACCGGAGTGTTCTTGGTTTTGGCCTTGCTCGACCTGATCGGCTTCCACGGGAACGCCGCGGCAACCGACTCTCCACGCCAAGCCATTCGCTGGCTCGCCGGACTCGCACCGCTACTTTTCCTGAGCCTCGGGATTTTTGCCGCTTCGCGGTACCCGCTGACACGCACCCGTCACCGTGAAATCCTCGCGCAACTGTGGAAGCGGCGTGCTGCGAGTGGAGCTCGCACACCACCCGATCGGCGCGCACGGTCCACTTAAAAGTATCCCGGAGGCGTTTCTGTCGTTTTCGGGCCTTTGTCTCGGCTCGGGATAAATTTGCCGGTAATCATGTCCTTGTAGCCCATACCCGGGCCGACCATCGGGTACACATGTGCGTTCGGATCCACCATCACTTCGAGGAGGGCAGGCCCGGGATACCGCAGGAATTCCTCGAGCGCCGGCCGCACCTCGGCAATTTCCGTAATGCGTTTGGCAAACGAAAAACCGTCGGCCTCGGCAGCGCGCACGAAGTCCTTTTTGTGCAGGCTCTTATCGGAACCCGAGTAGCGATTCGCATAAAACAGGTCCTGCCACTGCCGCACCATCCCGTCTCCCAGGTTGTTCAGCAGCAACACCTTGACCGGAATGTCGTAGGTCGTCAGCGTTTCCAGTTCGCCCAAGTTCATCCGCAAGCTCCCGTCGCCATCCACGTCGATCACCAAGGCACCCGGGTTGGCGAGCTGCGCACCGATCGCCGCCGGTAGCCCAAACCCCATCGTGCCCATGCTTCCCGAGGTCAGCCACGTCCGAGGCCGGTGGAAATCCAAATACTGCGCTGCCCACATCTGATGCTGGCCCACCCCAGTGGACACGATCGCTTCGCCGCGGGTGATTTCGTTGAGCGTCGAAAGCACGAACTCGGCCTGAATGCGAGGCGACTCGCGGTTCCAATTCAGCGGGTACTTGCGCTTGAGCTCCAGGACATAGGCACGCCAGCGGCTGAAGTCCTTCTTGAAGTCCCGCCCTGCTTCGAGCAATTGCTGCAGCCCTCGTTTGGCGTCGGCCACGTGCGCCCAGTCCACGTGCTTCACTTTGCCAATTTCCGAAGCATCGATGTCCAGGTGTGCGATCTTCGCCCCGGGGGCAAACTCCTTCACTTTTCCCGCAACGCGATCGTCGAATCGCGAACCGATAGCGAAGAGAAAATCGCAATCCTCCACCGCATAGTTCGCATACGCAGTGCCGTGCATCCCCAGCATGCGAAGCGACAACTCGGCACTGGTGTCGTAAGCGCCAATGCCCATCAGGGTGGTGACCACGGGAATCCCGAATCGCTCCACAAACGCGCGCAATTCCGGGGCTGCATTGGCATGGATGACGCCGCCGCCGACGTACAGCAGCGGCCGCTCCGAACTGCCCAGCAGGCGGAAAAACGCTTCCGCGTCGCGTGCAGACAAAGTGGAGGCTTCCAGCGCCGCCAAACGTTCATCGTATCCGCGCAAGCGCAAGATTCCGTTGCCGCGGAAGGTTGTTTTGGTCAGTTGCACGTCGCGGGGAATGTCCACGACCACAGGACCAGGCCGACCGCTGCGAGCAATGCGGAAGGCGGTACGAATGGTGGCTTCCACCTTGGTCTCGTCGGTCACCAGAAACACATGTTTGGCGCAGGCAGACATAATGTTGAAGACGGGCGCTTCTTGGAACGCATCGGTCCCCATCGCCACCCGTGGAACCTGCCCTGTGATCAAGACCACCGGCACGGAGTCCGCCTGGCAATCGCGGATCGGGGTGACGGAATTCGTTGCACCCGGGCCGGAAGTCACGATGAACACCCCGACGCGTCCGCTGGAGCGCGCGTATCCCGCGGCCATAAACCCGGCCCCTTGCTCCGTGGCCGGTACGATCAACCGGATCTCTCGATCTTTGTGTTCTTCGTTGTAACGGAAAATCGCATCGTACGTGGGTAAAATCGCTCCCCCGCTGTACCCGAACACTGTATCTACGCCCTCGTCGGCCAGTACCTGTACGATGGCATCGGCGTTGGTCATCTCCGCACCCGCACGCGGATGCGGGGGGTGCGCAACGTCGGCGCGGTGCGTTGCTTCCGTACGCAACCGTTGCACGGCTCGAGAGGGCTTCGTTGTCGGCATGGCTTCAACTCCTCGTGGTGATCAAAAAAACGAGCAATAACCTAGCGCACAATGCAAGGGGTTGCGAAGAGGAATTTTCCCACGAAAAGCGAACGGGCCTGTGGGCCGAGCTGGCCCACAGGCCCATTGCGCAGGGGGCGGGGAAAGGGGGGAGGGAACGGTCAGGCAAGACCAATGGCACGGTCTGCCGCTTCGGGATCCACGTCTTCGAACTGCAGGATCCCGAGCTCGTCGAAGGCCTTGCGAACATACGGAGTGAGCAGCCCGAGCTTTTTGAGGTTCGGCACGATGCGGGAAAAGAGCGATTCGCGGAACATCCGCATCACTGGAGACTGCAGCACGATCTCCCGCACTTCGTTCTTGTTGAATCCAATGTACTCCGAAACCTCGTCGGCCAAGAGGCGGTCCCGCATGAGGCGGCACGCTTCGATCACGAAGTCTTCACGATCGCGCAGCTCGTTCGCCGGCATGTCGAGGTAATATCCGCGCAGGGAGAGCACGCCGAAGGCCACGTGCCGCGATTCATCCCGCATCACGTAGTGGACCAAATCCTTGATGAGCGGCTCTTGTGCCAGTTGGTACATGTTGGAGAATGCCGCCATCGCCAGCCCTTCGACCAAGATTTGCATGCCGAGATACTTCATATCCCAGCGCCGGTCGCAAATGATGAGATCGAGCAAATGCTTGAGATTCGGATTGATGGGCCACTGCCACTCGAGCTTTTCCTGCAGGTAGCGGCTGAACACCTCCACATGGCGCGCTTCGTCCATCGTTTGCGTGGCCGCGTACAGCTTCGCGTCCATCCACGGTGCCGCTCCGGCCAATTCCGATGCGACAATAAGCGCCCCCTGCTCGCCATGCATGAACTGCGACAACTGCCAGGCAAGCTGGGCATGACGCAAGTGCGCTACTTGCCTCTCGCTCAGCTTTTTGTAGGGGCCATAATCCTCCAGCGGATTGTACGCCTGCGGGATAATTTCTGCCTCCGGATCCACCGGGGTGTCCCACTTGAGCTGCGTGGTGGCGTTCCACTGCTCGCGCTTGGCCTTCTCGTAGAGATCCCGCAAGCCTTCCTTGACGCTGCCGTAGTTCCAGACGTATGTGATGTCGTATGCAGCCAGTAACGTGTCGTTGGGCATCTCCGCACTTTGCGGGCGCACCGTTTGTTTTTCTGCAGCCAGACCCATGTGTTCCTCCCTATTCTCTTCGAACCTGTGCTCGCTCCGGACAGTGGTGCAGCCTAAGGCAGCGCCAACTCAAAGTCAATAGGAATCTGAAATCGAGTTCGCTTACGAACCCGCGTTGATTGGACGTTCCATGGCACGAAAAACCAAGGCTCGACGCATTCCCGTTCGGGTGCCGCAACAAGCGCGAAGTCGCCGCACGCGCGAGGAGATCCTCAAGGCGGCCATAGCCTGCTTCGAGTCGAAAGGATACGACGAGACCACCACCGCGGCGATTGCGCGCAAAGCCCGTATCGCCGTGGGGACGCTGTATGGATACTTCCCGGACAAGCGGGCGATTTTACTCGAGCTGCTCGAAGCCACCACGAAGGAGATTGCCGACTACGTGGTGCAAAGTCTCGACCCTTCGTTGTGGATTGGCGGGAACTTGCGGGAGAGGGTGCGCTCCCTCATCGATGTTTTGTTTCACACCCGCCGCATTCAACCCGGACTCCAACGCATTTTGTGGGAGCGTTACTTCAAAGACGCGGAGTTTCGCCAAGCAGTCGAGGCGCTGGAAAATCGAGTCAAGGAAGCGATGCTTCGGCTGTTCGAGGTGTTGGCCTCCGAAGGAAAGTTGCGCGTGCGCGACCTTCCCACCGCAGCATTCGTGATTCACGCGGCCGTGGAATGGACGACGTCACGGATCATCCTGAGCGGAGCGGAAGAGCACGTAGATGCCACCGCAGAAGCTGTGGCGGACATGCTATGCCGCTTTTTGTTCTGGGACGAGCCTCAGGCGGAACAGGCGGCGCCAACAAGCGGCGAGGAGCAAAGCCGGCCGCAGCACGTTTTGGAGCTCGGTCATGCGGAAACCGCGACAGCCCGCGTGGACCGAGACGTCCCGCCGGAGGGCGGACACCTGCCATGAACGGGATCATCCAGCGCTGCCGCGTTCCGGACGATCTCTCGACGGTCACGCACATCGGAGAGGAAGCCCCGCCACGAGAGGCCGGCCTTTCCGCCGCGCAAGTGGAAGAGATCTGGTCGGCCGTCACCAAGTTTTTTGCCACCGGCATGCATCCGGCCTTGCAAATCTGCTTGCGCCGGCAAGGGGTCGTTTTCCTCCATCGCGCCCTGGGGTTTGCCCGAGGCAACGCGCCGCAGGATCCTCCCGAAGCACCCAAAATTCCTTGCACGACCGCAACCCCCTTTACGATCTTCTCGGCATCCAAGGCCGTAACGGCCATGGTCATTCACTATCTCGATCAGCAGCGCCTGATCCACCTGGACGACCCCGTCTGCGAATACATCCCCGAGTTTGCTCGGCACAACAAACAATGGATCACCATCCGACATGTACTTGCCCATCGCGCCGGTATTCCCACGATCCCCCCGGAGGCCATGGACTTGGAACATCTCGAACACCCGGAGCGCATCGTACAGCTCCTCTGCGATCTCGAACCAGTTTGGCCCGCAGGGCGAGTCGTGGCTTACCACGCCCTCACGGGCGGATTCATCCTGGGAGAGATCGTGCGCCGCGTGACCGGAACCGATATCCGCACCTTCCTCACCCACACGATTCGCGAGCCGCTCGGATTTCGATGGATGAACTACGGCGTGCGCGAAGCCGACATTCCCAAAGTGGCTCACAATGCCTTCACGGGACCTCCCCCTTTACCCCCGCTTTCCACCCTCCTGCACAAGGCCATTGGCATGGACCTGCGCCAGGCAACGGAGCTGTCCAACGATCCGCGCTTTTTGCGCGCCATCATTCCGGCGGGCAATATCGTGACCACGGCGGAAGAACTGAGCCGGTTCTACGACCTGCTGTTGAACGGAGGCGAACTCGACGGCGTGCGCATCTTCGACCGGCGTACGGTGCGGCGCGCCACTCTGGAGCAAACGAACTGGGAAATTGACTTGAGTTTCGGCTTGCCGCTGCGGTACTCACTGGGATTTATGCTCGGTGCAGATTACTTGAGCCTGTACGGCCCCGACACCCGGCTGGCCTTCGGTCACTTGGGATTCACGAACATGGTGGGTTGGGCCGACCCGGAGCGCGGTGTGGCGGGCGCGATTTTGAATAGCGGCAAGCCGTTAGTGTATCCGGAACTCGTTTATGCGTGGAATGTCATGCGTGTCATCGCCAACCAGTGCCCAAAGGAGCCAACCCCGCATGGCCGAAGTGCACGGCGACCTGTTTCTGCCCGTGCCCAGCGGCAAACTGCAACTCGCTCTCGGGGGCCGCGCCGACAACGACGAGGCCGGTGAAGGCCGATGCACGCTTGTGAAAACGACGTGCATTTTTCTGCGTGACCAAGGTCTGCGCTTGCTTCACAATACCGCGTGTGAAGCAAGCCAACAGTCACCCGTCGCAACGACCAGTAGAGGCGATCTCCGCGGTCACCGCGATCTGCGCGTTGCCGACCAACGCCGACGCCGCGCGGATGCTCGCCAACCTGTTGTCGGCGGGGAGCGCTTACGCAGAGCGCACCGGCTTGGTGCTCGACTTTGTCGTGGTCGAACAAACTGCGCGAGGTATCCCGGAAGCCGGGAAAACAGTCGGGCCCGTTCGCCTCGTTCGCCGCGGTCGCGCGGAACCGTGGGCTGCCTTTCTCCAGCGCCTGCTGGTGCACGTATCCGGCAACTGGATCGTCGTCGCCAGTGAGGACAGTCTGGAGAACGTGCGAGATCTCGAGTCCGTCCTCGATCACCTCGCACGCAACCCTCGACCGGTCGCCGGCATTCGACGGACAGGTTCTCCGAGCACGGTGGAAGTTCTCGGCCGTAAATCGAGCGGGGCAGTCGCCGTGTTTGCAGCCCCACTGGAAGTCGCACGCCACGCCGCCCCGGAGGTTGAATCATCGGATCCGACCTTTCCGGTCGCCGAATGGTGGCTCGCGATTGCAAGCAGACTTCCAGAGAGATGCGCCGCCACCGTCGTCGCCCTGAATGCACCTGCGCCCTCCGACCCAGCCCGCTCCAACGTTGGTCGCACCATGCCTCTCCAGACAGCACCTCTACAACGCACCGCGACTTCGACGCTGCAGCCCGATATGCCTTCCGCTGTTGCAACGCTTTCGGCTCTTGCAACAACGACGGCCTTACTCGCCTTCGCCGTCGATGGTTGGCTGGCCAACTTCGCTGCGTGGGCTTGTGGTTGTGCCAGCTTCTGTGCCTTCTCGCTCTGGCGCTTGCATCGGCTGTTCCTGCCCGTACTCGTGCGCGTCACGGCAGCCTTGCGTTTCACCGCTGGCGCCTTAGCCCCCCGTCTGCAAAGGGCCGCGTGGGTGTACACGGGTCTGGGCACCGTTGCTGCGTCGGTGGCCTTACACCCCGCCCTGCGCAATGCGCCGGACCGCGCGATCGCCACCGCCGGGCTCGCCCTGGCCACGGCAAGCGCCGTCATTGGGATCCATCTGTTCGGTTGGTCCGGCGTGTTACGCCGGTTGGCCCGTCCACCCGAGAACATCTGATTTACAACCGATCCGCTGCGCCCCAGACGCAAAAGCACCCGCGGCACGACCATCCGACCTTCTCCGGCGCTTGCCAGGAGCAGCGAGCTATGCGAGCAAACCGCGCGTGCGAGACGTCGTTTTGCGCACCATCGAGCTTGCGGAGCGCGACGCAGTCCTGGACTTACTGGCGGAGTGGTACAATGACCGCGAGTTTTTTGCGCGCTACCTACTCCATGATCCGACGTTCTCTCCCGCCCTGTGCTTCGTAGCTGAAGTCGAGGGGCGGTTGGTCAGCACGTTCCAGGTGTTTCGCAAAGCGGTGCGCTTGGACGGCACCTGTCTCGACGTAGCCGGCGTGGGGAACGTTTTCACGACCGCCGCCTACCGCGGAAAGGGCATCGCATCTCGGCTCCTCCAGTACGGTCTCGCTCAACTGCCGGAGCACGATTTCGACGTCTCGTTGCTGTTTGCCGTCCGCCTCGGTTTTTACGCCCGCCTGGGTTACCACTCGCACCTCCGCTACCTCGTGTTCCTCGCGCCGGGGGCTCGGCCTCGCCTGCCTGAACGGTACCGGGTTCGGCCATTTGCCGCGGAAGACTTGCCCGCAGTTCAAGCGGTTTACGATACCTATTGCGCGTGCCGGCGGGGCACCACCGTCCGCACCAGCGATTATTGGCGCGCACAGCTCCGTTATGCGGGCAATCCCGGCGAAGAATTTCTCCTCGCCACCGATGCCGACCGAGTCGTCGCCTACGCGCGCGCCACCGGCTTGTTGGACTTTTATGTGATCACGGAGTACGGCTACGCACCGGGCCACCGCGATGCACTGCTCCAACTCCTTCTGCAACATTATCTCGAGGGGATCCAGCAATGGCCTGGTGTGGTGGCGCAGTTAGCCCACGAGCCCGAGGTCCTCGAGGCATTGCGGCAGCACGGAATCGCAGACCACCGCATTGACGACGTGTTCTGGATGTGGCGCATCGTGTCTCCCGAGCGCCTGGCGGAAAAACTCCGCACTCGGCCTGATGCGCTGCGGCCGGAGTTGCTCTGGCGCGAAATCCTTCCGCCCGAGTCGAGCGTGTATTGGATTTCCGACCGCTTTTAGCTCCCCGCTGCCGCCTTCCACTTGATGTTGCAGCCTAGGCTCGGCTTCTGGTTAGCCGGCACGGGGCGGCCTTCGAGAACAGCATCTACGGCCTCGCGGAGGTCGGCACCCGTAGGCGGCAAAGCGGTACCGGGCCGGCTGTCATCGAACTGCCCCCGGTAAACGAGCTTGCGCTCCTTGTCGAATAAAAAGAAATCCGGCGTGCAAGCTGCACCGTATGCCTTTGCGACTTCTTGGGTTTCGTCGAACAGGTACGGGAAAATGTACCCTGCCTCGCGGGCTTCCTCGGCCATTTTCTCCGGGCTGTCCTCAGGATACTGCGTGATGTCGTTCGAGTTGATGGCCACGATGGCAAGCCCTTTGGGGATGTACTCGCGCGCAAACTGCGCGAGCGCGGAGCGGATGTGTTTTACGTACGGGCAGTGGTTGCAGATAAACATGACCAACAACGCAGGCTTGTCGGCAAAATCATCCAGCGAGTAGTACTTCCCGCTAGGATCGGGCAGGCGGAAGTACGGTGCCTTCGTGCCCAAAGGAACCATCTTCGATGGTGTCGCCGCCATGTTTACGCACCTCCTCGTCTCTGCGTACGCCATCAATTGATGAAAACGGCATCGAGGCGCAAGGGCGTGACCGTGCCGCTTCGCGGAGAAAACTGCGCGACGAAGCAACCCCCTTACCTGCCGCTCCGGTGCGCTCCCCATGGATCTTCCCAGCGTGTCGCATTCACGAACTCGAGCCTACCCACCGGATCGGGGCCCCGTTCGCGCCGCTTGCCCGAAAGCGCACCGCGCCTCCCCACGCGCGATTGGCGCAACGGTTCTGCAAGGAGGACCGACACAAGAACGTTTTCCGCTCCCGAAACGAGAGGATTGCTCGTTGAAACTCGGGGGTTTCTTCTTCATTCTGCGCGCGTGATCCAGACCTCTATAAAGTGCCGCCGAACGCTGGTCCTTCTGCTGGCCTTATATTGCATGGCGCTGGCGTTGCCCGGACATGCCCAGCGCCTTTGCTCTGGGGGGACGCGCGACGGCCAGCCGTGCACGGACCCCACCGAGTGCCCTGGGGGCGCATGCGTGAACGCACAAGGCGTGTGCGATGGCGGGACCGACGATGGCCTCGATTGTGATTGCGCCCTCGGCGTATGCAGCGCCGCGCCCGCGTGCCCCAGTGACCCGGAGCTGGGAGCGTGCACCGGTGGCTTATTTGCGGGTCAGTGCTGTGACCCGACCTACAACTGCTCCGATGGAAGCCCGTGCACCCCGACCCAGAAAGTGTGCCTGAGCGGGCCGCTCAAAGGACTCTCTTGTTTGCGCGACCAACACTGCCTCGGTGCTCCTTGCTGGGCTGTGGGGCGAGTGTGTGACGATGGTTTCGCTTGTACGGATGACGATGATTGTATCTCCGGCACCTGCGAGGGCACCGGAAACTTCCCCACGCCTACCCCGACCCTTCTCGCGAGTCCGACTCCGACACCCCTGTCGTGCGTCGGTGACTGCGACGGGGACGGCGCCGTCACCATCGATAACATCCTGAGCCTCGTGAACATTGCACTCGGGCAAGCTGCCGTCACAACATGCCCCAGTGGCGACGCCAATGGCGACGGCATGATCACGGTGAACGAAATCGTTCTCGCCGTCAACGCGGCGCTTGCCGGCTGCCTCTAGATCCCTGGCCGCCATGGTGGGAGTGTTCGCCAGGGTCGCCTTCCTCCGCGGCAAGCCGCAAGAATACATCCTCCAGCGAGGGTTCCCGCAGGCGCCAGCTTCGCACCTCGACTCCCAGGTTTCGTGCGGCGCGCACCCACGCTTCGGGATCCGCTTCCGTGCGCGGAATCGGTATGTGCAAATGCTCGCCAAACGGCGCCACATCGGGGAAGCGCAAATCCTGCGCCAGCTTGCGACGAGCCCGCCGCGCATCGACGCAGTGGAGATCCAGAACCATAGTCGGAGAGGAAGAGCGCAGCTCGCTCGGCGTACCCGTGGCAATTAGCCGCCCGCCCAACAGAAAACCAACGCGGTTACAACGTTCCGCCTCGTCCATATACGGGGTGGACAAGAAAATCGTGGAGCCGGCCTGCAGCAATTCGTAGAGGATCAGCCAGAACTCGCGGCGCGATATGGGATCCACCCCAATGGTCGGTTCATCGAGCACCAAAATTTCCGGCTGGTGGACCAAGGCCGCACACAGACTCAACTTCTGCTTCATCCCCCCCGAAAGGTTGCGCGCCAGGCGGTCTTGGAACGGCTCCAGCCGGCTGAATTGCAGCAACCGCGACACCCGCTCTCTGCGTTGCCCGGGCGGTACGTGCCAGACCTCGGCCACATACAGCAGGTTCTCCGCCACCGTGAGGGTTTCGGACAAGCTAAACCGCTGCGACATGTAGCCGATGCGGCTCTTCGCGAGGGCGGGGTTTTGCGCCACGTCAATTCCGTCCATCAGCACGCGTCCTTCTGTCGGCGCAATCAAGCCCACCATGGTGCGCAGGAGCGTCGTCTTGCCCGCGCCATCCGGTCCGACGAGAGCAAACAACTCGCCTCTAGCAACGCGAACACTCACCCCCGCAAGCGCCCGAGTGCCGCCGGGGTACACCTTGCCGAGTTCCTCGACCACGATGGCAAAGTCTGGTTGCCGACTCATGGACGGGCGCCGTTGGGCTCGGCTCGATCCAAGGGGATCACCGCATCCGCAGGCATCCCCGGCTTGAGGATGCCTTCCGGATTGTCCACCTCGATCTTCACGCGGTAGACGAGTTTGACCCGTTCGTTCTGGGTTTGGATGTTCTTGGGAGTGAACTCGGATTTGTCGGCCACGTACACCACGCGCCCTTCGAACGGGCGGTTGGGGTATGCGTCCACGAACACCAGCGCCCGCATCCCGAGGCGCACGCGGCCAAGGTCGCGCTCGCTGATGTAGAGGTTCACCCAGGGCCGGGCCAAATCGCCCATGGTGACCACCGGCGTACCGGCCATCACCGTTTCGCCGACTTCCCGATTCTTCGACAACACCCTTCCGGAAATCGGCGCAAACAACTGGCAGCGCGATAAGTTCAATTCGGCGATCGCCAGCGCCTTTTCCGCCTCCCGTAGCCGTGCTCGTCCTTCCTCGATTTCTTCCGTACGAAAGCCTTCCTTCAACATGTCGAGCCGCGCCCGCGCACTGTCACGGGCAGCGACGGCCGCGTTGAGTGCAGTACGTGCCCGGTCCCACTCCGCCTGTGCAGCAATCCCTCGACGAAACAGCTCTTCCACGCGGGCGAAATCCCGTTCCCGCAGCTTGAGTTCCGACTCAGCCGATTCGAGCGCCGCCAGCGCCTGGTCCACTTCCTGCCCCCGAGGCCCGCGGGTCAATAAAGAGTAGCGGGCCTCGGCCGCAGCTTTGGCCGCTTGGGCCCGCTCTACCTGGAGACGGAACTCCCGCTCGTCCAACCGCGCAATCGGCTCGCCCTTGTCCACCAGCGCTCCCTCGTCGACAAACCGCGCTGTGATCGTGCCGGGCACCTCGAAGGCGACATCCACCTCGGTCACTTCTACGATGCCCGACCCCCGGATCGCCGTTTCTCGCTCTTGCTCTCGCTCTTGCCAAAACCACCACACGCTGGCGGCGATCACCAAGACAGCCATGATGGCCAGCCACACCAGGCGCCTCATGGTGAGGGTTTAAGCACAGGTCCGATATCCATGTAACCGCCCCAAGGTTCAACGTTGCGCCCTCCTTTTGGTCGCCTTCCAAAACCTGTCTTCGATTGTTCCAGGCGTCCCCGGGCACTATAGTTTGGAGGCGTGACCGAAAAAGAGAGCGCACCCAAAAGCCTACAAGCTCTGCTCGACGAACTGAGCGTGGCGCGGGCGGAGCTAGCGGTTCGGCTGCCGGACAAAGCAGTGCGCTGCCTGGCCTGCGGCCACCGCTGCTACCTGCCCGAGGGCAAAGTGGGCATTTGCAAGGTGCGCCGGAATCGCGGCGGAGAACTGTACGTACCCTGGGGCTATGTGGCCGGGCTCCAGTGCGACCCCGTGGAGAAAAAACCGTTTTTCCATGCCTATCCTGGCTCGCTCGCGCTCAGCTTCGGAATGCTCGGATGCGATTACCACTGCTCGTACTGCCAAAACTGGATTACCTCGCAAGCGCTGCGAGACCCGGTGGCCGGAGTGCTCCCCCGGAAGGTCACACCCGAGCAGATCGTGCGGCTAGCCCAAGATTATGGCGCGAAGATCGTCACCAGCACGTACAACGAGCCCCTGATTACGTCGGAATGGGCGGTGGATATTTTTCGGCTCGCGAAGGCCGCGGGTCTGGTGACGTCCTACGTTTCCAACGGCAACGCCACTCCCGAGGTGCTCGAATTCCTCCGGCCTTGGGTCGATTTGTACAAAGTCGACCTCAAGGGCTTTGACGACCGCCACTACCGTAAGCTCGGCGGCTTACTGGAAACCGTGAAACGCACGATTCGCGATTTGGTGCGTCTCGGCTTTTGGGTGGAAGTGGTGACCTTGCTCGTGCCCGGGTTCAACGACTCGGAAAACGAACTTCGCAGCCTCACGGAATTTTTGGCTGGCGTGTCCCCCGACATCCCATGGCACGTGACTGCCTTTCACCCCGACTACAAGATGACCGACCGCGATGCCACGACTGTGGATCGGCTTCTGTTTGCCGCGCGCCTCGGGGAGGAGGCGGGACTTCGCTACGTGTACGTTGGGAATGTTCCGGGCGCTGTGGGTGAATACGAAAACACCCGCTGCCCGCAATGCCGGTACACTGTAGTGGAACGACGCGGTTATCGCGTGTACCGCATGGAGCTCGTGGAGGGCCGCTGCCCGCAATGCCAGACAAGAATTCCCGGCCATTGGGGCGACTGGACGACCGCCCGGCAACAGTCCAGCGCTTGGTGGCCACGCCCGATCGCACTGTGAGCAAGCGTCTCGGCCGCAAGGATTTCGAAGGTCCCACCGAGGAGGTCGCCCGCCGCCTGCTCGGATGCTTTTTGTGCCACCGGATTCACGGGCACGTGTATCGCGGCCGCATCGTGGAAACCGAAGCGTACACCCAAGATGCGGCCTCGCACGCGGCCAACGGGAAACGCACCCCGCGCAACGCGGTGATGTTCGGCCGCCCGGGTTTGCTGTACGTGTACTTCACCTACGGCATGCACCATTGCGTCAACATCGTCACCGAGCCCGAGGGCACCGCCGGCGCCGTGCTGCTTCGCGGGTTGGACCAAATCGATCGTGCCAGCGGACCCGCTTTGCTTGCCCGTGCGCTCCATCTCACCCGCGCCGACAACGGGCGCGACCTGGTTCGCGACCCGCATATCTGGGTAGAACCTGGCTTTGTTCGCCCAGAAGAACGGATCGTCGTGACCACGCGTATCGGCGTGCGCCTAGCCGCAGATCTGCCGTTGCGTTTCTATTTGCTCGGTAGCCCTGGCGTTTCCCGGCGCGACCGCAAAGCGGAGCAACTCCTGGCCAGACCTTGACGCTCCGCCCACTGAAGTCCATAGGTAAGCAAGTTGTTATGTCGCAAACTCGGCGCACCACCCCATCTGCGGAAGCGAGTCCAAGCACCAAGTCGCGACTCCGGCAAAATGTCGAGTCTCTGGGCATCGCCCTCCTGGTCGCGCTCGCCATTCGAGCCACGGTCGTGGAAGCGTTCTGGGTCCCCTCGGGCTCGATGCTGCCAACCATCCAAATCGGGGACCACCTGTTCGTGAACAAGCTGGCTTATGGCTTCCACATCGATGTCCCGTTTACCGGCATCGTGATCCCGATCACTCAGTGGTCGCATCCCCGGCGGGGGGACATCGTTGTGTTCGTATCACCCAACGACGGTAAAACGGATTTGATCAAACGCGTAGTCGCAGTTGCGGGCGACAAGGTCGAGGTGCGGCAAAAGAAACTGTACATCAATGACGAGCCGGCGCCCGATCCCTACGCACACTTCAAGTATCCGCACGATGTGAACGGCGTCCCGCGCGACAACTTCGGCCCGGTCGTGGTGCCGCCTGGAAAGTTTTTCGTGCTTGGCGACAATCGCGACGAAAGCCTGGATAGCCGTTACTGGGGCTTTGCGGACGAAAAGTCCATCAAGGGAAAGGCAACGTTTATTTATTGGTCCGGCTGGAAATTCGACCGCTTGGGGAAGTTCCTCCATTAACGTGCTGGGCTGGCAACACCCTTGGCACCGCCCCAGATTCGGCGACCGTTGCGGCAAGGAGCACGGGCAATTCGCCGCTGCCTAATCGGCGACCCGTTGGCTAGCGCGAGGGGGGCAATCCGCCCGTCGCGGCAAATTGTCGAGAGCGGAGAAGGCAACGGGGAGGCCGAAGGCGTCGCCGTGGGCGTCGGCGACGGAGTTGCCGACAGAGATGGTGTGGCGGTGACCAACCTCGTAGCGGTTGCACTCGGACGCGCCGTGTCGCTCGGCGTCGGCGTCGCTCTGGCCGTGCGGGTGCGCGACGGCGTCGGGCTCGCCGTGGGAGAGGGGCTGGCCGTAGGCACACGGGAGGGCGTGAACGTGCGCGAGCTCGTGGCGCTCGGGCTTACCGTGTGGGACCGCGTCGCCGTCGCCGTGCGCGAAGCCGTCCGCGTGGCCGTAATCGTCGGCGTAAACGGCACCCCCACGCCGCTCAAAACAAACTCTCCGCGCGCCTCCCCTTTGCCTGCCAGGGTAATGACCACCGTTTGTCCCACGGCTAGCTCCAGTCACCCACGTACTTGCACTGCCGAGGTCTCGGGCATCGGCGCGAAAGGGTAGCGGGCACTCGGCATGGATCCGCAGCACGAACGCACCGCTCTGAGATCCGAATCCGTCGACGATCACGCGCACCGTTTGCTCGGCACCCAACGTCACGCGCACCCGCGACCAAGCATGGACCCCGAGCTGGACATCATCGTTGCACCCGAGCTCGGTGCCGTCTTCCGACCGCACGTACAGCACCGTGTCGAATGCAGAGCCGAAAGTATCGAAGGTGTAACTCCCTGCCCGCGGAGCGGTAAAGGTCAAGCTCAGCTCGGGTGCCTCCGTGCCTCCGCAGGATCCGGCATCTCCGCTTTCCCCTGAAGTTTCGCCCGACACCGAAGCACTGAAGTTGCGCAAGATCTCCGTACAGGCTGGGGTTGCGGCTGCCTTCTGCGGTGCGAGCGCGGCCAACCAAACCGCGACGCCACCGGCGGCCAGAACGACCTTCCGGAGTTTGCGAAGATGCGCTCGCGCAAAACTCCCCCACCCGCCAATGGGCCGCCAAGCCACCACCGCTGGCTGCTGCGAGCGGCAAGCGCGCGTTCGAACCCTACGCCCTACCGTACCACCGCAAAAGCCCGCTACCGCCTTTTCACCGCCTTGAAGATGCGCACCGTGTTCGCCGCTTCGGCCGCGTTCTTCTTCATCTGCAGGTCACCAAGCCTCCGCCCGCCCCGCACGTACCCATCTGGTACTCGACCCACCGTGCCGTCATGCCCACCGGCGCAGCAACGCAGGGTCAGGACCGGGCAACTTCGCCCCTTTGCCCACCACGAGTGCCTCCGTCTCCGCTGCTCAACACATCCCCACAAGCACCTCGAGACGCCCCAGCCCATCGCCAGCACCCCGCGTGCACACGGAGTCCGGGAACGACCAATACCCCATAACCACGTCTCGCAACGAACGTCGCTGCCCCGAACCGCCGTACACAACTCCCCCCGCAACCTCCCGCTACCACAACACCCACGGCGCGTGGTTCACCACTGCCGAGGGCCGCACCCGAATCGGTGAAGCCGGGCTAATGAGTGCGCCGGTCAAGATCGCGTCGCGCCGAACCGTGGCTGCCCCCTGTGAGAAAATCGTACCCTGCACCTCCGCGTTCATGCGCACTTCGGCAGTTCCGCCCACCAAAATGAGCACCCGCTCCGCCGGCGAACCCAACGGACCGGCACTGATGCCTTGCGTCACCAGCTTGCTGCGCATCCGCGCGCGGAAGTTGCCACTCACCCGAAGCACCACCGCCGCCGTGTTGCTGTTGCCCTTGATCGTCAGTGTCTTGTTCGGGTTGATCGTCAGAGCAGCGTAGTCCACCACCACGAGCGAGTTCGGTGCCGTGCTAAACGGTGTTACGTCCAACGTCGCGTTACTGCTAATCGTCACCGACCCATGCGTGGCGTTGGCCCCAAGCAGCAGTAACGCCAGGCGGCGTTGCTCGGCTTTGTCCGACGCACCTTGGCAGTCGCCCAAGAGAGCGTGCATCCCGGAGTTATCCGTACCAGCGGTGCATTGCGCATTCGTCCCGAGGACAACGGCACTCCCACCGGTCACGCACATTCCCTGCGCAATCGCATCTCGACGTAGCTCTACCCCGGCGCTGCCAATTGCGTGGCCTCCGAGGATTGAGGCTTGCTTGAGCAGCACTTTCTCCGCGCAAGCGCCTCCTCCGTTTGCCTGTGCCGTGTAGCTGACTTGCGCTTGCGCTGTCGCCGTGCTCGGCGCTTCCAGGATCACGTAACCCTTCGGGCACTGCTGCGGCGGCAGCGCCGTGTGCGTGCACGACCCCGCACCGTCGCAAGCATCGGCGGTGCACGCCAGCCCATCCTCGCTGCACGGCGTGCCCGCAGGGTCGAAACAGTTGTCGGCAGCCTCGTTGCAGGTCTGGTTGCACTCGCCACCGCCCGTACACGGATCGCCGCTGCGCTGGCAAACCCCGTTGCCATCGCAGGTGTCGCTGCCGTTACAGAACTGCCCATCGTCGCACGAGCTGCCCGCTGTGGCGTTGCCGGCAAACTGGCAGGTGCCACCGTTGCACTCGTCTATCGTGCACACGTTCGCATCCAGCTCGCATGGCGAGCCGTCGGCCACGGGCACAAATTGGCACTGTCCCAGCCCTACATCGAAGTTGTCGGCCGTACATTCGTTCCCGTCGTCACACACAGGTGTCGGTGTGGCCGTCTGAGTACTGGTGGCCGTGGGGGTCACCGTGGGCGTCGGCGTACTCGTCGGGCTGCTCGTCGGCGTATCCGTAGGTGTCGGTGTAGCCGTCCGAGTTCTGGTTGGCGTGGCTGTCGCTGTGCCCGTCGGCGTCGCCGTCCCCGTCGGACTGCTCGTGGGCGTGCTGGTGGGTGTCGCTGTTGAGGTGTTCGTGGGGCTATCCGTTGCCGTTGCGGTCGCGGTCGCTGTGTCCGTCGGCGTCGGCGTGCTCGTGGGACTGCTCGGGGGCGTGGGTGATGGGCTGTGAGTCGGTGTTGGTGTCTGTGTTGGTGTTTCGCATGCATAAAACCCGGGGATTCTTACCCCACCCCAGCACACCACCGCTCCTTCCGCGTTGACCCCACAGGTGTGATACCCACCCGCGCTCACCTGCGCGAACGTGCCTGCCGGCGGGCTCGACTGACCGTAGCCGTTCCCACCCCAGCACTGCACCGTGCCGTCGGTCTTCACCCCACAGGTGTGCCCCCCACCCGCGCTCACCTGCGTGAACGTGCCTGCCGGCGGGCTCGACTCACCGTAGTAGTTCCAGCCCCAGCACTGCACCGTGCCATCGGTCTTCACCCCACAGGTGTGCCACACACCCGCGCTCACCTGCGCGAACGTGCCGGCCGGCGGGCTCGACTGACCGTAGCCGTTCCCACCCCAGCACTGCACCGTGCCGCCGGTCTTCACCCCACAGGTGTGCCACCCACCCGCGCTCACCTGCGCGAACGTGCCGGCCGGCGGGTTCGACTGACCGTAGCCGTTCCCACCCCAGCACTGCACCGTGCCATCGGTCTTCACCCCACAGGTGTGCCACACACCCGCGCTCACCTGCGCGAACGTGCCTCCCGGCGGGTTCGACTGACCGTAGTCGTTCCCACCCCAGCACTGCACCGTGCCGTCGGTCTTCACCCCACAGGTGTGCCCCCCACCCGCGCTCACCTGCGCGAACGTGCCGGCCGGCGGGCTCGATTGACCGTAGCTGTTGGCGCCCCAGCACTGTACCGTGCCATCGCTCTTCACCCCACAGGTGTGCCCCCCACCCGCGCTCACCTGCGCGAACGTGCCGGCCGGCAGGCTCGACTGACCGTAGTAGTTAGCGCCCCAGCACTGCACCGTGCCATCGGTCTTCACCCCACAGGTGTGATACTCACCCGCGCTCACCTGCGCGAACGTGCCTCCAGGCGGGCTCGATTGACCATAGTAGTCATCGCCCCAGCACTGCACGGTGCCGTCGGTCTTCACCCCACAGGTGTGATACTCACCCGCGCTCACCTGCGCGAACGTGCCGGCCGGCAGGCTCGACTGACCGTAGTAGTTAGCGCCCCAGCACTGCACCGTGCCATCGGTCTTCACCCCACAGGTGTGATACCCACCCGCGCTCACCTGCGCGAACGTGCCGGCCGGCGGGCTCGACTGACCGTAGCCGTTAAAGCCCCAGCACTGCACCGTGCCGTCGCTCTTTACCCCACAGGTGTGTTGGAACCCCGCGCTCACCTGCGCGAACGTGCCTCCAGGCGGGCTCGACTGACCGTAGTCGTTAAAGCCCCAGCACTGCACCGTGCCGTCGGTCTTCACCCCACAGGTGTGATACCCACCCGCGCTCACCTGCGCGAACGTGCCTCCAGGCGGGCTCGACTGACCGTAGTCGTTGGCGCCCCAGCACTGTACCGTCCCGTCGGTCTTCACCCCACAGGTGTGATACTCACCCGCGCTCACCCGCGCTCACCTGCGCGAACGTGCCAGCCGGCGGGCTGGACTGACCGGAGTTGTTCCAGCCCCAGCACTGCACTGTGCCGTCGGTCTTCACCCCACAGGTGTGCCGCTCACCCGCGCTCACCTGCGCGAATCCGCAAATCCCTTCTGCTCTCGCCACTCCCGGGAAGCCGAAACCGGTAACCAGCGCCGGGACGCATAGGTACGCAAGGAAAACCGCCATGCCCCCCGTGAAAAACACTCGTGGCCGGGAGCCCGCTTCGACTCGCTTCCCCGCGCTCACGCACGCGATAGCCCGGCTGCCAGGGCTACCTCCCGCCAACTGCCCTCGCACAGCGATATCCTGTTGCAACCAGCCTCTGTGCGGGTTGGTAGACTCTGGCCGAACCACTGCATGCACAGCACCCCCTGACGATGCCCCGTGTTCTTGCCCGCATAAGGCCATGACTCGCCCTCCCGATCCAAATGGCCGTCAACGCCTGTCGAAAACGCGCTTATTATGCCGCCCGCTGCGAGTCAAGTCTCGCTACTCGCGCGGGCTACGAGCCTGTGGCGCGGCCCGGCGTGGAGCGACCGTTATGGAAAAGCCGATTCGGTTCTGATTCTGAAGGTGTTCTCATGGCGCGCCAGCAGTTGGCGCCGTGAAGCGGGAGCAGGTGATTTCGCAAGCGATCCACGGCAAGATCAGTGGAATCACAGCCGCCAAGATCCTGCCAGTGTCGGCTGGTACCGTGCGGCGCTGCAACGGCGCTGTCTCTGCCGTTCCGCGGCCTGGGTCGGCGCGCGCCGGGAGATCGGCTGTCGCGTTTGCGCGCCAGGGTACGAGTGGTCAGAGCACATATGCTGCAGCGGCAAAGAGCACGAAGTGGGACGCTACGAGACGTTCGCTTTCCGGGAGGAGTGCCTTCCCATCGGAAAACAACTGCGCCCAGTCACCTCCGGCTTGCCGGACGTAGCGGGACCGAAACAGCTCGACGGCACCTATTCCACGCTGGCTCAAGATCGCCACTTCCGGACTACGGAAATCGGTAACGTCCGACCGACTGGAGCAGCCGCCAGTGGAACACTGCTACGAGGCGAAGCCAGCAAAGGCCACGGTGGACAATAGAGGCTACCCCTCGCACCGAAGAACGCAGAACACTCAACGCCGCGGGCGGACCGCAAGCTCGCGCACCGCGCGCGCGTGTTCTTCCACGACCTCTGCCGGGCACCACCGCAAAAACAGCTTCCAAGCCAGCCAAAGCAGCAACAAGTCGTCCACTTGTCCCAGCACCGGTACGGCATCCGGCAACAAGTCGAACGGCAACCCGATGTATGCCAGCGTCCCGATCAACACCGCTTTCGCCCACCACGGTACGCGGGGCTCGAAGAAGAGCCGCCACCCGAGTCGGACGTTGCTCCAAAGCTGAGCGAGCTGCTTCAGTTGCACAGCGGCTTTTTCCTCGCGCGCGAGCGTGGCCATAGCGGTAGCACCGGTTAGCACGCCTGGCCGCTCGGCAACAACTCGCAGTGCAAGCCAGGTTGTCGGATCGCCCCGCCTCCGGGTTCGGGCCCCCTCGGGCGCAAACGGGCACGAACGGGAGCCGCCGAAGCAGGTATTCGAGAGCCGCTTCCGCTCACCGGGCGGCTGCCGACTCCGCGCATCCCGTCAATGCCTGGCCCACAGCGCGCAAAATTTCCTCGATCGTCACTTGTCCGTCGTGGTTGGCATCCAACGCCGAACATTCGACGAGCGGTTTCAGTTCCAAAGCGATGTTTACGCCCAACAGCAACTCGTCAATTGTCACACTGCCGTCCTCGTTACAGTCGCCCGTGCAACCCGAAGCCGGCAGGATGCCTGTTACCTCGATTGCAGCACTGGCAGGCGATTCTTTGCCGAAACCATCCACCGCCGTGACCCGGTAACGGACACTGCTCGCGGGCGTATCCAATACATCGCGAAATTGCGTCGCCGTCGTTCCGCTCCACAACTCGAAGGCGCCGTGGGCGAACTCGCCTCGATACACCCGGTATTCCACTGCGCTGCTCACAGGCTCCCATTCGATCACGACCTCGCCGCGCACCGTGTCCAGCGTGTATCCGAGCACCACCGGTGCTTGCGGGCCAGTCAAAACACGCAACACATTGTTGGCTTCGTCGCTCTCGCGCACAGCCTCGTCCTCGTCCACGCGGATTTCGATTTCGTTGGCGTCCGGGAGAACCGGCACATCCTCGAAAGTGAGTTCCACTCTCCGGCCCGGCGGGAGCTGCGCCGGGGCGACATGCAAATTCCTTACGAACGTGCCGGAATTCACACTCACACGAACGGGAACGCGGATCTCATCGAGCCCGCGATTGGAAACAGAGACCACCAGACCCGCCCCTCCGGTAAGAGCCCCAGAGCTCGGCTCGATGTGTGCCGACTCGACAACCAGGTCCGGAAGCAACGGCCAGCGATGGAGAGCCACCTCCGGCTGGTCCGATGGCGCCCGCTGGTGCACGTCCGCCACGAGCACAGTTTCCTCGTTCATCGCAATGGCCACGGGGCTGAGATGTCCCGCGCCGTCGCTCGTCAGCCGCACCGGCCCCTGCACCGTGGCCCCGCGCACGACCGCGGCCCAGAGCTCGCCATTGCCACCGGTAGCCAAACCACCGCCCACACCGCGGAAAAACACGAACACCTCCTCGTCGCGTGCCAGCGCTGCAAACTCGTCGGCCTGAGGCTCGCGCACGACCGCGCGGGCAAGCCATCTGCCCGACTCCTGGACCACAATGTATAGACTCCCTCCCGGACCCGCCTCGCTTGCCGAGATCGCGCGCACAACCAGCACCGGCAACGGTGCGCCTTCGACTACCCGCACCGCGCTCGGCCACACTCCGGCGGGAATCACGACGTCGTCCACTGCTGACCAACTCCCGCCCACGAGCTTTCTCGCCCGTACGTGGGCCGGCTCCATGCCTTGCTCTTCGATCCACGCGAGCAGCGTCGAGCCATCCGCCATGCGCCCGGCGGCAACATTGCGAATGACCGCTCCTCCCTCCGGCAGGACGGGCCCTTCGAACACCCATCCCCGCTCCGGGGCAAATCGCGCCCAATGAACGTTGGCTGCGCTGGAGCGGCCTCCGTCACTCCCTCGCAGCCAAAATAACTCGGTCACCCCGTCCCCGGAGACCAGCACGGGCGGCCCATCTGCGACCGCATCCTGGGTGAGGGGGCTCGGTGCGCTCCAGCTTCCGCCCTCCCACACGGCGCTCCATAGATTCCCCCGCCCCGTCGCGGTCGCAGGATCCGCTCGCGGAGAACGTTCCGCGCTAGCGTCGCCTTGTACCCACACCGCCAAAAGGCGACCGCCGCCCACACTGGCAATGGCCGGACTATCCACCGCCGCCTCGGCACCTTCAAGCGGCCGAGGATCTTGTACGGCCGTGCCGTGGACTTCTCTCCACAGTAGCAAGGACCCCGCGGAACTTTCCCTGCCCATTTGCCGAGTCCACAGCAGCACGGCGCGACCGCTCCCATGCGATGCTGCCGCCGGCAGTGGATTGGGCCAGAACTGTTCGGGAGACTCAGCAGGTGGCGGGGCCGTGCAAGGCGACGAATCGCCAAAATCCATGGCTGCGCGCGCAAACGTCGCGCCCGCGCACTGAAGAACGGGCCACCACCGCTCCCGCAAGGAAAGGCACGGTTCGTTTTCGGGGAGCAGCGCTGGCGTGCGCGCCGGATCGTACAAAACCTTGGCTCGGGCCACGATGTTGCCCCGTCCCCATAACCGAGCGCGGCAGAGCCCGATGGGTTCCTCCACCGAAAGCCACGCCGTTTGCGCAGCTTCCAGTGCGACCCATCCCTTCATCCGCAGATCCGTTCCGCCATGAACCTCGAAGCGAGCGCGCGGAGGTAGGCAGCGGGTCGGTGTAAAGGGCCTGCGGAACGTCGTTGGCGGGCAGCCCTCGCAAGCCGACACATCGAAAGATACCGTGCCAGCATTGGGGGCGATTGCCGCACACTGCGTGGTCTCCGCAACACCGCTCCACTCGTAACTTCCCGCGGTCAAGTCCGATCCCCGCAGCACCGAAACTGCGCGGCTCGACACGACTTCGTCTCCCCGGAAGTGCGAGGACAGCGTGCCGCGAATCGCCCCGCTCCAGCGACCATCCGTGTCCCACTCTTCCAGCAAGAGGCCTTCGACGTTCCCTGACCAGCGCAGCGACGACCCGGGCGCGCCGGCAAGCTGTAGGTCCCACGACCAATCGGGCTGAAATAATCGGGCAGCGAGGCGGGTGCGAAGCGTATCCTCGTTCGAGGCAACACCGACCTCTGATCCTCTCGCTCCGACGACGCCGGCCCAACGGCCAGACAATGCCTCGCCGAAGAGGGAGAACGATCGTACGGGCCCGCCGGCGGCTTCCACTTCCACACGCAAATCTCCCGCCGGCAGGCCACTCAGGTTCCAATCTGCCGTATAAGCCGGGAAGCTCCACAGCGGATCGAACGCATACACTGGCTCGGGCTGCATCGCCGTGCGAGAAAACAGCAGCTCGTCGCCACCCCAGACCCGAAAAGCCACCGGAACAGCGCTGTTCACAGGGACGCGCGGCACAGCCCAAAAGCGCAACAGCAGCGGAGGTAGGCCGAGTCCCTCCAAGCTGGGGAAGAGCCAGGGCTGCCCCGCCCGCAACGGCTGCGCAACGGGGTCGAGGGCCTGGAGCAAGCCTCCTGGAAGCAGAAGTGTGCCGGCCCAATCCAGGTCCGCCTCGGCCGGCGGGGGCACGGCGCGCAATACCAACGATCGGCGACTACCCGGTGCGAGTACGACCGTTCCCGGTGGAACGTATCCCTCGCCGCACTCGCTGCCGCGTTCGCAAACCGCGCGCACCGTGTAAATGCCGGCAGGAACCGTGCCGAAACGGGCCACGCCGCTACTGCCAGTTTTCGCCGCGCCGCGAGGAATTCCATTTGCCGAAAAGAGATACACCGAGCCCTGCGCGAGCGCGCCACTTTCCGAGCGCACCGCCACATCCAGTTGCGCCGGCGGCCAATCTTCGACGGGCAAATGGGTGCAGACCAAGTCTGCCGGTTCTCTCCCTGGAGCGGTCGGCACGGCGCAAACCCGGGCTGGTCCCGGCGCTGCCGGCGCCGGCACTTGCACCACTGCCCGAAAGCCTCCGTGCTCGGCGACTGCGGTTTGCCCAAAGGGCCACCATTTGCCGCTGGCATCGATCATCCACAGCCGCGCCGCTCCGTGACCCGGCGGCATCTCCCCCGCAACCGCAATCGAGGCCCCAGGCCGCAGGCTCGCTCCCTCCACAACGACCCTTGCCAGGGAAGTGGCCGTCGCCGTCAGCGAGGGAAGAAACGTCCACGTGGGGCGAACGCTCGGCGTTGCCGTCAGGGTCGGACTCGCGGTTGCACTTCCCTCGGTGCGCGGCCGGCACCCTTGCTCCGTGCACACAGCATCCTCGTGAACGGTGCCGCCGAGCGCGCCGCACTGCGCGACACTCGAGAGTTCGCAGCGGGCCGGTTGCCCTCCACCCTCCCACTCGCAACAAATCGTCGAGAGCGGAGAAGGCAACGGGGAGGCCGAAGGCGTCGCCGTGGGCGTCGGCGACGGAGTTGCCGACAGAGGTGGTGTGGCGGTGACCAACCTCGTAGCGGTTGCAGTCGGACGCGCCGTGTCGCTCGGCGTCGGCGTCGCTCTGGCCGTGCGGGTGCGCGACGGCGTCGGGCTCGCCGTGGGAGAGGGGCTGGCCGTAGGCACACGGGAGGGCGTGAACGTGCGCGAGCTCGTGGCGCTCGGGCTTACCGTGTGGGACCGCGTCGCCGTCGCCGTGCGCGAAGCCGTCCGCGTGGCCGTAATCGTCGGCGTAAACGGCACCCCCACGCCGCTCAAAACAAACTCTCCGCGCGCCTCCCCTTTGCCTGCCAGGGTAATGACCACCGTTTGTCCCACGGCTAGCTCCACCCGCACCCGCGATGCACCTGGGTCCGTCGCGCCGATGTCGTCGTTGCAAGCCAGCTCCGCGCCGGAGCATGTTCCCAGTTGCACCACCAGCAGTGTGTCGAACTGCGAGCCTTCGCTACTGAACTCGTACGTTCCCGAAAACGGCGCCGTATACACAAAACTCGTCCCCGGGCCCCATGGGACCGCACCGCAACTCGTCGCCGGCCCTACCATGGGGGCGCAAGTGGTGGAGCCCCTAATCACCCACGTACTTGCACTGCCGAGGTCTCGGGCATCGGCGCGAAAGGGTAGCGGGCACTCGGCATGGATCCGCAGCACGAACGCACCGCTCTGAGATCCGAATCCGTCGACGATCACGCGCACCGTTTGCTCGGCACCCAACGTCACGCGCACCCGCGACCAAGCATGGACCCCGAGCTGGACATCATCGTTGCACCCGAGCTCGGTGCCGTTTTCCGACCGCACGTACAGCACCGTGTCGAATGCAGAGCCGAAAGTATCGAAGGTGTAACTCCCTGCCCGCGGCGCGGTAAAGGTCAAGCTCAGCTCGGGTGCCTCCGTGCCTCCGCAAGATCCGGCATCTCCGCTTTCCCCCGAAGTTTCACCCGACACCGAAGCACTGAAGTTGCGCAAGATCTCCGTACAGGCTGGGGTTGCGGCTGCCTTCTGCGGTGCGAGCGCGGCCAACCAAACCGCGACGCCACCGGCGGCCAGAACGACCTTCCGGAGTTTACTGCGGCACGCTTGCCCGTCAACCATGCCCCCCACCGCCCCGCTCTCAGTCGCCCATTTCCGTCTCGCAATAATCCCCTAAGAGCAAACGCAAACCCGAGGCTGAGCTCCCTCCCCGCACGATCACGCGGCGCCCAATCAAACTGTCGCGCAAGGGCAGCGACAAATGTTCGATGCGCGAGTCTTCCATGATCACGCTGTTCCGTACCGTGCTGTGCAAAACATGCACGCGATCGCCGAGGGAAACGTAAGGGCCCACGTGCGCGCCAAACACGCGTGCCTCGCTGCCGATGATCACTGGCCCCTCGATGCGCGAGTTCACGATTTCCGCTCCTGCAGCCACGATTACCGTTCCGTGAAGCTCCGAAGCCGCATCCACCTTGCCCTCGATCGCCGTGTGCATGCCTTGCAGTACCACCCGGTTGGCATCGAGGATGTCCTCCGGCTTGCCGGTATCCTTCCACCAACCCGGCACGACGTACGGCACCACCAGAAAACCCCGATCGACCAGATCCTGAATTGCGTCGGTGATTTCATACTCGCCCCGCCACGAAGGTCGAATGCGGCGAATCGAGTCGAAGATGTTGCGATCGAAAATGTACCCCCCGACAATCGCCAGATTCGATGGCGGGTGCTTGGGCTTTTCCACCAGGCGAACGATCCGGTTGCCCTGCACCTCGGCGATGCCAAAGTGGGTCGGGTCGTCCACCTCCTTCAGCAGCACCACGGCGTTGGCACCCGAACTTTGAAACAAGCTCACAGGCGCGCGCAGCCCATCGGGAAGAAGATTGTCTCCTAGGTACATGATAAACGGCTCTCCTCCCACGAATTCCTCGGCGCAAGCACACGCATGCGCCAACCCCTGCGGCTTGTGCTGCTCGATGTAAGTCACCCGCGCGCCCCAGCGGCTACCATCGTCCACAGCATTTTGGATGAGTGGGCGGCTCTCCCGGCTCACGACAATCCCAATTTCACGCGCACCCACTTCGACCAGACTTTCGATTCCGTAAAACAGCACCGGCTTGTTGGCGACCGGAATCAAATGCTTGGCCGTGCTGAACGTGAGCGGCCGCAAACGCGTGCCCAACCCCGCACAAAGTACGACAGCCTTCATAGCAAGGTCACGCTTGTAGCCACAAAACCGACAAAGAGAAACAGCAAAGGTACGTGCGACGACTCCAACCGTTCACCCATTGCCGGTCCGGACCCACGGCGTATCCCCAGGGTCAGGCTTTCCCGCGGGCAACCCCCTCCTGCGGCCCCTGTGCCCGAGTACCCGCGCAAGACCCGCGGCACGTCGATCTCCTGCACGAGCTCAGCGCCGCCCTCCCTCCCGAAGGGGGGGTAAGAGAGGGAGAGCTGGCGCCAAGCCTCGCGGGGCGAACCCCACGAGCTTCTCACGGTGAGCGCGAAGTTAACAAGCGGGGCAACCTTAGACAACCGAAAACCATACCGAGGCTCCGCGGCGGCAAATGCCCAAAACTCGCCGAGGATCCCCTCGCTAGAAATCCGGGATGTCCCAGGCGTTCGGCACCTTTCCAGTTGCGAACCAGAGGCAAACGCAAATCTTTCCGCTGGACAACTTCTGCGGGATCATCCGCAATCGCCTTTGCGCGTGAGCCTCGATTCATGAAAACGGGCGTTCGCAAGTCCTGGAAAGCATACAACCTCGTAGCACAACTTTCGATACGGAATCCCCTTGGCGTCAGATTTGCGAACGCGCCACTTGCGCAGGCGACACGGCGGACAAATCTTGGCCTGCGCAAATCCAAACAACAAAGAGGAGGACGAGTCATGGCGAAGGCAAAAGCAGCAAAGAAGAAAACGGCGCGGTCGGCCCAAGTCGTGCCGGTACACGCTACCCCAGTGGAGCGGGTCGTGGTCGATCCGTTCGAGCGATTCGTGGAGCGATTTTTCTCCGACTTTCCGCGCCTGCCGTGGCCCCGCATCGAATGGCCGGAGGTGTGGCGGCCGTTGCGGGAATTCGAGCTCAAGGTACCGGCGGTGGACGTCTACGAGGAAGGCGACGACCTAGTCGTCAAAGCCGAACTTCCCGGGCTTACGAAAGACCAGATCGACATCAGCCTCACCGACAAAACCCTCACCATCAAAGGGGAGAAGCAGCGAAGCGAGGAGGTGAAAGAAAAAGACTACTACCGTAGCGAGCGGACCTTCGGCTCCTTTACGCGCACCATCACCCTACCGGTGGAGGTGAAGGCCGACGCGGCTACCGCCACCTTGAAGGACGGCGTGCTGGAAATCCGCTTGCCCAAAACGGAAGAACCTGGAAAGCGGCCTCGCAAAATCGAAGTGCAGGCTGCTTGACGGCAACCAAGTCCGACGCACCCGGCGTGGGAACCGCTCGCTCGGGCGAGCGGTTCCACGCCGGCTCGAAATGTGTCATGATCCACGTGGCGTGACGAGACAGCCTGTCGGTCGGAACCTCGCGTTGGACGATTAGGCACCGCAGCGATGCCGAGGAAGGCGCCATGAAACAAAGCGAAATACTCAAACTGGCCAAGGAACTCCGCAAACAACGCGCGGCACTTCTGCGCGCTGTGGCGGACACAGAGGCGGACCTCGCCGCAATCACGGAGGAGCGCGAGTCGGAAATCGAAGAGCTCGCCCAAGAGGAACGTGCGGCGCGGCTCTATGACCGCTTGCAAGAGCACGAGCGGCGCGAGATTGCCGCCATCGATGCCGCTTTGCAGCGCATGTCCGAAGGTACCTATGGGATTTGTATAGACTGCGGTGCCCGAATCCCCCTCCCCCGCCTCCGCGCACTGCCTACCACACCATATTGCGTGGACTGCGCCGAACGGCACGAACGAGAGGCACCCGAAGCCGCCGTCGAGGAGGAAGAACCGCCTCGCAAAGGCGTCCTCCCTGGGGACCTGGAGTTACTTTCCGACCGCGAACTCGAAGAGGCCTTGCGGGAGACGATTCGTGAAGACGGCCGCGTGGATATGGAAGAGTTACGGGTCGTCGCTCGGCACGGCGTGGTATACCTGGACGGAGCCCTGCCGAGCGAAGTGGAACATCAGATCCTGCTCAAACTCCTCACCGATATCGCGGGCATCAAAGAAATCGTGGATCGGCTCCAAATCAACGAAATTCTTTGGGAGCGGGAGGACCGCGAGAAACCCGCACCCCATCCCGTCATGGAAATTCGGCCCGAGCCGCCGTCCACCGAAGACGTCGTGGAGGCGGAAGAGGAAGGCAAAGAATACAACCCACCCGCCGAACCGTTGCCGGACGAAGACTGAACCCTTTGCGCCTCAGGGTAGCAGGCTTGGTTGCGCCAGGTGGGCACACCCGCCGAAGCGTCTCCCCTCGGGACCCGACGGCTGTAACGAAGAGGCAATCCCCGCTGCGTTCTAGTCCCGTTTCGAGATCGCCCCGCGCGAGGCAGGCGAAACTCACCCCACGAGGAGCTGATTTGCGGACAAGTAACGGGCTGTACGCGCGGAGGTGTATGCTGCGGCAGCGCCGAGCGTGTCGCCCTGGGCGCCGATCACTCTCCAGTGACCGCCCCGGCCCGAACGCGACCGGCGCATGTGACCGACGCTTCCCTCGATTGATCCGTTCGCCTGTGGTCCGGTTCGGTAGCTCGTTCGGAGACCGCCGATCTCGACGCCGGCTCGATTGCCTGCCGTCCCCGCCCGCACTAGACTGGAGGCCATGAATCCCTACCGCAGCCGGATCACCACGCAAGGCCGACACATGGCTGGAGCGCGCGCGCTCTGGCGTGCGACGGGCATGCAGGATGCGGATTTCCACAAGCCCATTGTCGCCATAGCCAACAGCTTCACCCAATTCGTTCCTGGTCACGTTCACTTGCACGACGTCGGGCAGCGGTTGAAAAAAGTGATTGACGCGGCCGGCGGCTGGGGTGTCGAATTCAACACGATTGCCGTGGACGACGGCATCGCCATGGGTCATGGGGGAATGCTGTACTCGCTACCCAGCCGAGACCTCATCGCGGACAGCGTCGAATACATGGTGCAAGCGCATGTAGCGGACGCACTCGTGTGCATCTCGAACTGCGACAAGATCACTCCGGGAATGCTCATGGCCGCCATGCGCCTCAACATCCCCACGATCTTCGTTTCCGGCGGCCCCATGGAAGCCGGCACATCCGCAGGAACGCACGACGCCCACGGCAATCCTTTACCGCCGCGCAAACTCGATCTGATCGATCCGATGATTGCTGCGGGGGATGACCGCGTGAGCGACGAAGAGTTGCTGGAAATGGAGCGCTCGGCCTGCCCGACTTGTGGCTCGTGCTCGGGCATGTTCACGGCGAACAGCATGAATTGCCTGAACGAGGCCCTGGGGATGGCCTTGCCCGGAAACGGCACGATCGTAGCCACCCACGCCGCGCGGTGGCAATTGTTCGAGACCGCGGGCCGGCTCATCGTGGAGATGGCGCGCCGCTATTACGAGCAAGGCGATACCAGCGTACTGCCCCGCAGCATCGCCACGTTCGAAGCTTTCGAGAATGCCATGACGCTCGACATCGCCATGGGCGGCTCGACCAACACCGTGCTCCACATCCTGGCCATTGCGCACGAAGCTGGCGTGCCGTTCACGATGAGCGACATCGATCGCCTATCGCGGCGGGTACCCAATATTTGCAAGGTCGCTCCTTCGTCGCACTACCATGTCGAGGACGTCAACCGCGCCGGCGGAATTTTCACGATCCTCGGCGAGCTCGACCGCGCTGGCTTGATCCACCGGCACGTTCCCACCGTACACAGCCGCACCATGGGTGAGGCGATTGACGCAAACGACGTGCGCCGCCCCACCGCTACGGCAGAGGCCCGCCAACGCTCGCTCGCGGCGCCGGGCGGCGTGCGCACCACGGTGGCCTTTTCGCAGGCAACATACTACGCAGAGTTGGACAACGACCGCTCCCACGGTTGCATTCGCAGCGTGGAACACGCCTATAGCCAGGATGGCGGACTCGCCGTGTTGTACGGCAATTTGGCACCGGACGGCTGCATCGTGAAGACCGCTGGGGTAGACGAATCCATCTGGGTCTTCGAAGGGCCGGCCAGAGTGTTCGAATCCCAAGAAGATGCGTGCCAAGCCATCCTTAACGATCGAATTCGACCTGGAGACGTAGTCGTGATTCGCTACGAGGGGCCGAAGGGCGGGCCGGGTATGCAAGAAATGCTGTACCCGACTTCCTACATCAAGGCAAAGCAGCTCGGGAAAGCATGCGCGCTCGTCACCGACGGGCGTTTCAGTGGCGGCACCTCGGGGCTCAGCGTCGGCCACGTTTCGCCGGAAGCGGCCGAAGGGGGTACGATTGCTCTTGTCCGCGATGGCGACCGCATCCGCATCGATATTCCCAAACGAAAGATCGAACTGCTGGTGGACAAAGGCGAACTCAAACAGCGGCGCGTGGCGGAGATCGAACGCGGGCCAGCCGCCTGGAGCCCGCAAAACCGCCAACGGGTGGTGTCTCCCGCCTTACAAGCCTACGCGCTGCTGACCACCAGTGCGGCTCGCGGTGCGGTACGCGATTTGAGCCAAGTGCGTCGCAACGGGCGCCGCTCTGCGAGCAACGGCCGGCGAAGCAGTCGTTAACTCAGCCGCGCGAGTCACCCACGTTCGGCCCTGCCGTCCGCCACACCTCCCTCGGGTGTTGTTGTCCGGAGCCCACCGGCAGATGGCGAAAATCTCTCCATCGTGCCGAAACGGCCACCCGCCGTGCCAGCGAATCTGCCCCGGCGGCGCCGCCGAACCCGGCGACTTTCACCGGCTCTGGTGCATCGCCAGGCGATCCTTGCCTCTCCGTAGGCGCCCACCTTTCGACTCCGAAGAGGGGAAACGGAGAGGGAGGGATTCGAACCCTCGGTAGAGTTTTAGCCCTACACACGCTTAGCAGGCGTGCGCCTTCGACCTCTCGGCCACCTCTCCAAGCGTCGGATTGCGGCCTTGCTTACCTTTCCCCATGACCGGCTGCAACTCTCCGCTGCTGCACGAGCGCGCGCAAGTACAGCGCATCCTGAACCGCAGCCGCCTCCACGTCGTTATTGAAGTACGCGTAACACGCCTTCCCGGCGCGCGCTTGCGCCCGCAGCCAGCGCGCCCAACGGCGTAGCCGCGGGCGGCTGTAGCGTCCCGCATAGCCGGGGATCGGGCCGTGGAAGCGCACGTACACGGCTGGGCCGACGCGCACCCGCGGCACGCGGAGACCCGGAAAGTCATGGACCACGAAAACGGCTCCAGCCTCCGCCAAGAGCTGGCGTACCCGCGGCTCGAACCAGCTCGGATGGCGGAATTCGAACGCATGCACATGACCGGGCGGCAATTGCGTCAAAAACGCGGCCAGCCGCTCGACGTTGCACTTCCACCCGGGAGGCAACTGATACAGGACAGGTCCGAGATGTTCGCCGAGCTCGGAAATTGTCCGAAAAAACTGATCGAGAATACGTTCGACTTCGTGCAGTTTCTTGCGGTGCGTGAGAAAGCGATTTGCCTTCACCGCAAACAGGAAGCCGGGCGGGGCCATTGCCCGCCAGTGGCGCACTACCTCGGGCGTCGGCATGCGGTAAAAGGTGCTGTTGATCTCGACGGTGTCGAAGTGTTGCGCGTAAAAGGGAAAGTACTGGTTGGCGGGCAAGCCTTCCGGGTAAAAGCGTCCCCGCCACCCCGTGTACTGCCAACCAGAACAACCGACGTAGATGGGCGCTAACGACTCGGCTGCCATATCCCCGCAATCGCCGCACCACAATCCGGGCAGCGGCCGTCTGCAATGCGGTTCGCCAGCAGCGTGAAGCCATATCGCCCCACGAGCAACGCGTGACACTCGGGGCAATATGTGTTCTCGCCGCCTTCGCCCGGCACGTTTCCCTCGTACACGAAACGCAACCCCGCTGCGATGCCGATTTCCCGCGCGCGGCGCAAGGTGGCAACGGGCGTGCGCGGGCGGTCGAGCAGCCGGTAGGTGGGGTAAAACTGGGTGACGTGCCAGGGCAGATCACGATCCACACTGGCCAAAAATTCGGCAATGGCCCGCAGCTCCTCGTCGCTGTCGTTGTGCTGCGGGATCACCAGCGTCGTCACCTCCACCCACACCCCGAGCGACTTGTAGCGGCGAATGTTCTCCAACACGGGTGCCAGGCGCGCTCCCGTCATTTGCTTGTGCGCCGTGTCGCGAAAACTCTTGAGGTCAATGTTGGCCGCATCGAGGTACGGAGCGATCGTCTCCAGCGCTTCCTTGCCGATGTAACCATTGGTCACGAACACGTTCCGCAACCCGCGGCTGTGGGCCAGCCGAGCGGTATCGAGCGCAAACTCGTAGAAAATCGTCGGCTCGGTGTAGGTGTACGAAATGCTGCGGCATCCGCTGCGTAGCGCGGCATTGACGACCTCTTCGGGACTGACATCTTCGCCCGGAATGCGCGCGCCCGCCTCACGCAGGGTCAAGCACAGCACTTCAGGGTCGTCACCCGCGCCATCGTCACTCCCGGCCGTGACCACGCCTTTTTCTTTCGGTGCCTGCGAGATTTCGTAGTTTTGGCAGTGCAGACAGCGGAAATTGCATCCGACGGTGGCGATCGAGTACGACAACGACCCAGGGAGAAAGTGAAACAGAGGTTTCTTCTCGATCGGGTCAACGTGCCGGGCCACCAGCCGGCCGTACACCAGGGTAAACAGTTTCCCTTCGACATTGACCCGCACCCCGCAAGCGCCGCGCCGGCCGCGCGAAATCTTGCAGTCGAGGGCGCACAAGGTGCACCGGACCTTGCCATCGGGAAGAGGGTGCCAAAACAGTGCCTCGCGAACGGAGCTCATCACGGACCCCTGGCTTCCCTATACGGCACACTCGCGGCATTCGGCTAGGGCGGCATCATCCACCAACGAGAGAACCTGCCCGGGACGGCTTCCGTAACGGTACACAGTGATTCCCTTCAAGCGGTACTCGCGCGCCAGTAGGTAAATCGAACGCACTTGCTCGGGCGTTGCATCTGCGGGGAGGTTGATGGTCTTCGAAACCGCCGCATCAATGTAGGCCTGGAACTGCGACTGCATCCGCAAGTGCCACTCTGGGGCAATTTCCAGCGCAGTGGGGAAACGCCGGCGGATTTCTTCCGGCAGATCCGACAAATCGCGGATCCGGCCGTGGGCCAAAACATGGTCGCGGACCTGCGGACCACGCTCTCCCAGCTCCTCGATGAGGCGTTCCACTGCCGGGTGAATTTCCATGAAGTGGCGGCCATCGAGGAGCCGGCGACACACCGCCAGCGCAAACAACGGCTCGATCCCGCTGGAAACCCCGGCAATCAGGCTGATCGTACCCGTAGGCGCGATGCAGGTCACGGTAGCGTTGCGCAATGCGCGGTAGCCCACGGCCGGCCAGATGCTTTCCGGAAAAGCGGGAAACGAACCCCGTGCCTTGCCCAGCTCCACCGACGCAATGCGAGCCTCGATACTGAGAAAGGTGACGATGTCGCCGGCCAACGAGACCGCCTCGATCGAGTCGTACGGGATGCCCAAGTCGATCAGCAAGTCGGCAAAACCCATCACACCGAGGCCGATTTTGCGCGTGCGTCGTGTGGCCGCCTCGATCTCGGGCGTGGGGTGAGCTGTTGCATCGATCACATTGTCGAGAAAAACGACGGCGTCCTGAATGGCTTCGCGCAGCGCGGGCCAATTCAAGTCGTTGCCCGCGCAAAAGCGCGGCAGGTTGATGGACGCGAGCACGCACGACTCGTTCGCGAGCAACGGCTGCTCCCCGCAGGGATTGGTAGCCTCGATGGTTCCGAGTGCGGGCACGGTGTGGTGCTTGTTGATCTCGTCGAGGAAGATCAGCCCCGGGTCTCCGCACTGCCAAGCGGCCTGGGCCATATGGTCGAGAAGTTCTCGTGGATCCACGTGGCGAACGATCTGACCGGTCCGCGGATTCACCAGAGGAAAAGGCTCGTTGCGGTCGTAGGCATCAAAGAACCCCTGGGTCATCCCGACACTAATATTGAAGTTTTCCAAACGCCCCGGAGCGAGCTTGGCCCGGATGAACTCCTCGATATCCGGATGGGAAACGCGCAACACGCCCATGTTCGCGCCGCGTCGGCGACCGCCCTCGCGGATCACTGCGGTGGTGTGATCAAAAAGTTCCATGAACGAAACAGGCCCCGAAGTGATTCCCCCGGTGGACCGCACCCGGTCCCCGCGCGGGCGCAAGGAACTGAACGAAAAGCCCGTGCCCCCTCCGGTTTGGTGAATTTTCGCCATATGCCACAAGGTGGCAAAAATCGAGTCGAGAGTGTCCTCGAGCGGCAGCACAAAGCACGCTGCGAGCTGTCCATTCGGCAACCCAGCGTTCATCAGGGTGGGCGAGTTGGGTAGAAACTCCAGGCGGATCAAGCGATGGTAAAATCGCTCTTCCCACTCTTCCGCGGATTCACCGTACAGTGTCGCCGGCGCGGCCACCGCTCGTGCGACCCGGCGCAGCATCCCGGCAGGATCTTCGATCAGCTCGCCGCTCTCGTTCCGCAACAGATACCGCTCTTCCAAAACGGCCAACGCGGCGGGGGAAAAGCGAGGCTCCATTGTGGCTCCTTTTCGGAAAGAGGCTCTGGGATTTCAGCTACGGGATTCGAGAAATCTCTGCAAGTCGCCGCAAAGAAACATTGCGTCCCCGAGCGCTTTTTCCACCCCGAGGCTGACGTTAACGACAACAACCGTCGCCAGGAGTAAAGTCTCGCCTTATGTACGAGATTCGCGTCAAGCGGGCCTACGACCCGCCCGCACCCACCGACGGGTTCCGCGTTTTGGTGGACCGACTGTGGCCGCGCGGCCTGAAAAAAGAAACGGCCCGAATTGACCTGTGGCTCCAGGATATCGCTCCGAGCGACCGCCTGCGGCGGTGGTTTGGTCATGACCCGAAGCGGTTTCCAGTGTTTCGCGAACGCTACCGGCGGGAACTCGAACAAAACACCGATGCCCTACGCCAGCTCCTCGACGTGGCCCGCAGCCATCCGGTGGTGACTTTGCTGTACGGCACGCGCGACCCCTTGCACAATCAGGCCGTCGTGCTGCGCGAATTTGTGCGGGAGCAATTGGCGCGACAGTCGCACACGCGCCGGCAGCCATAACCGGCAGCGGGCTCGCCGGGGCGCTGGCCACGGTATCCTCCACGACCCGGCTGGCCTTGTACTCCGCCCGCCTCTTTCCGACAATGAACCCATGAACGACCGCCGAGACGAACGCACGTGGTGGAAGGAGTTCCCCCTGCACGCCCCCACGGAAGAACACCGCCTCCTGTTGCAAACGCTAGAAGCCTTCGTGCGCGACGAGGTGGAACCACAAGCGCAAAGCTTCAATCGCGACGAACGGTTCAATCGTGCATTGTTCCAGCGCGCGGGAGAGCTCGGATTACTGGGACTGACGGTTCCCGTCGAAGAAGGCGGTGCCGGTCTCGACGCTACCGCCACAGTGCTCGTGCACGAGGCCTTGTCGTGGTCCGATCCTGGCTTTTGCTTGGCTTACCTGGCCCACGCCGTGCTGTTCGTGCACAACTTTGCCACTAACGCCAACCCCGAACAAAAACGGCGCGTACTTCCCAAAGTCATCTCCGGCGAATGGATCGGCGGCATGTGCATGACCGAACCCGAGGCCGGCACCGATGTGCTCGGGATGCGCAGCACGGCCGAGCGCCGGGGGGATCACTACGTGCTCAACGGGCGCAAGATGTTCATCACCAATGGGGCAGTGGACGATCATACGCTCGGAGACGTGTTTCTCGTCTACGCCAAGACCGGAGGAAAGATCAGCACCTTCCTCGTGGAGAAAGGTTTTCCTGGATTTTCTCTGGGCCAGCGCCTCCACGACAAGCTGGGCATGCGTGCCTCGATGACCGCCGAGCTCGTGTTCGACCAGTGCGCGGTGCCCGTTGCGAACCTCATCGGCCAAGAGGGCGAGAGCCTGCAACACATGATGCGCAACCTCGAAATCGAGCGTGTTGCCCTGGCCGGAATGTCCCTGGGCATCGCGATGCGTTGCTTGGAAACGATGGTGCACTATGCCAACGAACGCAAGGCGTTTGGCGTACCGCTGCGCGAACACGGACAAATTCAACGCTACATCGGCGATTCCTACGCCGAATTCCGCGCTGCCCGAAGTTACGTGTACGATGTCGCCCGCCGACTCGACTTGCGCTCGCTCGGCAACCGTGCGGACGCGGACGGCGCCAAACTCTTTGCCGCTCGTGTCGGCAAGGAGATTGCGGATCGCGCCATTCAAGTGCTGGGCGGCTACGGGTATATGGGTGAGTATGTCGTGGAGCGCTTGTGGCGCGACGCCAAGCTCATCGAAATTGGCGGCGGCACCCTGGAGGCGCACCAGAAAAATATCACCAAGGACCTCTGCCGTGCTCCGGAATGGATCCGGCGTTAGGCCAGTGCGCCAGCGCGACCTCATCCTACCCTCCACGCTCGTGCTCCTCTTTGCATCGGGCGCCTTGCTCGTCGCCGAGTACGCGCCCCGTACGGCCTGGGCGGACCCGGCTGTGCGGTTCTTCTTCGCGGGCGACGGCCGCCTGAGCCTCGTTCACGGCCATTTCGAAGAGCATCTCGACGTCCGGTATCGCCGTGCGGACGGTTCGTACGATCCGGCGGCGCGCGCGGCCATTGATCGCTTCTTCCGCTCGCGAGGCGACGGTAAAGTCGAAGCGATCCCGCTGCGGCTGATCGAGCTGCTCTCCTACATTCAATCCCGTTACCGGCTGCGCCGCATGGTGCTGCTTTCCGGATACCGCAGTCCCGAGTTCAACGAGGCCTTGGGAACGCAAGGGCAAGCGGTGGCTCTAGCCTCGTTGCACACGCAGGCGCTCGCCGCCGACCTGGCCATTCCCGACGCCGACCTGCGCAAACTGTGGCTGCGCTTACGCGCAGAGGGGGTCGGCGGGGTCGGCCTGTACGCATCGCAACGCTTCCTGCACATTGACGTGGGTCCAGTGCGCTTCTGGGAGGAGACGACATCACGAGTGAGCGAGAAACTTTCGGCCGGCAACGCGCGCATTTTCGCTCGGAGCGATTTCGACCGTTACCCCTCGCTCGACGGAGCCCGCATCACGTTGCACAGCGTCACGGCATTCCCCCTGCGCATTGCCCGCCACATCGAAGGGGAGGCACACGGTCACGTCTTCGAAGCCCAGGTGGTGCCGTTGCAACCGCAACTCGACCGTGAGGGCGACTGCTGGGTGATCCGAGAGCCTTCCGCACGCTACGAATTCGAGGTGCGTGGAACCCCCACCGTTCCCCTCGAACTCCATGGCCGGCGAATCGCCCTGCGTCTCGTTACGTGCAGCCCGCGGGTCGAACGCACGCCCGAGAACATTCCGACGAACACGATCGAGATTCGCTAGGGCGCGGGAAGCACCAGCGGTGCCAGCAACGCCACCCCGGCCACCACCGCCGCGATGCCGGCGAGATCGAGCAGCGCACCATAGCGGATCATAAAGGTGAGAGGGACTCGGCCGGAGCTGTACACGATGGCGTTCGTGGGCGTGGACACGGGCAACAAAAATCCCAGCGATGCCGCCATCGTCGCACCCAGAGCCGGCAGCGTCGGGTTCGTGCCGGCGGCCTGAGCGAATGCAATCGCTACCGGCACCACCATGTTGGCAGCGCTGGTGTTGCTCGTGGCCTCGGACAAAGCCGTAGCCGCCATCGTCGCAGTGAATAACAAACCAAGCGGCCGCTGGACGCCGAGTGCTTCCGTCAGAGCGCGGCCCGCCGCCTCTGCCAACCCAGTACGGAATGCCATTGTGCCGAGCGCCAACCCGCCCCCGTACAAAAACACGATCCACCAATCGATGCGCGCAGCTTCGCTCCACGAGAGCGTAAACTGCTGCCGCTTCCAGTCCACGGGAAGGACAAACAGCAACCCCGCCCCGATGAGTGCGGCCACTCCTTCGGGAAGCCGCGCGACTAACCAAAGATACAAAGGATGATTCTGGCCCAGCGCCAATGCGACCACGCCTGGCGTGACCCATAAAAATGCGGTTACCGAAAACGCCACCACCGTGTTCCGTTCGCCGGCACTCCATGGCCCCAGAGCAGCCTTTCGCTTTCCCAACTCTGCCCGTAACGCCACCAAGCCAGACTCCAAACCGCGCCCCACGCGACGGAAGCGCCACACCATCCACGCCCACATGACCACCACCACGGGAAGCGCCACCACCACCCAACTGAAAAAAGGCACTTCCGCGACTCCCGTGCGTCTCAGAAACCCTAGCCCAATTAAGTTCGGCGGTGTGCCCACTGGCGTGGCCAGCCCGCCGATGGAGGCACCGAAGGCGCACGAAAGCAACAAGCCCGCCCCAAAACGACGCACAGCCCTGCGCTCCTCAGGTGCACTTTGTTCCAAGATCGCGAGAATCGACAACCCAATGGGGTACATCATGGCAACTGTGGCCGTGTTGCTCAGCCACATGGACAACATGGTCGCCGTTCCGGAGTAGGCCATGAGCAGCGACCACGGACTGCGGCTCGCCACCGGCCACGACAAAATGGCCAGAGCAATACGACGGTCGAGCCCGTGCACGAAAATGCTCCGCGCCAGAATGAAGGAACCAATGAACAGAAAGATCAACGGATCAGCGAACGGAGCAAACGCCTCGGACGCCGGAGCCACACCCAAAAGGACGGCGATGGCCACACCTAAAAAGGCTGTCATCGCCATGGGAATGGCCTCGCTGACCCACAAGATACCCACGGCGATCAAAACGGCCGCTAGGCGATGTGCAGGCGCAGGAAGATCGAAAGGCAGCATCCACACGACCGCAAACAACAGCGGAGCCAGCACGAAACCCAAACGCGCCCGCCACAAGTCGGCACGCCATCGTTGCCCTGGGTGCACTCGAGACCCTTCCAAGCTCAGCCTCCGCTCGGGTAGCAAGGACCAAATTGAATGTCCCCGCGCAAGACTTCTCCTCCAGCTTGGCCGCAGAAGAGCCGAGCACACCGCCCGCTTTGCCCGGTTCCGGCGGCGCGTGTCGGGTCGGACCAACCGAACGCGACGCTTGGATTATGAAAACGAGCCCTCGCCGTCACGCTGCCGCCAGCCACGCGTGCCAGCGGACGATCCTCTGCCGACCTCGCCGGGCCAACCCGAGCCCGCTATGGTCGCACCGGACATGGTAACGCCACAGCAAGTACTCGAAGAACTCAAACGCGTGAAATACCCCGGACTCGGTCGCGACGTCGTCAGCTTCGGGTTCGTCCGCGACATCGAGGTGAGTTCGTTCGGGGTCAAAGTCGTTCTCGCACCGACCACGCGTGACGCGGCCATCGTTGCACAACTCAAAGAGGCCGTAAGCCAAATCGTGTCGGCTTTACCCGGAGTGCGGGAGGTGGAAGTTGCCATCACACAGCCAGCTCCCCCGCCCCAGCGAAGGACGATGCAGACCACACCACTTCCGGGCGTGGAGCACGTGGTAGCGGTTGCCAGCGGAAAAGGGGGGGTGGGGAAGTCCACCGTGGCGGTCCATCTCGCTTTCGCACTCTCTGCCTTGGGACGCAGTGTGGGCTTGCTCGACGCCGACATTTACGGGCCGAGCATCCCTCAGATGGTCGGGACCTTTGGTTCGCCCGGAGTGACCACCAGCGGTCGCATCCTGCCGCTGGAGGCGCACGGAGTCAAAACCATCTCGCTCGGGCATCTCATCGATCCCGGCACGCCCGTGATTTGGCGCGGGCCGATGATTACCAAGGTTCTCACACAGTTCTTCCGCGACGTGGAGTGGGGCCGGCTGGACATCTTGGTTTTGGACCTTCCTCCGGGCACGGGAGATGCGCAGCTCACGATCGCCCAACAGATTGCCGTCAGTGGTGGGTTGATTGTCACCACACCGCAAGAGATGGCGCTGGAAGATGTCCGCCGGGGCGTAGCCATGTTCCGCGAACTCCGCGCACCAGTTCTGGGAGTGATCGAGAACATGAGCTTTCACTTGTGCCGGCACTGCGGAGGCCGCAGTGAGCCGTTTGGATACGGCGGCGGAGAACGTATGGCCGAGGAACTCGGCGTTCCATTCCTAGGCCGCCTGCCGCTCGATGCCGAACTCATGGAAGCTTGCGAGGTCGGCGCCCCGCTCGTGCTCTCCAACCCGGAGCATGCGGTAAGCCGCGCCTTTCAGGAGCTCGCGGAGAGGGTATGGAGTGCGCTGGCAGCGCGTGGGCGAGTTGCGCTTCCGCAAATTTCATGACCGTTGCTTCGCGGGCTCGGCGCGCTTGGCTCGCCTTCGAGGGATGGCGCGCGCCTTCAGTCCGGCGCTTCGTAGGAAGCGTGAGTGTCTTTGCCTGTTTGCTGGTGGCACCCAGGGTGCAGGCGCTCGAACTCAGTGGTGTGTTGCTGTACAGTGCCGGACCCTCAGGGGAGCTCGCCGGACCCGTGTGGCACACCGCCAGCGGCTATGGCGGCCGCCCGCTCGGATTCACTCGCTGGCCCCCACCTGCGACGCGGGGCATGCCTTTTCCGCAAGCGTCCGACGCCAGCTTGCGCGACAAAAACGGCCAGCCTGGCTTACCTTTGTGGGCCGGCGCGCATGTAACCCACCTCTTCTGGCAGTTTCTGCCCGGCGAGTTTCCGTCGGCGCTGGTGCTGAATTTGTATTTCAACCGCCAGGTTCTAAACCCAGGAATCAGCGTTCTCGTTCTCGATCGCTACGGGCTCACCCACTTCGTCCCCAACCCTTCCCCGTACACCCTCGCAATGGACCTCAGTGTCGCCACCAATCCGGCTACCGCGGAATTTCGCGATGGCAGTGCGGTAGCCCGCATCACCGCCGCATTTTTCTTTTCGAGCTCGCCGTCGCTGCCGGAACTCAAACAATGGCGACCAGCGGATTTTGTCAATGTAGACCGGGTCGGAACCGAGCGACTAGAGGCCGACGGCCTGCCAGATGGCGTTCTCATTTTTCAACTCGACGTTTCACCTTTGCCCTCGGGAGGACAAGGGGCGAACCGCCCGGAGCCGGGGGCACTGCGGCCGCTAGCCGGCATAGCTCCGAGACCTCTGCAAGTGCTGGAATCACCAGCGAGCGGGACCGAGCCGGCAATGACAACCGGAGTCGCGGCGCAAATAAGTCCATTGGCGCACTCCATCCAGCTCGGCTCTACCTCACTCCCAGAACCGAGCCGGCCCACTACGCCGACAGGTGAACCAACGGCGCAAGAAACATTTTCGCCGCAGCAAAGCCCCACAGCACGTGCCACGGCAAGCCCGCAGTTCGGAACAGGCGGGAGCACCATGTCGGTTCCAGCGACGGGCACACCACCGGTGCCGCCCACTCCGCCGCGATCGGGTACTCCGGTCGCCGAGCCCGCGGCGGCCACACCCCGTACTCCAGATTCTGGCGCCCCGCATTCGCGGACAAAAGATTTGCGCTCTCCGGGCGCACAAGCGCGGTTTGGCTGGAAGGAGCGGAAGCAATCGCGTAAGGAATGAAGGACGATGCTGCACAATCAGCCTGAGGATCGGCTGCCCGACGTCTTGGCAGAACGCTACGCCAGTCCAGAAATGGCAGCCATTTGGTCCGCCCGCGGCAAGGTGGTTCTGGAACGCGAGCTGTGGATCGCCGTGCTCAAGGCGCAAAAGGAACTTGGTCTCGAGGTACCCGACGACGCGATTGCTGCGTACGAACGGGTCAAAGATCAGGTGGATCTCGCCAGCATCCGTGCCCGCGAGCGCCGGACCAAACACGACGTGAAAGCTCGCATCGAGGAGTTTTGCGCGCTGGCCGGCCACGAGCACATCCACAAGGGCATGACCAGTCGCGACCTCACCGAGAACGTCGAGCAGCTCCAAATCCTGCGTGCCGGAACGCTACTGTTCGAGAAGGGGCTGGCCGCCGCAGCATGGTTCGCACAACGAGCTCAGGAGTACCGCGACGTCGTTCTGCCCGCCCGCACGCACAATGTGCCTGCGCAACCTACGACTTTCGGCCGCCGCCTCGCCATGTATGGCGAGGAACTCTTGCTCGCTCTCGATCACTTGAAGTGGTGGCTCGAGAGTTACCCTCTGCGCGGACTCAAAGGCCCGATCGGCACGCAACTCGACTTGCTGACGCTGCTCGGCGGGGACGCAACCAAGGTAGAGCGCTTGGAGAATGCGGTGCTCGAATTTCTCGGCTTTCGCCGCACGCTGCGAGCGGTGGGGCAAGTCTATCCGCGCAGTCTGGATGCAGCCATGGCCGGCATCCTGGTGCAACTCGGTGCCGCTCCGAGTAGCTTCGCCAAAACGCTGCGGCTCATGGCGGGCCACGAACTTGCCACCGAAGGATTTGCCGAAGGCCAAGTAGGCTCGTCCGCAATGCCTCACAAAATGAACCCGCGAAGTTGCGAGCGCTTGAACGGTTTGCACTTGGTCGTTCGCGGTTTTGCCAACATGCTCGAAGGGCTCGCGGGCGACCAGTGGAACGAGGGCGACGTGTCGTGTTCCGTGGTGCGGCGCGTGGCCTTACCCGGGATCTTTCTGGCGAGCGACGGCTTGCTGGAAACCTGCCTCGCGATTGTCAAAAACTTCCGCTTGTTTCCCGCTGTGGTTGCCGGGGAATGGCGCCGCCATGCACCGTTTCTGGCGAGCACCACGCTCCTCATGGAGGCAGTGCGGCGGGGGGTAGGCCGGGAGCAAGCGCACGCCATCATTCAAGAAGAAACCCAAGCCGCGGTGAATGCCTTGCGAACCGGTCAAGGCGTTTCCGACCTCGTCGCTCGTCTCGCTGCGCGCCCGGAACTCAAGCTCGACCAGAAAACCATCGAAAGCATCCTCGACCAGACGGACCGGCTCGTCGGAGCGGCGCAAAGACAGACGGACGAATTCGTGCGCGCTGTCGGGGAGCTCCTGGCGCGCCATCCCGAAGCGCAACGCCATCAGCCCCGCGACATCCTGTAAGGCTCGAGACGTTTGCCCGCGGCGTATGCAGTGGGCGTCACAGCAAGAGCCAGGCACGGTGATCGACTTTCGCCCGTACGAACCGGCCACAATTGCATCACGCCGGTTCCGGCTGACTCTGCTCGCCAGAGTCGGCCGGAGGCGTCGGGAGGGGTAGACGCCCGCCTTGTGCCTCGGCCTCAGTCCACCCGGTCTCGCACCTCACGGCTGTAGCGAAACCATCGCGGGGCGCATGGTACTCGGAAGCTGAGCCACAACAGTGAGTGGGGCAAGTGGCGGTGCCGGCCGCACAAGCACGGAGATTTGGCGCAACAAAGTTTGCTTGGCTTCCGCAAACCGCTGCGGGTCTTTGACTTCTCGGCGCAGCTCCACTTTGGCGGTCAATGGGTTTTGGTACTGGCCATTGTGAAATAAACCGAAGTGCAAATGGGGTCCGGTGGCCAAACCGGTTTGGCCGACCCAGCCAATGATCTCCCCCTGTCGCACGGCTCGTCCGGCCTTGATTCCCGGGGCAATTCCCTTGAGGTGAGCGTACTGCGTGGTCCATCCATTTTCGTGTCGGATGACCACCTGATTTCCGTAGTCTCCCTCCCATCCTGCGCTGCTTACCACCCCGTCTCCGGCAGCCCTGACGGGGGTGCCGGCCGGGGCCGAGAAATCCACGCCATAGTGCGGCCGTTCGACTTGCAGCACCGGATGGAAGCGCTGGCGAGAAAAGTGCGAAGAGATACGGGTGAACTCCACGGGGTAGCGAAGAAAGCCGTTCGCCACGGTGCGCCCTTTTCCGTCCACGTACACCCCTTCACCGCCATCGTTGTAGAAAAACGCCTGCGCCACTCGCTTGCCGCTACGAATCTCTGCGGCAAGTAACTTACCCGGTGCCAGCGTTCGGCCATCCACACTCGTTCGTTCTTCGAACAGCACCCGAAAACGGTCGCCCGGGCGAACGCGGCGGAAGTCGAATTCCCAGCCGAGAACGTCAGCCATCTTGGAAACAATGGCATCGGGGATGTTGGCCTGCCGAGCTGCCGCGGCGAACGATTTGGTTACAATGCCCTCGCGTGCCACCATGCGCACGCGCGCCTGCAATGGCTCGGTCTTCCCGAGCAAGCGCTGGCCTTGCCGTTCTACGATCACTCGCACACAGTCGTCCACCTCGTAACTCAGGCGCACCAAATTGCGGCCGCGCAGCTCGAGTCGCACAACGTGCCCCGGGCTCAAAACGAACTCCCCGGCCGCCGCGTGCATGGCCTCGTCCCACCGCAAAATTTCTCCGGGTTGCAAACCCCGTTGGGCTAGGATGGCGGTGAGAGTCTCACCGGGCGCCACAACGTGGCGCTCGACTCTTCCAGGGAAGATTTCGCTGCCGCCGCCTTGGCGTTGCGCTTCGTGGCGGCCAATGCAGAGCCGCACAACAACAAGCACACCGCCGCGAGTAACGGTGCAGTAACCCATCCTCGTCGTTGTGCGTGGTCCATCCTCGTCCTCTCCTTTCCGCGACATACCTGGAGAGGCCACGTCCCACCGCACAACGGCTAGCTGCCGGCTCTGATTCGGGCTCGCGACCCGAATCACGTGTCGGCGCCTCTCCTTGAAGGCCTACGAGGTTAGCTGCCGGGTTCGGGCTCAAAGAGTTACCCTACCCTCGTTCGAGCTTCGCACTCTCCCTCGGGATTCACCCCAAAAAATTTGGTTCCCCCGCTCCCTGTCTCCAGGGATTCGGCCTATGTCGCGGCTGCCCGTGTACCTATCTCGATCTACGAATGCAAGCGCTCGGAGGAGAATTTTTCTCTCGCAACTGAGCCGGCAACTCGCGCTTTTTCCGCAAAAGCTCGACCCAGCAAAGCGGCAACCGGAGATTAGGTTGACGAACCCGCACCGGGTCGGCCTTCGCGCACTGGGCATTCCCGAGCGTTGGGAACTCGCAGGACGGACACGACAGGCTGTGTGCAGGTTTACTCCCCCGACTGCGTGTGCTACCCGCTGCAATCGACAACCTCGAATTCGCTCGCTGCATAGGGGAGGTTTTCTAGCCATGTCCGGGCACTCCAAATGGCACTCGATTCGCCACAAGAAGGCCGCCAAAGACGCCAAGCGTGGGAAGCTGTTCACTAAACTCATCAAGGAGATCACCGTCGCTGCCCGCTTGGGCGGGGGGGACGTGTCGGCCAATCCGCGCTTGCGCACTGCCGTGCAGACGGCGCGCGAACACAGCATGCCGATGGAAAACATCGAGCGCGCCATCAAGCGCGGCACCGGCGAGATCGAGGGCGTAACGTACGAGGAGGTGCAGTACGAGGGCTACGGGCCCGGCGGGGTGGCCATTTTGGTGCAAGCCATGACCGATAACCGCAATCGCACGGTGGCCGAGATCCGCCGACTGTTCGAGAAAGCCGGCGGAAACCTAGGGGCAAGCGGCTGCGTGGCCTGGATGTTCAAGAAGCGAGGTGTGATCACTGTGCCGAAAGGCGATGTGGACGAAGAACGCCTGATGGAACTGGCCCTGGAAGCCGGGGCGGACGATGTCAGCGACACCGACGGGACGTTCGAAGTGCTGACCTCACCGGAGAATTTCGAAGCGGTCAAGGCCGCCCTGCAAAACGCACACATCCCAATTGCCAACGCCGAAGTCTCTATGGTGGCGGACAATACCGTGCGGGTCACCGGCCAAGATGCTCTACAAGCAATGAAACTTTTGGAAGCGCTGGAGGATCACGACGACGTGCAAAGCGTGGCCTCGAACGCAGACTTCGACGAGGACGAGCTCCAACGCCTCAGCGCGTGACCCACGGCCGCGCACCGCGGAGCTCCGTGAGACTTGATGCGCGTGATCGGAGTCGACCCGAGCACCGTGGCTACCGGCTGGGGGGTGCTCGATGGCGGTGTTCCGCACCTGCGCTGGGTCGCCCACGGTGTGGTCCGCTGCCATGGGGCAGTGAGCCGCCGGCTCGCCAGGCTGCACTCCGAGATCACGCGTATCTTGATCGAACACCGCCCCGACTACTTGAGTTTGGAGCAAGGTTTTGCGAGCTCCAACATCCAAGCCGCTCTCCGCTTGGGAGAAGCACGCGGTGTGGTCCTGGCGGCCGCAGGAAGTTTGGAGATTCCGGTGGCGGAGTACGCCCCTTCCACAATCAAGCTGGCCGTGACTGGTGACGGACGCGCCACCAAAGCACAGGTACAGCTCATGGTGCAGCGACTCCTCGCTTTGCCCGAACCTCCTGCCGAGGATGCCGCCGATGCGCTGGCCGCCGCGTTGTGTCACCTGCAAAGCTACAAGCTGGTGAGCAAACTCGGTCAGCGCACCCTCCGTCGAGGTTGATCTTTTACTAGCGTCCCTGCTGCGGTAAAAGGCACCCGACATGATTGCGTGGTTGGCGGGAAGGTTGGTGTCCAAGTCGCCCGCACAGTGCATCGTGGACGTGCACGGTGTCGGATACCAAGTGTTCTTGTCGCTGCCCGGCTACTGCGCCCTCCCCGAGGTGGGAGCCCCGGTGCAACTCCATATCCACACTCATGTGCGCGAAGACGCACTACACCTCTACGGATTCTTGGATGTGGAGGAACGCGATTTGTTCTTGGAACTGTTGAACGTTTCGGGTGTCGGACCGCGACTCGCCCTGACCATCCTTTCCGGATCCTCCCTGGACGAACTCCGCGAGGCCCTCGTTCGGGGAGACACAGAGCGGCTGGTGGCCATCCCCGGCGTGGGCAAAAAGACAGCCGCTCGTTTAGTGGTGGAACTCCGTGATCGCCTGGCACAGGCCGTTCACGAGGCACCAAAACCGCGGCCATCCGGGGCTTTGTCGTCCGTCGAGGAGGAAGCCGTATCTGCCCTCGTCAACTTCGGCTTTAAGCCCGCGGTAGCGCAACAGGCCGTGCGTCAAGCCCGTTCGGCCGGAAACGAAGCCCTCGAAGACCTCATCCGTGACGCTTTGCGGAGAGCTGCAGCATGAGTCCACTGCACGAGTCGCGCCGCCGCACCCCGCCGCCCCAGACAACCTCGGCTCCCCCGCTGCGGAGCCCCGCGGTGGCTGTGGATGCCATCGACGAGGACTTGGTCTTCGAAGCCAACCTCCGGCCCCAGCGGCTCGACGAGTACATTGGCCAAGAGGGAATCAAAGCCAATCTCCGCGTCGCCATCGATGCTGCCAAACGACGCGGCGAAAGCTTGGAACATCTTCTCCTCTACGGCCCGCCTGGACTGGGCAAAACGTCGCTGGCGCACATCGTGGCGAGGGAAATGGGCGTCAATATTCACACGACTTCTGGGCCGGTCATCGAGCGGCCCGGAGACCTCGCCGCCATCCTCACCAATCTTCAGGCCGGAGACGTCTTGTTCATCGACGAAATCCATCGCCTGAGCCGCGTGGTGGAAGAAATTTTGTACCCCGCGATGGAAGATTACCAGATTGACGTTTTGATCGGGCAAGGACCCAGTGCACGCTCGATTCGCCTGGATTTGCAACGCTTCACGCTGATCGGTGCAACCACGCGGGCCGGGCTTCTCACTTCGCCCCTGCGCGACCGCTTTGGGGTCAGCTTGCGACTCGACTTTTACCGTGTCGCGGAGCTTTGCGAAATCGTGCGGCGGGCGGCTCGGATTCTGGGAGTGCCCATTGACGCAGCCGGCGCCGAAGAAATTGCACGGCGCTCGCGCGGCACACCGCGTGTGGCTAACCGGCTGCTGCGGCGCGTGCGCGACTTTGCCGAAGTCCGCGCCGCCGGCCGTATCACCGCCGCAGTCGCCGACGAGGCCTTGCGCCTCTTGGGCGTGGATCAGTTCGGCTTCGATCCGATGGACCGTACGTTGTTGGCAACGATCATCGACAAGTTCGATGGCGGTCCGGTGGGGTTGAACACCCTTGCCGCCGCAATTGGCGAGGAGCGGGACACGATCGAAGACGTGTACGAGCCGTTCCTCATCCAAGAGGGGTTTCTGGCCCGAACCTCGCGCGGACGTATGGCCACTCGGCTCGCATACGAAGCGCTGGGCCGGACTCCTCCCGTACGCCCACAGCAGCCCAACTTGTTCGCGAAATGGAATGGGGAGTGAGCCTCTCTCGATGGAGGGTACCGTGTCGGAACTCGGCCGCTTCTTGATCCTCGCAGGTGTGATCCTCGTTGGTCTCGGTTTGCTGCTCACGTTCGCCGGCAAACTACCTTGGCTCGGCCGCCTGCCGGGTGACATCTATTACAAGACCGACCACGTCACCATTTACTTTCCCTTGATGACCAGCCTGATACTGAGCGTTGCGCTGACCCTGCTGATTTACCTGTTCCGGCGCTGAGTTGGTAAAGGCATCGCGGGGCAGTGAGTGGTCCTGCCAAAGGGGCTCACCGCAGCCACGAGCGGCCGCCCTTGCAGATGGCGGGCCCGTGCACCGCACCAGATTCCCCTTGCTTGAGGCCAAGCCGTTCCGCAAAAAGGTTTTTGCGGAGGGTCGAAGATGAAGTATCGCCACTTGTTGGGGATATTGGCAATGGGAAGCCTCGCCGTCGCGTCAACAGAAACACGTGCCTTGTCGCCCCAGGCCACCGCGGCGCAACTCTGCCGGACCAAGCTGACCAGTGCGGGCAAAGCCTACGCCAAAACCCGCCGCAACTTGCTCACTGCCTGCGCCGCCAAACTCCTCAAGTGCGCCCTCATGGAAGAGATCGATCACGCCGACGCCAAAAGCTGTCGCGACCAAGCCACCAGTTTTTGTGTAGCCAAGCTGGCAACACCTGGGCAGGGCCTGCAAAAGGCACGGGACAAGTTCGTCGAAAAGGCCGTGTCGGCCTGCACCCCGGCCGGGCAGACTGCGGTGTGTTCGACGAACCCTGGGGGGCTTTACCTCGACAATTTGCCGTTCTGCTGCAGCACATCCCCGGATCTTCAGAGCTTGTTCGTGTGCGTGCGCGGGCTGCTGGACGGAATGGTGGATCAGGACACAGGGCTCGCCATGCCGCGGGCAGGACGGTTGCTCGATAACATCGGTTTGGGCGGGCTGTTCGGGGCGCTGCTGCGCCCATTCAGCACCACCGTTACCCTGACCCAATCGGGCGGGAACCTAAACTCCCCAGGCATCATCAACGTACCTGCGACTCAAAACCTCGAGTTCAATGCAACGGCGCTTCCGTGCGGAAGCAACTCAGGTAACGGCACTCTCGAAGTTCGCGTGGGTTCGCAAGGGACAGGATGCGGAGACCTGGTGGCAGATCAAACCGTCACGATGAAAGAAAATGAATACGCGCTGTCCCCCCTGTACGTGGGGCCTTTTGACCAGAACATGCTGTACTGCATCACCTGGAAGGATCCGGGCGGAGGTGGATGCACCAGTGGGCCAGGATCGTCAGTGTTCGGGCAAATCGTTGTGAGCGGCGGGAGCATGCCGCCCACAACCCTGGCAAGTCGCGCCACAGTGTTGGCCTGCCAGAACAAGTTCCGCTCCCAGGGAAAAGCAGTAGCGAACTTCGCCGCCAACAAGCTGCACGCCTGCGGCGACAAAGTCGCCAAGTGCGAGCTGGCGAACGAGATCGACGGCGCGGGAACTTGCACGCCAGCCTACAACACACCTTGCTCGACCATCGACACGGCCATAGACAACAAGCTTGTTTCCAGCGCCGGCAAAATCACCGCAGTTCCGGGGAGTTGCAGCTCGATCGCGTTTACGCAACTGCGATCTTTCGTTGGCGGACTGGGCTTTAAGATTGGAAGCTGCGGGTCAACGGCCGACCTCAACTCGCTTGCGCAGTGCGTTCTTGGCCAGCCCAATATGTCCACCGGCGTCAAATGTTTCGTGGAGTATGCCAGCCAGTTTCGCGATCCACGCCTGAAGCAATCATTGATTGCCGCGGGCCTGACTCCAAGCGTGGACTTCCCGTGCATCCCTTGAGAAGCCGTAGGAGCGCCGGAGGGGGGCACAGCATGCCGTGCCCCTGCGACCTCCGGGCGACCGCGATTTGCCCGATAACGATTGCCTCGAACAAATATTGCCGCTCCTGAAGGACGATGGTGACCAACGATGCTGGCCGGTTGTAGGGGCGTACAGCCGTGCGCCCCTACGGCCTCCGGGCCCTGTCGTCCCTCGCCACTCGCCATTCACCACTCACAACTCGCCATTCGCCACTCGCTACTCGCCCTTTCATACCACCCGCACGCGGCCTGCGGCCGACTTCTCCCTGGTACCCGTAGGGGCGACCCCTTTTGGTCGCCCGAGGCGCTACCCGCCGTCTCCGGCGCGGGTTTACAAGCTCACGCGCAGCCCGTCGAAGGCCAGCTCCATCGTCACTTCAGCACGGCGGTCCAGCACTTCCTGGCCGAGGTGAGTGAGAATTATCCGCCGGCTCTCGAACCTCGATCGAACGCCCTCGAGCGTGACGTACGCCAAGTGGTTGGGCACGATCGTGTCGAAAAAGCTGCACTCGCAAATGAACAAATCGGCCCCGGCCGACTGGCAAAGCAGGTCATCCGTCCAGCCTGTGTCCCCGCTGTACACGATACGCCGCGAGCCAATTTGCACTGCCACGCCCAGGGAAATTTCTTCCTGTTGGTGCGGCACTCGAAACGCTTCCAGCACAATCCCGGCGATTTCGACGGTTCCGCCTGGATGAACCTCCCGGAAACGCAAATCGAAGGGTACCGGACGATGGCCAACGTCGCGGTACAGTGTGCGGAACAATGTCGTCACCCGCTCTGCTGTGCCCGGAGGGCCGATTACCTCCACGGGCCGGCTACGCTTCGTCCGGTAAATCCACTCCAAAAACAAAAACGGCAAGCCCCCGAAATGATCGCCGTGCAAATGGCTGAGGAATATGCCATCCAGAGCCGCGGCATCCACCTCGTGACGGTGAAGCGCGGCTAGCGACGTCGCGCCGCAATCCAACAACAGCGTTGCACCTTCGCCCCGGAGCACGTAGCCCGCCTGGTGCTGGCCGCCCGAGCAAAACGCATCCCCCGCCCCCAGAAAGAGTACCTCGACACGCCCGCTCATGGTTGCATCTCCCGAACTCTCCGGCGCTATTCCTGTTGCGGGCGCTCCGCAAAGCGCAGGAGTTCGCGCGCCACAACCAAAGCTTGAGCTAATGTCAGCTCACGGCCCGCGCGCGCGTCACGCAGCAAAACCTGCAGATCCTCGAGTTCGCCTTGTTGCCACTTGGCCTCGGACAACAGGCACTGTTCCAGAGTCTTTCCGTGCTGCCCGCAGGCCAAAACCCTCTCCGTCAACTTTCGGTGAGCCGCAGCAATGTCATGCAGCAACTCGTTCCGTGCTCTTTGCTCCCAGCGGTTTTCCGCGGCGATGCCTTCCACACTGCGGCGTAGCCAGTCCAGGGAGAACAGTTCCGCCAAACCATAGTAGGAGCGCGCCACAATCACTGGATTTCGCTCTCCCCCGGCCGCGAGCTCGGCGATATCGAACAATTCAGCGGCATGCAGAGTCCGGCCCAGCCGCGTAGCCATATCCCGCGGCACTCCTAGGCTCGCGAGTCGCTCCATCGTGCGGTCCCACTCTGCGCGTGCTTCCGCATGGAAAACGTCGGGGAGCGCCTCCCACAACGGTGTGGTGGCACGGCGTAACGCTTCGTACATATCGGCTGCGGGAACATTCGCCGGTTGAGTCTCCAAGTACCAAGCAACGGCGCGCTCCAGGCCCCGCTCTGCGCACAACAAAATTTCGCGCTCCCCCTCGCTGGAAAGCGCTGGTTGTAACTGGCCGATTTCGGCCCACATTCGGTCCCACTCCAAAACCGCGCCCACTACGGCAATTGCGCGAACCGCAGCCACCGGCTTGGCGCCGGTATCGCGGCAAAGGCGCGGCACGAATGTCATGCCCAGCCGATCGATCACCTCGTTGGCCACTTCCACAGCAATGATTTCGCGGCGCAGCGGGTGACTCCGCACGGCCAGGCCGAACCGCTGGCAGATGGGGGCTGGGAAATACCCGCGCAAGTACGTTTCGAAAAATCCGTCGTCCGGAAGGGAACTGGCCAAAATTTCCCGTTGCAACCAGCGTTTCGTATGGGCGAGCATCACCGCCAGTTCCGGCTGTGTCAGCCCTAAAAATTGCGGGCGCCGTGCCCGTAGCTGGTCGCGATCCGGCAGGTGTTCTGCTCGCCGATCCAGCAGGCCGTCGGACTCCAACTGCGACATGAGATCGCGAAACTCGTGCAAGCGAGTTCGGCTCCGCCACTGGTCTAGACTCAACACCTGCGCCTGGCGGCGGTTGTGGTGCAGGACCCGCTCGATCACGTCTGCTTCCACCTCAGCGAGCAAGCGGTTGCGCTCCTCGTATGTCAGGTGTCCGGCCTCCATCGCTGTGGCCAGGCAAATCTTGAGGTTCACCTCGTGGTCGGACATGTCCACGCCGGCCGAATTGTCGATCGCGTCGGTATGGATGCTTCCCCCATGTAATGCGAACTCCACGCGACCGCGTTGGGTGAAACCGAGGTTGCCTCCTTCCCCGACCACTTGGACCCGCAAGTCGCGAGCGTCCACGCGGACCCCGTCATTCGCCGGGTCGTTCGCGGCGGCATGAGGCTCATCGCTGGCCTTGACGTAGGTGCCAATGCCGCCGTTCCACAGCAAATCGGCACGAGCGCACAAAACGGCGCGCACCAGTTCCTCGCCCGAATATTCTCTCGGCTCCAGACCCAATAGCTCCCGAGCCTCATCGGAAAGCTGCACCCGCTTCGCCCCACGCGGATACACTCCACCCCCTCGGCTCAGCATCTCCGGATTGTAATCGGCCCAACTCGATTGCGGCAAGCGAAAGAGCCGTTCTCTTTCGTTGTAGGAGCGCAGTGGGTCGGGATCCGGATCGATGAACACGTGGCGGTGATCAAAGGCGGCCCTCAGCCGCAGGCGGCGCGACCACAACATGCCGTTGCCGAACACGTCACCGCTCATGTCTCCAATGCCGATCACGTCGAGTGTCTGCTCGTCCAGGTTCCGGCCGCGGTCGTAAAAGTGCCGCCGCACGCACTCCCACACTCCCTTGGCTGTAATGCCTTGTTTCTTGTGGTCGTAGCCAAACTTGCCCCCCGAAGCGAAAGCGTCGCCCAGCCAGAATCCTCGTTGCAGCGCAATTTCATTCGCAAGATCCGAAAACGTGGCCGTACCCTTGTCAGCCGCGACGACGAGGTACGGGTCGGGAGCATCATAGGCAACCACCCGCGCTGGCGTTTCCACCCGCCCTCGCACCACATTGTCGGTCACGTCGAGCAAAGCCCCTATGTACGCACGGTAGGCCGCTGCCGCTTCGTCCACCGGAACTGGGTACGTGTGGGCGCGCCGGACGACGAAGCCACCCTTGGCTCCGCCGGGAACGATCAGTGCGTTCTTGACGTCCTGCGTCAGCATCAGGGCCAGGACTTCTTTGCGGAAATCCGAGCGGTCGCTTTGCCGGATTCCTCCGCGGGCGACTCGCGCCGCCCGCAAGTGCACCCCTTCGACGAGCGGCCCGTGCACGTATGTCTCCAGCAGGGGCTTGGGCCCGATGCCCGGCAGGCGCGCGCCTTCGAATTTGAGTGCGATGGTTGCCGGCTCGCGAGGTGTCTCGGCAGGACCAAAATAGGAGGTACGAACGGTGGCCTGCATAATCGCAAAGAGAGAGCGGAGCAAACGGTCCTCCTCGATCGTGCTGACCCCTTCGAGTGCCGACTCGAAACGAGCCTGCACCGGAGCCAGCACAGCATCTTGTCGCTGGCGCGCAGCTTCTGGCCGGTCTGGATCGAACTTGGCGCAAAAATACTCCCACAGGGCCCGCGCGCATGCAGGCCAATGGACCAGCGTGCGGACAATGGTTTCTCGGCTCGGGGCTAGCCCGAGCTGCAGCGCATAATTGGCGTAGGCCCGCAGCAAGTCCACCTGGCGCCATGTCAAGCGCGCGTACAGAATCAGGCGATTGAGCGGGTCGTTCTCCAGTTTACCCGAGTGCAGCAGCAGCACGGCGTCGCGAACCAACGGAGCCACTTCCTCCAACACGATGGGCAGTCCGCGTGCATCCCGTACGGGGAAGGAGTGAATTTGCACCCTCCCGAGCTCCTCCAGGAAGAGTTCATGGGCATCCTGCGCCAACACCTGGAAGCCGAGATTTTCGAGGTAAGGCAAGAAGTCGCTAAGCACGAGCGGAGGTCCGGGGAGGTACAGCTTCAGAACGACCTCGTTTGGGAAGCTGCTCACGCTCCCCGCTGGAAGCAAATCCACCTGCGCCGTCTTGCTGGCAAGCACGGTTTCCAGGTTCGCCACGTCGGTCACCGCGGCTTGTACGTCGGTGGCCGCACGATACGCCTCGCCAAATACGGACAAATATCGGTGAGCGAGGGTCTGGGCGATATCCCGTGAGTAGGCCTGCTCCAGGGCGCTGCGAAAACGATCCTCCCAGGTCTGAAGCAACGAGCGGATCCCGCGGCGGAGTTCCTCGACCGAAACGAGTCGTCCAGCCCCTGCGCGCGGGGCGACGTAATAGTGCATCCGCACATGCGGGCGCTCGTCGAGGGACAGCCGACTCTCCAGAATCGCGGCGCCCGCAAAGTGGCCGAGCAACTGGCTTTCCACTTGCCGCTCGATTTCGTGCGAGAATCGGTTTTGCGGAAAGGACACCGTCACGAACACGCCGCGTTCCAGCGGATCGGGCTGCACGACCACCGCCACGTCCTCGCTTTCCTCCGCCGCCTGCAACGTCCGGATGGTCTGGCGCAGCTGCTCTGGGGCCAAGGCCAGAAGCTGCACGCGCGACATGCTGTTGAACAGCGCGACAATTTCCCGGTACGAGTGCGTCCCCTCCTCCGCCCCTTCTGCCTCCAGGATGTGCGCCAGCTTCAACCGTAACAGGGGCACGCGCATGGGTTCTTCCGCATACGCTCTCGCGGTGAAGAGCCCGAGGAAGCGGCGCTCGCCCACGACAACGCCCGCACCATCCACTCGCTTGACTCCAATGTAATCCATGTGCCCTGCACGATGGATCGGGCTTTCGGCGTTGGTTTTGGAAATCAACCACAGTGGCGGCTCGTTCAATCGCCGCCGCAGATTTTCCGGCAACGGCCGGGCCTCGAAATAGTGGGAGCGCTGCTCTTCGCGTAAGATGCCGAGCCCCGAGCCGCGGCGCACCTGTGCGACACGCTCGTGCCCGTACCCACGAAATTCGTACTCGCGGTAGCCGAGAAACACGAAGTTCTTTTGCCCCAACCAATCCAAAAAGGCGGCAAACTCGTCCACATCCGCCGACCACGGGCGAGGCAGAGTGTGGCTCCGCAACTCATCCGCAATCTCCTCAGCCTTGCTCCGCATCGCCGGGTAATCGTCCGTCGCCCAAACGACGGCGGTGAGCCGTTGCTGGAGCAAGGGGGCCAGTGCAGCCGGGTCGGACACGCCTTCCATCTCTATGCGTAAAACGGACTCGCGTTGGCCGAACTCCGCGCGCGTGTGAATGGCGCGGATCTCCCCCCGTTCGTCACGCTCCACGACGAAGATCGGATGCATCAGGCTGTGGATGCGCGCGCCGGCCGCCCGCAGGCTCTCCTGCACGGTGTCGACGATAAACGGGCGGTCGCGCATCCACGTCCGCACCACGAATGCATGGGGCTGCCGCGGATGGGGTAAAATCTCCACCCGAGGTTCCTGCTTTCCCGGCATCTGCAAGAAACGAAAGATTTCGCTTATGAGCGCGACGAGTTCCTCCACCTCCCTTTGCGCCAGAAGCTCCGAGCCAGACCGCTCCAGCCACTGCCGGGCCAAGCCTTCCACCAGCACTCGTTCCCCCGGCGCAACCCGTGCGCGCAACTCGGCGATTACCCGCTCCAGCTTGGACGGTTCGCCTCCGCCAGGCGGCCGCGGCCCAGTGGGCTCCGCGGCCTCTGTTTTCTCTTGCTGGGCACGTTCGGCCATGAGACGGGCAATTGCCTTGGATAGTTCTGCCACGGTTCAATGCTCCTCTTGTTCCCGGCTCCCCGTCTCCTCGGGTACCGAGGCTAAATACCACTGGCCGACAAGTCGAAAACCGGCGGCCGACAGCGTGCCATGTATCGCGCCCGACCCATTCACCGACCGGTACACCAGAACCCGACAATCGCGCTTTCGCGCCCGTCGAAACGCTAGCGCCACCAGGGCCTCCGTGACCTCCTGACTAGCGGCATGAGGCGCCACCATCATGCAACTGATCTCAGCCCTTCGCGGGGCCACGAGCTCGCGCACGTACACGATGTGCACCAAACCTACGAGCGTCTCGCCCACAAAAGCAAGATAGAGGTCGTTGCCCAGATCGTTCACGATATGCCGAAAGCGGCGCAGAGTGCGCCTTTCTGCCCGCAGCTCTCCTGCACCACATTGCGCGACCAGCGCGGCTACGATCTCGAAGTCACGCCAATGTGCGCGCCGGGTGTGCAACCCTTCTCCTCGTTGCGCCTGCATGCCTTTGTGCTTAGCACAGGGGTGTAGGGTGTAGTGTAGGGTGTAGGGGCACGGCATGCCGTGCCCCTACACGCCACTCGCCATCTCATCCCCCCTCACCGGGCCTGCGGCCACGCTCTGCCGCGAAGGCGAGCGGGGGCTGCTGGTCGAGGCGGGTAGGGCGGGCCGCTGGCGCCTTTCGTCGCGTGCGGAAACGTGGGTGTCCTATTTTGCAGCCAATTTTCTCCGGCGCGTCAGGAATCCAGCTCGTCCGCCAAGGCACGCAAGAGACTCGCGCCATCTCCTGCCCAAACACTCCCGTGCATGCAGGCGAGCGTGGACGGGGCAGTCGCGGCTAAACGCTCGAGAATCCGCCGGGCGTGGCGAGTGTGGGAGTAGTAATCCAATGCCGCGCGGAAGCTCTCGCTCGGGCCCAAAATGTCCGCCTCCGTCACTGCGGGAAGTCCATTTCCTGGCTGCGTGAACAAGTCTCCGCAAAGCAAAGTACTCGTGCGCTCCTCGAACACGAGACCGCACTCCCATGCGTGCGGGACGTGGGGTGTGTCGAGCCAGCACAACGTATGGTCTCCGATCGAGAGCCGCTCGCCGTCGCCAAGCGCACGAGGCGCGCGATCGGCAAGGTCCGCAATGGAAACCTCCGCGGCAATTCGACCGCAAAGCGGCGTCGCCTGTGGGGCAATGGCGAGCCACTCGTTCAGGGACCCACACTCGTCCGCCTCTACGTGCGAAACACCAACGTAACGCAAGCTGCTTGCCGGGATCACCGCAGACACGGCCTCCACTACGAGCGGAAACAATCGCCGCGGACCAGTGTGAAAGAGGAGCGAAAACTCGTCCACAACGAGAAACTGGTTGAACGAAAAGCCGTTGGGCATGCCACCCAACGCAACCGGCGTGTTGATCCGGTAAATGCGTTCGGCAACTTCCTCGATATTGGTCCCCGATTGCAGATTGGTGATCATCGCATGGTCTCCCTTTGCTCGCGGTCGCCGGCCACCACACGGCAGCAGCCAGTGCCACATCAGCCGGCCGGTTGTGTTTGCCCTAACGTCGGCTGGCTACGCATCTATGTGTTTGTGCCCGTTCGTTTCATGCCACCGGGCGGAACCTCCCGCCTTGTGCCTGACTATCAGGGTCGCCTCCCGAGTGCGAGCCTCGTCGCTACTTTTTGGTTGCGTACTCCGGCGCCGGCCGAGGTACGCTGGGCGCTTGTATCCAAGCGACTGGAGGGCACACCAAGCAGAGCCCTGCGATCTTTCGGCTCAACCGCGGCGGCGGACGCTTCGCTTGCGGCCAAGGTAATCCACGAGCAAATACCGCCCCAGGTCGCGCGGGTCGGTGTACAAGGCCCGCCCTTTATTGATCCGGGTCATCTTTTCGACAAAGGCACGCAGCGCCGGACTATCGTCGAGCATGAACGTATTGATCACGATGCCCTTGCGGGTGACCCGTTCTACCTCGCGCAAAGTCTCCTGGGCGGCGCGGACACTCAAGCCCCCGAAAGAGAGCGGCCACTCGCAGTACAGCCGCCCCCGAGAAAAGTATGCCGTCGGCTGGCCATCGGTAATCACAATAATGTGCCGGTTACTGGCCGGGTGGCGATCGAGGAGTTCTGTAGCCAATCGGAGCCCCTCTTGGAGGTTCGTAAACGGGTCACCCATGTTCCAGGTGACCTCCGGAAGGTCGCTCACTTTGAGCTCGCGAGCACGCGTGTAAAAACCCACGATGCCAAAGTAATCGCGAGGAAAACGGGTACGAATCAGCGTCTCCAACGCGAGCGCCACGCGTTTCGCGGCTGGGAAACGGCCTTCCCAACTCATGGACCAGCTCATGTCGAGCAACAGAACGGTGGAGGTGGTCGTCGCATGTTCGGTCTCGTACACGGCAAAATCGGCAGGATCCAACTCGATCGGAGAGCTGGCCTTCCGGAGCAGCGCGTTCTTTAACGTTTGCACGAGGTCCAGATACAGCGGATCACCAAATCGAAACGGCTTGTTCCCCTCGAATCGCAATTGCGCACTCCCGCGATACTCCGTCGCGTGGCCCCCGAAGCGGTCGCGCAGGAGCCCTTGGTAAATATCCTGCAAGGCCAATTGGCCGAGCCGGCGCACCCCTTTGGGGGAGAGTTGCAAGCGCTCGCCGGCGCGCACGAGGTAACCCGCGTCTTCGAGCATCGTGCGAATGGCGCGCAGTTGCTCCACAGCGACCACGGCATCTACCCCGAGCAATTCTTCCAAATCCTCGCTGTCGATCTCATCGAAGGCCTGGTGGGCCAAAGCGTTCTCCAGGCGTTTCAGTCGCTGCACGAGGTGCATGACCTCGACTGCCTCCTCGTAATCCAGCGGCTCCGCGCCGCGGAACAAAGGCCCGTACTGACCGATGAATTGCTCCAACTCTTCGGCGTCCTCGAATTCCTCCAACAGGTGTGCAAACTCGCGCGCAGCGTCCCGATCGGTAAAGCGGTAATTCTGCAGCGCCTGGATGGCTTGCCCGGGGTTGCGCGGCAGTCGGTCGAGAGCGTCGAGGCGATCTTGGGCCGAAGCGTCTTCGCCGAGTTGGCCGCGCAGCGTATCCCGTTCCAGTTCCAAGACCTCGTCGAGACGATCCCGCAAAGTATCGAGTGCGTGGTCCAAGTTGTATCGCTCGAACTGTTCTTGGATCTTTCGCCGGACCTCCTCCAGCAGTTCGTCGAGGCCAACAAGGCGAGCGTCCTCCCACTCAGCGCCGCGACGCAACAACCAATCGAGCGCCTCGACGAGATTGTCTGTGTGCTCCAGGTAACGCCGGAGTTCCTGAAACACACGGTCCGGATCGACTGGCCGTCGCTGCCGCCCATCCCAAACGGTGTAACGGGTGACGAGCATGGGGAGTCCTCGATCCCTATTCGCGGCACCTGCGGGCGCACATCATTGCCGGTAAGTCAGGCGCCCGCCTTGCCGCTCCTTGTTGAGTTTTTGATGCTGGTGCAACCCCTCGAACAAGAACTCGCTGACGGAAGCGATGAACGCCGGACTCTCGATGCTCCCGAACCGGCGCACGGCCGACTCGAGCCCCGGAATGGCATGCACCCCCTCGAGGTACTCCTCCGAAGGCATCATGTCCGAAACTTCGACGCCGCCGCCGCGCTCGAAATATGTGAGAATCGGGCGGAGGTCGTCCACTTTGCACCAGCGATCGAACACCTTCAGCACGGCCCGATCGAGCAAGCGATCGAACAAGTCCACTGGGCTTTTTTCGTCACCCAGAAACTCGATCTCCAATTTACCGGATGTCGAAGCGAGCATGGCGTGCAGGTCACTGATACGCGGAACGATTTCCGGCTCTTGATTGCGAATAGCGCGTTTCTCCGCATTGCTGAGCAAGCTTTCGTAATTGTTGATGGTCGTGCGCACGCTCACGCCAGAGGCCTGGTTGATTTCCTGGCTTGCCCGCGCCTCGAACGTCAATTGGGCCACGATTTCTTTCATGAAGTCCGGCACCAACAAGGGACGGCTCGCGAACCGAGGCAAGGCGGCTTCCTGCTCCATGATGGCAATTTCGTCCTCCAATCGCCGCGGGTAATGGGTGCGGATTTGAGCGTCGAAGCGATCCTTGAGCGGCGTAATCAAGCGCCCGCGGTTGGTGTAGTCTTCGGGATTCGCACTGGCCACGATGACGATATCGAGCGGCAGGCGGATCTTGTAGCCTTTGATTTGAACGTCCTTTTCCTCCATCAAGTTGAAGAGGCCCACTTGCACTTTCTCGGTCAGGTCCGGCAGCTCGTTGATCGCAAAGATCCCGCGATTCGTGCGGGGAATGATCCCGAAGTGAATCGTATCCTCGTCGGCCAAATAGCGGCCCTCGGCGACTTTGACGGGATCAATTTCCCCAATGAGGTCGGCCACGGAGACGTCCGGCGTCGCCAATTTCTCACCATACCGCTGCTCGCGCGTCACCCACCCAATGGGCAGGGCATCGCCCAGTTCTGCCGCCAAGGCACGGCAGCGCTTGCAAATCGGCGCGTACGGATTGTCGTGAATTGGGCAGCCTTCTACGGCCGGCACGACCGCATCGAGCAAGCGCACTAGGGAGCGAATGATGCGAGACTTTGCCTGCCCCCGCTCGCCCAAGAACACCATGTGATGGCCAGCCAGGATGGCGTTTTCGATCTCCGGAATCACCGTGTCGTCAAAGCCGATGATTCCCGGCAGCAGCCGCTCCCCCCGCTCCAAAATGCGAATCAAGTTCTGGCGCATTTCCTCGCGGACCGGCATGACCTGATAGCCGCTTGCCTTGAGTTGACCGAGCGTCCGAATCTGTTCCATCGTCGTTCTTCTTTCCCAGCGACCCGCCGCGCTACCAGGCAGGATTATACGGGCCGCCCCACTCCCGGGCAATGCAAGAATCGGCATTGGGCCTAAAACGGCCGGGTTCCGGACGGCGGGCGATGCCCCCGAGCCACCGGCAACGCGGGGCTACGGACTCGCCAATGCGCGAGTCATGGCTCCTCTGGTTCCTGCGAATTCGCCCCAACCGTTCCACCCCGCACGCCTGTTTTTGCCATCTCTCCTGGCTTGCCCCAGAGTTCTCCTGCACGTACATCCACGCAACAGAAGGCACCATGGCACGGGTGGCACTGCAAAACGTCAGCAAGATTTTTCCCGGTGGCGCGGTGGCACTGGAAGACGTCAACCTCGAGATCGCCGACGGGGAATTGCTGGTGGTGGTGGGACCCTCGGGCTGCGGAAAGTCTACCTTGCTGCGTGTCATCGCGGGGTTGGAAGAAGTCACCCGTGGCGAGGTCTGGATTGGCTCGGAGCTCGTGAATCACGTGCCCCCACAAAAGCGCAACGTGGCGATGGTCTTTCAGGATTACGCTTTGTACCCGTTCCTGACGGTGGAAGAAAACCTGGCCTTTCCCTTGCGGATGCGCAAGCTTTCTCGCGCCGAGCAACGAAGCAAAGTCGAACGCGTCGCGCGGCTGCTGGAAATCGAGCCCTTGCTGCGGCGCTATCCGGGCGAGCTCTCGGGAGGGCAACGGCAACGCGTCGCGATGGGTCGCGCCCTGGTCCGCGAGCCGTCCGTATCGTTGTTCGATGAGCCACTCTCCAACCTGGACGCCAAGTTGCGCGTCAGTGTGCGCGCAGAAATTGCCGCAATCCAAGAGCGTACGCGCACGACGATGATTTACGTGACGCACGACCAGACCGAGGCGATGACCCTCGGCCACCGCGTCGCCGTGCTCGATCGCGGCCGCGTGCAACAGGTGGCCCCTCCGCGAGTCCTGTACGAACATCCCGCAAACGCATTCGTGGCCGGCTTTATCGGCAATCCGCCCATGAACTTGTTCCCAGCCAAATTGCATGCGGCGGGCAGCCAGTTGTTCGTGCAGCTCGAAGGGCTGGAATTGGCGATCGATCCGGCTTGCATCGAACATGCGCCAGTTTCACCAGGGCAGAGCGTCATCGCCGGAGTGCGCCCCGAGGCGATCGAGTGCCGGGGCTCGCAGGAGCAGGGATGGGAAGAGGCGGAAGTGGAGCACGTCGAACAACTCGGGCACGAAACCCTGCTGTACTTGCGCCTGGTGCAGGCGCGGCACGTGCGCTGGGTCGCGCGCCTTGCCGGTATGCAACCGTACAAAAAGGGAGATCGCGTCTTTGTGCGCGTTCCCGCGGGCCGGTGGTATGTATTTCCCCCCTCGCCGGCGGAATCACCAGCACCTCAATTGGGCCGGGAACGATCCCAGGCCTGCAGTACCGTCCAATAAGGGACACAAGCGCGCCGTTCCTGTACCCAGCGCCGCGCTTCCCCCAGCGCAACGCCGCGGCTCACCCGCAGGTAGGCGATAGCCACGGTGGGCGCGCGATTGATGCCGGCGTTGCAGTGCAGGTACACGCGCCGCCCTTCCGCCGCTTGCCGGGCAATCCAGTCCAGCGCCGGGTCGATCGCCGCCAAAAGCTCGGTGTGCGAGCCGTCGGCCACCGGAATCCGGTGGAACGCCACACCGTGAGTACCAAAGGCTCGTTCCAAAGCCCGCAAATCGATGTTTTTGGCCACGAGGTCCGCATGGTCTTGCAAACTCAGCACGGCGCGGACTTCGAGTGTGGCAACCAACCACGGCACATCGCTCGGCAGCAAGTACTCGCCCACGACGAGCTCGGGACTGATCTCGGTACACGATGGCTCGGAAGTCGGGCGTCCAGGCGGCCCCCAAGCTCGTAGCCAGTAACTCATGATGCGCGTGGTACTACGATAGCGGCCCGGCACACAAGATCATGGTGGGCCGGCATCGAAGTTCCGGCGGACAGCGGCCCTAGTGTGGCCGGGCCCCCGCGGGGCAGACAACGCACTACCCCCGGCTAGAATTGGCCAGATTGACGTAACCCCGCACTCGGTCCAAACATTGCCCGGTTCATTTACCGATGATGAGCATCTTACAGGAACCCGTCGAGTTCGAGGGCTTTCGTGGCGTGCGCCTGCGGGGCGACGCTTGGGGCCGAGCCGGGGCACGTTCCGTGTTGTTCCTACCCGGAGGGGGGCAAACCCGGCACGCCTGGGGAGACACGGCCGCTCGGGTAGCGACCCACGGATGGCGCGCCATCGCTCTCGACTTGCGCGGCCACGGAGAAAGCGACTGGGCACCGGACGGCGACTATCGGATTGAAACCTTTGTGCAAGACTTGCACGCCGTCGTTCGCGCCTTGCCTGACCCTCCGGTTGTCGTTGGCGCGTCGCTCGGCGGCGTCACGGCGCTCCTCCTCGCCGGAGAAGTGGACCCCCAGGCGTTTTCTGCTCTCGTGCTCGTAGATATCGCTCCGCGCATGGAGCCCGACGGTGTGCAGCGCATTGTAGATTTCATGCGCCGCCATCTGGATGGTTTTGCCTCCATCGAGGAAGCCGCCGACGCCGTGGCCGCATACTTGCCGCACCGCCCGAGGCCCAAGGATCTTTCCGGGCTCGAAAAAAATTTGCGCCGTGACTCTTCGGGGCGTTACCGGTGGCATTGGGATCCGGAGTTCGTGCTCGGCACCAAGAGGCCCGACGCCTCCCGGCAACCGGAGCGTCTCCTCGCTGCGGCGAGAAAACTTGCGATCCCCACCCTCCTGATTCGCGGCCGGATGAGCGATGTGATCAGCCACGAGAGTGTGGCCGAGTTTCTCGATGCCGTGCCTCATGCCGATTATGTGGACGTCGCGGGCGCCGGGCACATGATTGCCGGGGATCGCAACGATGTCTTTTCCGAAGCCGTGTTGGCGTTCCTCGACGGAGGTCTCCGCAAACGCGGCAGCCACGGACACCATCGCCCATCCCCCGCAGGCAGGTGATATTCGCTATCCGGTCGAACTGTGCACAGATGCCCCTCGGGCGACCACAAGGGTCGCCCCTACAACTTCCAGGGGGGACAATGCACGGGCGGGGGCGAACGCAAGGGTCGCCCCTACGACTTCCGGGGAGCGGGGAAGATCGTGCACGGGCGGGGGCGACCCGGACGGATCGGTCCTACAACGGGCCGACATCGTTCGCCCCGACACCGTGGCCGTCATGTTGTGCCGCCACCTGCGATCCAAACCCTCCCCTGCGCAAACCATGAGCGAAGACGAATGCCATCGCCGTTGGATCCGCCTGTACGTTCCGAGCCGGCTGGAACAGAACGGCGACATAAAGGCAACGACCGATGCGAGGGATCTCTAGAGATGGTCAAATGAAGTCCGCGAGGGGTGCCAGGCGCTCGACCCAGTCATCGGGAATGTACGAAACCGTGCCACCGAACTGCTTGACATACAGGACAATCTTCGCGGTCTCCTCGATCATCATCGCACGGGTAGCGGCTTTGCGGAGCGTCTTATCCACGGTCATGAGTCCGTGGTTCTGCAAGATGCAGCCTCGGCTGTGTTTGAGGGCTTCGTGCACCGCATCCGCTAGCTCCTTGGAGCCGGGCATGTACCAGGGCACCAGAGGCGTGTCGCGGAGGAAGATCGCGTCGGTATTGATCGGTGGAAACACTTGATTGGTGATCCCGAACGCAGTGGCCACCGGGGCGTGCGTGTGTACGGCTCCGGTTGTGTCCGGCCGCGCTTCGTACGCGCCCCAGTGCATCTGCCATTCGACCGATGGAACGCGCGCTCCCTCCACTACCGAGCCGTCGCGGCGGATGCGTACAAGGTCGTCTTCGTGGATTCCACCCTTGTACAACTGGCTCGGAGTGATCCAAATGGTCTCCCCATCCGCCGCACGGGCACTGATGTTGCCCCCGGTGGCCGTGAGCAGGCCGTGCGCGAACAACTCGTTGGTAATTTGGATGATTTGCTCCTTGGCTTCGCGATCCGTCCACACGGTAGCGGTCCTCCTGCGCTCCTACTTGGTGCAGGCACGGCCGCAAAATCAAGCGAGCGATTGCTCAAAAGCCCATAGCGGCCCCGTCTTTGCGCCGATCCGAGCCGCCCCAGTACGCTCCGGTGGCCGGGTGAACCATAATCCCCTGGCCGCCCCCGAACCCTCCCCGGAAGCGCACCTCGTTAGGGTCGGCGATGGCGTGCCCGCGCTGAGCGAGGGTTTGCAGCACTTCGGGCGGGAATTCCTCTTCAAATGCCACACGGTTCCCCTCGATGACGTGAAAGCGGGGCCAGTCCAGCGCTTCCTGAATATTCGCGCCAAAATCCACCAAGCGCGAAACTACTTGTACATGGGCCTGCGCTTGGTGATCGCCGCCCATCACTCCGAACGAAACCACCGGCGCCCCCTGCTGCAACACCATGGCCGGGATGATCGTGTGCAGGGGGCGCTTGCGAGGCGCCACGCAGTTGGGGTGCCCGGGTTCGAGAACAAACCCCGCCCCGCGGTTTTGCAGCACCGCGCCGGTTTCCGGAACCGCCACGCCCGAACCGAAAGGAAAATAGAGGCTGCTGATCAGCGACGCGACGTTGCCCTCGGCGTCGGCCGCGGTCAGGTAAACGGTGTCGCCTCCGGGCACGGACCTCCCCGCTTGCGGCCTTGCCACCGCCTTGGCGGGATGCACGAGTGCTGCGCGGCCTTGCGCGTAGTCTTTGGAGAGGAGAGCACGCACGGGCACCGAGCCGCACGCCGGATCTCCCAGGTAGCGAGCGCGATCCGCTAGAGCCAGTTTGACGGCTTCCACCGATAGGTGGTGCACCTCGGGCGCGAATGGTTCGTAGCGCGACAGGTCGAAGTTTTCGAGGATGTTCAGTGCCAGAAGAGCGGCAAGCCCTTGCGTGTTCGGTGGCAACTCGATCACCTCGAAGCCGCGGTAGGTGGTGGCGATGGGTTCCACCCAAGACGACGCGTGTTCCCGGAAATCTTGTACAGAAAGCACGCCCCCTTGCTGGGTAACCGCGCGTGCCGCGGCTTCGGCAAACGGACCGGAATACAACCAATCCGGCCCGTTGCGGGCGAGATTGCGCAGAGTCTCTGCGAGCGCCGGAAGCCGGATCACTTGACCGAGTTGTGGCGGCTCGCCCTCGACGGAAAACCACCATCGCGCCTGTGGGTCTTGCAGCAGGCCAGCATGGAAAATCGTTTGCCATTCCCAAGCGATGACTTCGCTGACCGGAAAACCGTTGCTGGCGTAGTCCAGGGCCCCGGCAAACAAGCTCTCCCAAGCCAGGCGTCCGAAGCGTGCATGTGCATCGGCCCAAGCCCGTACTGCCCCGGGGACCGTGATACTCAGCGGTCCCACCAAGGGCATCGAGGAATGCCCCCGTTCTCGCAACAACTCCAGTGTCAAGGATGCCGGGGCTCGTCCACTACCGTTGAGTGCGTACAGCTTCCGTTCGCTCGCGCTCCAGTACAGAAGCATGCAGTCGCCGCCGAGCCCGGTGTTGTACGGTTCCACGACGCAGAGCGTTAAGTTGGCGGCAATGGCCGCATCGATGGCCGAACCTCCTTGCCGAAGCACCTCCACGCCCACATTCGTGGCCAGAGGCTGGCTCGTACAAACCATGCCCCGCCGAGCAAGTACCATGGAACGCTGCGCCCGAAACCCGCTGCCAAGGGGCCGATGGCTGCGAAACATGTCTACCCACTTATTATTTGCGACCCAATTCTTGGGATCGCCGCGTGGCTGCAATCACGGCGGCCACGAGCGCGTCTTTGAACCCCCGCCGGTGGAGCTCGCTTAGACCCGCCAGTGTGGTTCCGCCAGGCGAGGTCACCTGTGCCCGTAAAACTTCAGGGGGTTGCCCCGTTTCCTGCATCATCGCGGCCGCACCGGCGATCGTTTGGAAGGTCAGCCGTGCGGCCAAAGCGGCAGTGAGTCCGGCGGCCACACCGCCCGCAATCAAGCCTTCGGCAAATAAGTACACGTAAGCCGGGCCGCTGCCGCTCAGCCCGGTAACGGCGTCCAGCATGCGCTCGTCATCTACGTCCACCGCGTCGCCCACCGCAGAGAAGATTTGCAGGCCGATCTTCAAATCTGCCGGCGTGGCAAAACGGCCGCGCACCACTACGGTCATGCCCTTGCCGACCAGAGCCGGCGTGTTCGGCATGGCGCGCAGCACCCGCACCTCTGCGCCCAGGAGCGCCTCGATGCGGGCTGTCGGCACCCCGGCGGCGATACTCACCACCAGGTGTTTCGGCCCAATGGCTCCCTGCAGCTCCTGGAGCACGCCCTCTAAGTCTTGCGGTTTCACCGCCAGGATGACCACCGGCGATCTCTCCACGACCTGGCGGTTGCTCGGGGTAGTGGCAATTTTCAGCTCGCGCTTCAGGGCAGCGAGTTTCGCTTTATCGACATCGCTCGCGATGAGTGACTGGGGCGACGCCAGCCCCGCGTGCACCAAGCCACGCAACATCGCCCCCGCCATGTTGCCAGCGCCAATGAATCCAATGGGCGGCAAAGGTTTCGTGCGGGCGGTGGCGCGGGTTTTGGACTTCGTGGATGTGCTCTGACTGCGGGCCATGCGTTTGCCTCCTTTGCGTTGCGAGCGTCCGGTGCTCCGGATTTCTTCCGTCAATGCGCAGGGGGTCGCTCACCAAAAATGGCGCGCCCGATGCGCACGAAAGTAGCTCCCTCCTCGACAGCAACTTCGAAGTCGTCGCTCATCCCCATGGACAATTCTTGCAACGGTGCTTGCGGAAGCCCGAGCCGCTGCCAAGTGTCCCGCAGCTCGCGTAACTGCCGGAAATACGGCCGGCTATCTTCCGCATGCCGAGGTGGCGGCGGGATGCACATCAAGCCGCGCACGCACACATGCCGGCAATCTCGCAGCGCACGAAACAGCACCTCGAGAGCTGCGGGAGCGACCCCAGTTTTGGAAGCCTCGCCGGCAAGATTGACCTCGAACAACAGGTCCACGCGCGGCAAACCGGCTCGGCGGGCGCGGCCTTCGATCTCTTCCAGCAATGCAACACTGTCTACACTGTGAATGAGGCGAAAAATTTCCAGCGCAGCCTTGACCTTGTTGCGCTGCAAGTGACCCACCATGTGCCAGCGGACTGGGCCGCGGACCATGCTGGCCTTGGCCCGCGCCTCTTGCACGTAGTTCTCGCCGATGTCTTCGATTCCAGCATCGACAGCAGCCTGAATCGCTTCGGGCGGCTGTGTCTTGGCCACGGCGACGATACGTACCTCGGACGGATGGCGCCCCGTGCGTCGCGCCGCTCGTTCGATCCGCTCCCGAACCAAGGCCACGCGATCTGCAATTTCCTGGGTCATCTCTCCAACACCGGAGGAAAGCGGATGTCGCCGAGCACGCCGTAGCGGCGCAAGCACGCTGCGACTTCTGCCAGCGGCAGTCCGATCACATTGGTGAGCGAACCTTCGATTCGGGCGATCAAATCCCGACCTCGGCCTTGCGCGCCGTACGCTCCAGCTTTGTCGAGCGGCTCCCCGCTGGCCACGTAGGCTCGAATCTCGGCGTCCGAAAGATGCTGGAAGGTCACCAGGCTCTGCACGGCAAACGCCTCCAGAACCTCGCCGCGGCGCGCCACACACACGCCCGTGCACACGCGGTGGGTGCGGCCCGAAAGCTGGCGCAACAGGGCGACAGCATGGTTCGCATCACGAGGCTTTCCCAGAATGGTACCGTCCAACTCCACCTCGGTGTCGGCGCCTAAAACGAGGCTGTGTGCATGCCGAAGCGATACCGCCACAGCCTTGTCTGCAGCTAGCCGTCGAACATAGCTCTCTACCGTTTCGTGGGCGGCGGGGATTTCCTCCACGTTTGCCGGCTCGACGAGGAAAGCGACCCCGAGCGAGGCCAACAATTCCCGACGACGCGGGGAAGCCGAAGCCAGAACCACCGGGGGCGACATGGCCCAGCTTTGTTCGCAAACTCGCCGCATCGCTGCAAGCGAACGGGTTTGCTAACCGGGGCATTCATGCGGCAGTTCGGGTGGTTGGTGCTGGCGGCGTTGGTTGGAACGCTCAGCGGATGTGGTGCGCATGAATGGCCGGATCCGGGCGCGGTGTGGCTTCGCTGGCGCAGCGCGCGGGTCAAACAGCGAGCCTTTCACGATGCCTGGCAAGCGTGGCAACAGGGGCATCACGAACAAGCCTATCGCGGATTCGCTCGGCTGGCGCGTGCTTACCCCGAACTCGCGGACCACTGTTGGTATCACGCAGGTTTAGCGGCGATGCGCCTGGGCCACCCGGACCGCGCTGCGCAGGCCATGCGCCGGTTGACGCAAAATTTTCCCCACAGCGTGTTTTTTTTAGAGGCTGCGGTCTTCTTGGGGGAGCAAGCGGAGAAAAAAGGCGAAGTGGCCCGCGCCCGGGCTTGGGCGGCGCGGGTGTTGGCGTCTGCACCGCCGGATGAACTGCGCCAGCGCGCCTCGCTGGTCATGGCACGCTGCGACGAACGCGAAGGTGCGATCGCGGCCGCCGTGGATACATATCGCCGGGTGTGGCGCGAGGCGCGCGCTGCCTCCGTGCGCGAGCAAGCCCGCCAGGCTCTGGCGAGCGCACGTACGGCCCATGCGGGCGTGCTGCCGGAAGAGCGCCTTCGAATCGAGGAAGCGGAATGGGCCGTGCGTGATCGCGACTGGCGGCTCGCCCAAGAGCTTGCGCAACCTCTCTTGTTGGCGGCCGACGCAGAAGTCCGTGCTCGCGCCCTGTTTGTGCTTGCCGATGTGGCATACGGCCTCGGTCAGTGGGAAGACGCGCTCACGGGTTGGTGGGCGGTCCCGCAGCGCTATCCGGAAAGCCGCGTGGCGTCCGCGGCGCTGTACCGCATGGGCACGGTCTTGTGGAACCGCAATCGGGATGCCGCAGCCGACCGTGTGTTCGCGGAATTGCTGCGCCGCTATCCTGCAGCAGATGAAGCTCCAAAGGCGGCCATCGCTCGAGCGCGCATTGCCTATACGGGCGGGGCAGCGGTCCGTGCGGAGCAGTTGCTGCGCGAAGCCGAATCACTGGTGTGGAACCGTGAAGCCCAACAGGAACTCTTTTGGTGGCGTGGCTGGGTCGCGTATAAGCAGCAAAACTGGGCGGCTGCCGCGGCGGCGTTTCAACGCTTGGGGTCGGACGACGAGCGGGCGCAGTACTGGCTGGCCCGCACTTGGGAGCAGCAAGGGAACCGGTCGCGGGCCATCGCGATTTACCGGCGGCTCACTTCCGGCCGGCCGCGCTTTTATGCCGACTTGGCGCGGCGCAGACTAAGTGGCCTCGGCTCCCAACCGTTTCGCCTGGCGGGGCTGAGCGTGGCCCCACCAGAGCCGACTTCCGTTCCACCTCCGGCGGGGGTCGACCGGTTTCACTACACACGCTGGCAACACTTGTTGGCTGCTGGGGTCACTCCCCTGGCGCGCAAGGAATTGGCCGCCCTCGCTGCGGCTGCTCCCGCCGGGGACAGTGCGTGGCGAACATTCCTCGTGGCTGCATCGTTCCAGAGCCACGCCTATGCTGATTTGCTTCGGCGTCTCTCCTCGTGGCCGGACATGCCCCGTGCGGAGCGGGAGCGGCTGGAGTACCCACTGGCGTTTTTCACGCTGGTGGACGAAGCGGCGCGCGCTCATCGGGTGGATCCCTTGTTCCTGCTTGCCGTGATGCGGCAGGAAAGCCTGTTCGATCCCGAGATTTGTTCTCCTGCAGGGGCATGTGGCCTGATGCAGTTGTTGCCGGGCACAGCCGAGCAAGTCGCAACCAGCCTCGGGTGGGTACTCCGGGCAACGGATCTCTTCGATCCGGGGCGAAGCATTGCCCTGGGCGCCCGGCACTTGCGGGAACTTCTCGACCGATTTGGCGACGACCCCCTGTTGGCCTTGGCGGCTTACAACGGCGGCGAGGAGGCAGCGCGGCGCTGGGCGGCGCGCACTCGCGGGTTACCGCCGGACGAGTTCGTAGAAGACATTACCTACCGGGAAACCCGCGACTACGTAAAACGCGTGTGGACCCATTACCTTCGCTACCAGGCCCTCTACTTTGGCGAGACGCGCGACCCGGGATAGCATAGAGCTACCCCAGCGCAGGAAATGCTACGCCCGCTGCGGCCCGCGCGGAGAAGTGCGCTCGATGTCCAGAATGTCCATGCGGCGGCGCATGAACTGTAGCTCCCGGCGATGCTCGGTGGCGAGCTGATTGAGCTTGCGCCATCCTGCGGGAGTGCAGATGACCAAAACCTCCCGCCGGTTTTCAGGATTTTCCTTGCGGATGACGTATCCGTGCGCCTCGGCCCGATCCACGAGCTCGACCACGGTGTGGTGGCGCAACTGCAAAAAATCGGCGAGGCGCGAAATGGTCACACCCTCCGAGCCTCCGAGCGCGGCCGCACCGAGGAGCAGCGAATGTTGCTGCGGGGTGAGCCCCACTTTGCGCGCTGCCAGCTCCGTGCTGCGGAACAGCTTGCGCAGCGCCTCGCGGTAACGGGCTAGGTTACGAATTTCGCTCGACACTGGGTTTGCCACGAGCGGAGTGTTTATCGCGAAACGGCTCCGTACTCAATCGGGCGGGTGGGTTTTCTTCGGAAGGGTGGCAACTCTGCGTGCGAGTAACTCGGAAACCGAGAAATGCGATGGGGAATGCTGCGGCTGCAGCTTTTCGGCAGGCTTGTCTCTCGTTGTCGATCGCCCATTGCGAGCGGAGCTCTGTGACGCACGTTGTATGCTCTCGGCTGCCTGCCGGGTCTAACGCGCACAGCTCCCTCTTGGTTGCGAAGCCCCCTGCCCGCGCCCGTTACGCTTCCCAACGGTGGATGTCCCATTTTTACTATTTCGTGTGGTTCTTGGGGTAAAACAACGAGCGCATCTTGTGTCGAGTGGCATCGGAGGAGTTTCACCGCCCGACGGCCGCGGCGTCGTTTCCAGGCACTAGGAAACCCCCGGCAGCATCGCTGCCCATTGCGGGGCTCTCTCGGATGCTAGCTCGCTTGGAGGTGTTGCAGGCGAGCGATCAGTGCCTTGGTGCGTTCTTCTTCCTGTTCGAGCCGTTTGCGAAACTCGCGCGTGGCGGCCTTGTGAATCTCGTGAGAGAGCATCGTTGCGTGCGCTTCTAAAACCGCAAGCAAGAGTCGCACGTCCTCTGCATCCACTGCCAGGTGCATAACAGGCTCCGTCATCGGCCACCGCTCTTACTCGAGCCTGCCGATGTTGTAAAGTAAATCCAAACGAAGGCCGGCCGTCTCCAGGCGCCCGAGCTGGATTGCTCCGCGGCCCGGCTACTCCCCTGCACGGGGCGCGATGCGAACTGCCGGACGGTACGAGGCATCGCGGAGAAGGTAAAAGATGCCACCGATGAGAGTGGGCGCTTCCGCGGCCCAAAAGCCCAAGGCCGCAGACAAAATCGAGGTTTCCAAACCAATTCGGTGCGCCAGCACCAAAGCCTGTACAATTTCTCGCACGCCTTCACCCGCAATCGTGAACGGACTCATCACGGTGGCAAAAATTTGGATGGTGGAACCGAACACGACTTCCCAGAACTCCGCGTGATGAGCGCCTACCGCAATGGCGGTGAAGAAGTAGGTGACCGCTGTGAAAAAATGCACCCCAAAACTGAGTACGGCCGCACCCAGTAACAGTCGCTTTTGGCCGCGGTATGCGGCGGCCGCGGAGTGAAGGCGGGCAACGAAGCCGCCGATGCGGCCGCGCCGAAATTCCGAGAAGAGATCGAGCAACCACAACAGCCAGCGCGGGTGCAGTAACACGGCGAAGAACAAAACGGTGATCGAAGCCGCCAGCGGAATCGTTACCCAACCCACGCTGGCGGCGCGCGGGCCGAGGATGGCGTGCCCGAGGGGAAACGTGACCAAGAAACACAGAAAGATGCCGACGATCCCGAGCCCCTTTTCGATGACGGTAGCGGCGGCGGCCTCAGCAGTGCGACCGGTAAAGCGAGCCGCGTCGTAAAGTTTGTAGCCATCCAAACCAATGGTGGAGGGCAAGAACGTCCCCAAAAACCTCCCGATCAGAAACGTGGTGAAGATGTGCCAAAGCGGAAAGTGCAAGCCCTGGCCGCGGAGAAGCAAATTCCAGCGGAGCATCGAACACACGATTCCGCACACCCGGACCAGAAACGCGACCAGAGCAAAACGCCAAAAGGTGGCGGTATCGATTCGTGGTAGGTAGTTCCCAATCGCCTCGATCGCCGATACCTTTGCGCCCGTTTCGGTTTCCACGGGATGTTGCAGCAACAGGTAAAAGGCAGCCACGGTGACGGCGAGTTTTGCGAGAAAGGAGAACAAGGAGCGCAGCGGTCGAGCAGGTGCCGGGGCAGCAGCAACCACGGTTCAGGGCCTCCGTTCGAGTTTTTGTTCCAACTGCCGGAGGCGAAACTCCACTTTGCGCAAACGTTCGTCCTCAGTGGCGCGCTCGCTGGCCGGCCCGGGCGCGCTCGAGAGATTTCGTCGTTCCAGCGCTTCCAGCCTCGCTTCGAGACGTTGCAATCGTGATTCGATGTTCTCCAGGCGCCCGGCTTCCATAGACCCCGGGGCCGAGGCATGGGGTGCAATACCTGGCGAGGCTTGCACCTGCGACCGGGGACCCGAGGTTCCGAGCGGCAATTCGCCTTTCCCGATCACGAGCAAATTTTGCGGATCGCGCACGACAACTTCCCAGCGGCCGCGAAATTCTCGCACCAGCCCACTCGCACGCACGGTTTTGCCGGGCAGTTCCCGTTCGGCATCGAATGGGAAGCGGCTCAGAAGCCCCTCCACGAGCACCGCTTCGACTTGCACGGGACTCTGAGCAAGCTGTAAACGTATGACGTTACCTTCGCGGCGGGCGGCCTGAACCACGGCTTCCACGGTGACTTCTTCGCCTCCGTACAAAGGTACCACGCTTGCGTCCACCACTGGCGCCACGGCGTGGCCACGAACGCTTGGCGCGAGACTGAAAGCGCACACCACGCCCCATCGCGCCCACCTCAGCCAGCAACCAAGCGCGTTAGAGCTTAAAGCCACGATCCACCTCGTCTTCGTCTATCGAAGGCGCCAGTTCTTCGAGCTTGCGGAAAACGATTTCAATGAGTTTGTCCAGCCTGCGGTACTCTCCCGAGCGGGCAGCGGCCCGAGCCACGCTTACGGCTAATCGAAGTTTTTCGTCGCGCGTCATGACCATCCCTCGATCGAAATTCCCCGCGCTTATAGCGCGCTGCACGGGGGATGTCTGCGAAGACACGCGAGCAAAGTCGCACTCAAAACCGCCAATGAATGCCAGTGATGCACTGCGTCGCGTCCGGTTGCTCGGCCCCCGAAGGGCGATGCCGACGTGTCCGGCATCCTAGACACGGCACATGTGTCGGCACTGCCGATGGAAGGCAAGCGCGCACCCTACTGGGGCTTCAACGTCGGGTTCCTCATCCGGCCCTATACATCTCGAACACCCAAGGGGCGGTTCAGTGTCCCGTCGGGCAGCTCGTGTGACCCTCTGGCCTCGAAGAGGTCGCCGGCGAGCAATTTCTTTCCGTGCCTTCCGGAACGGATTGCACTGTGCTTGGTCGAGTGGACGGCAAACTGCGCCCTGGGTGCACGGTGTGTTGCACCTGAGTTTGCGGTGCGGTCAAAAGGGTGGTAGGTTTATCGGGCTCGGGGTCCGCAGCTTGGCCACCGAAGAGGATGGCAAAACGGAGCAGAATTGCGGACAAGGAAAGGAGCACCCCAACCATGGCCGGCGGAAAAACGTTCAAGCGCGATCAGAAACGCAGAAAAGAAATGGCGCGCAAGCTCAAGCAAGAAGAGAAAATGCGCAAGCGCCTAGAGCGGCGGGAAGCGAAGAAGAGCGGGTCGGCCCAGGAAGAAGGAGCAGAACCGCTCACCCCAGAGCCGACCACGGAGTAACCTCGCCCTCCCCGCATGCCACCGGGGAGAGCGAAAGCGTGCCTTTCGCAGTCATTCACTAGCCAAAGCGCGAGAGGAGAGTCTTTTCAGCGAATCGGGTAGTGATAACCCAAATCCACAACACCAATCCGAGTGCACTCTAATTCGGTTCCCGGAGCACAGCCGGGCGGGCAACAGCCGACCCCAGTGCAGTCCGCCTTGTTGTCCACCTGAATTGTCCGTTGTGCCAAGATCGCCACGAGCTCGGGATCCGTCCCGGGATCGCCCGCATCCATGATGGCACTACCTCCACGGCACTCGTCGTCCGTGCCCGGGATGCGAAAGCCGTCTGGGCTGCGGGGATCGAGCCAAAACGGATCCACATCGAGATCGTTCGGACCCCGCGGCACGTTGAGAGCGCGGTCGCGGTTGAGGTTGTAGTTGCTGTCCACGCCGACGGTGATGGGGTCAGCGAAAATCCCCAAGGGCGTGTTGGCGATGAAGATGTTGTTGCGAACGAACACGTTCTCTGCGGGGAACTCGGGAGCGCCGGCTGCAAGCCCACTGCCCATGTTGCCGTAGAATGTGTTGTTGACCACCGCTACGTTCGACGCCCCGAGCAAGGCCACGCCGGCGCCGCCGTTGGCGAGGAGCAGGTTGTTCCACACCCGCACCCCGTCGCTTTGCAAGATGCGGATTCCGTCCCGGGTGTTACTGCGAACCACGAGATTCACCAGTGTCAGGTTGGCACTGTCTCGCACCTCGATACCCGCCCGGGCGGCATCGCGCACGGTGAAGCCATCCAGTGTCACGTCGCTCACGCCCTCCAAGAGCACTCCGGTCGCCCCACCCCGAGCGTTGATGACCACTTCGCCGGCGGGGAAACCGGTGAGTGCGCCGGTGATATCCGCAACGATCCGCACCGGACCCGGCAAATCCTCGGCTCCTAAGCGGAAAGGTTCATAGACTCCGGCCGGCACGGCGACGACCGCGCCCGGGGGGGCGACGCGTACCGTGTCCACGATGCCTCGGCTTCCCGGCAAAACTTGCACCGGAGTTTGCGTCGGCGTGGGAGCAGGCGGGGGGATTGTCCGCGTTGCCGTAAACGTCGGCTCGCCTGGGCGGAGCGTGCGCGTCGGGGTACGCGTGGGCGTTGCTGGTGTCACGGCCGGGCCACCGTTGCCACCTCCGCCGCAGCCAGCAAGCAGGGTGAACAGGTAGAGCGCCAAACAGGTTAGACTCCAGGTCATCCGTGCCGGCATGATCGTTCCTTTCGCCGATGAAGTCACGGACGCCGTTTAGCCATAGCGGAAAGGGGAAGTCCACCGTTTCTCTGCGGGCGCACTGTTCGCCCGTACGCCAGCACATGCGCCGGCCTCCACCGTGCCCGTGCGCGGCGGTGCCGAGTTACGCATTCGGTACTGGCGGGCGGATCATGTACGTGGTGGTGGCGCGCGCCGCCAATTGGCCGTTGGCCCAAATATCTACCTCGGCGTACGCGCTCCGCTTGCTCGCCCGCAACACAAACGCTTCGGCGGTGACCACACCGAGCAAGATCGGCTCCAAGTAGTTGATCTTCATCTCGATGGTGAGCAGTACCGTGCCGGCCTCGTACAGTGTGGCCAGCGCGGCGGCGACAGCCGTATCCGCCAGCCCGAAACTCGCTCCCCCGTGCATCACCCCCGCCGGTTGCATGAGTTGCTGCCGGTTCTCCAGCTCGAGCCGCGCATAGCCGGTACGAAGCTCGACGACGCGGATGCCGAGCAAGCCGGGGAAAAACCGGTTGTCTTCGTTGAATCGCGCGGCGATGATACGCGCCGTCTCGGGGTCGAGTGGTGGATAGTCGTACCCGTGCCTTCCCGAGTAAAGCTCTTGTCGCACTCGAATGTTGGCCATGAGCGCGCTCTCTAACCGGGGGCACGGTTGCAAGCCAGCATGCTCGGCCATCTGCGGGCGGCGCCGGTGCGGGCGCTGCTCCATAGAGTCGGCTTCGGAACACCGCCAGCTTGTAGGGGCGACCGGCCGGTCGCCCCTACGCTGCACGATCGTCCCTTCCCTCTCGAGAAAAGTCCCTGGGGCACGTTAGGGGCGACGCTTGTGGCCGCCCCGGTTTCGCCAACGCGCTTTCGCTTGACAAGGCACCGGAAGTCGTTTACTGCCGAGCCTCGTCGCCATGGTTATTTCGAACGTTTCTCGCGGTGCATTGGGTTTAGGGTTGCTCGCGGAGCTGTTGCTTCGTCGCCCGCCCGGTGCGCCTGCGGGGACGTGAATTGTTGAAACGAAACCGCAGGACGCCACGGGCGGGAGGCACTGCCCGTGGCGTTTTTATTTGCGCCGCGGGCAACTCCCCCCGGCGGTGCGCCGAGCGGTTTTGCATGGTGGGTGAATCGAAACCAAAGAAGAGAAGGGAGTACGAAAGATGATGCAGCAGGATCCGAACGTTGTCAGGATCTTCGACACCACGTTGCGCGACGGCGAGCAATCGCCGGGCGCCAGCATGAATGTGGAAGAAAAAGTGCTGGTGGCACGCCAACTCGAACGGTTGGGCGTGGATGTCATCGAAGCCGGGTTTGCGGCTTCCTCGCCAGGGGATTTCGAGGCAGTGGCGAAAGTAGCGGAGACGGTTTCTCGGCCGGTGGTCCTGAGCCTAGCGCGCACGCGCGAGCACGATATCGTGCAGGCCATTCGGGCAGTGGAAAAGGCACGTCACCCGGGGATCCACGTGTTCATCGCGACGTCGGACTTGCACCTCGAACGCAAGCTCATGATGAGCCGCCAAGAGGTGCTGGACGCAGCCTGCTGGGCCGTGGAGTACTGCCGGAAATATCTGGATTACGTAGAGTTCTCGGCCGAAGATGCGTCACGGTCGGATTGGGATTACCTGGTGCAAGTCTTCAGCGAGGTGATCCGCTGCGGGGCCTCCGTAGTCAATGTGCCGGATACCACCGGCTATGCGGTGCCGGAAGAATTCGGTGCGTTGTTTCGGTACCTCATCGAGCATACGCCGGGTAGCGACCGTGTCGTCTGGAGCGCTCACTGTCACAACGATCTCGGCATGGCCGTGGCCAATTCTTTGGCCGCGGTGCGCAACGGCGCTCGTCAGGTGGAGTGCACAGTGAACGGGATCGGGGAGCGTGCGGGCAATACCTCGCTCGAAGAAGTGGTCATGGCGATCCACACCCGCAATGACTTCTTCCAGGTGCGCACAAATATCGTCACCGAGCAAATCTACCAGACGAGCCGCTTGCTCTCGCAGATCACCGGGCTGGTCGTTCCGGTGAACAAACCCATCGTGGGAGACAACGCATTTGCACACGAGGCCGGCATCCATCAGGACGGGGTTTTGAAGGACAAGCTGACGTACGAGATCATGCGCCCCGAATCCATTGGCCTGCCCAGCAACAAACTCGTGCTGGGCAAACATTCCGGTCGCCATGCCTTTGCGGAGCGGCTGAAGGAGCTTGGGGTAGACATTTACGGCGTGGACATGAACAAAGCGTTCGCCAAGTTCAAAGAGTTGGCGGACCGCAAGAAGTTCGTGTACGACGAGGACATCCTCGCCATCGTCACCGAAGAAGCGGTGCGCGGGCCGGACTATTTGGAACTCCTCGAACTGGATGTCGCTGCGGCCACGCATGCCGTGCCCCGAGCACAGGTGCGCTTGCGGGTGGATGGAACGGTCAAGCAAGGCGCTGCTGAAGGGGACGGCATGGTGGACGCGTGCTTCAAGGCCATTGCGGACGTGGTTGGAGTGCAACCTCGACTCGAACGGTACGCGGTGAAGGCAATTACCGGTGGCACGGATGCCATGGGTGAAGTTTCCTGCCTGATCAGTGTGGACGGGGTCACGGCCACGGGCCAGGGAGCACACACGGACATTGTCCACGCCAGCGCACTCGCCTATGTGAACGCGCTCAACAAAATTCAAAATCGCCGCACGCGCTATCGCCAGATCTCCGGCGAGGAACCGTGAGCGGCGAATGTAGGGGAGGCAGCGGGTGCGGATACTGATTTTGCCTGGGGATGGGATTGGCCCGGAGGTCACTGCTCAGGCGCAACGCGCCTTGGAACGATGTGCCGAGCTGTTCGGCTTTGCCTTGGAGTTCGAAACCGCCATCATCGGCGGCGCCGCGATCGACCGCTTCGGCGAGCCTTTGCCAGAGGCCGCTCTGGAGGCGGCCCGCCAGTGCGATGCTGTGCTGTTGGGCGCCGTGGGCGGGCCGAAGTGGGACGATCCGCAAGCTCCTGTTCGCCCGGAACAAGCCTTGCTGGGCTTGCGCAAGGAACTGGGATTGTATGCGAACTTGCGGCCCGTCAAACCGTTCCCCGAGTTGCTCGAGGCCTCGCCTCTCAAAGCCGAGGTGATTCGAGGAGTGGACTTGGTGGTCGTACGCGAACTCACCGGAGGCATTTACTTTGGCCGGCCCAGCGAGCGTCGCACCGGGTCGCACGGGCGCGAAGCTCTGGACACGATGATTTACACGGAGCAGGAAATTGCGCGCCTCATGCGCACTGCATTCAGTTTGGCCCGCCAGCGCCGCGGTCGCTTGGCCTCGGTGGACAAAGCCAATGTGCTGTCGTCTTCCCGCTTGTGGCGCGAGGTCGCCCACGAAGTGCGACGGGAATTCCCCGACGTCGCTTACGAGGACGTGTTGGTGGATGCCATGGCCATGCACCTCTTGCGCCGCCCCCGCGACTTCGACGTCATCGCCACCGAGAATTTGTTTGGCGATATTCTCACCGACGAAGCCTCGATGCTTGCCGGCTCTATGGGGCTGCTTCCTTCCGCATCGCTCGGCGAGGCGAGGAACTCGCTGGGCTTGCCCCGCGGCCTTTACGAACCGATCCACGGCAGTGCGCCCGACATTGCCGGGCAAGACAAGGCCAATCCGCTGGCGGCGATTCTCTCAGCGGCCATGTTGCTACGCCATTCGCTGGGGCAAGAGGCCGCAGCCCGCGCGGTAGAACGAGCGGTGGGCACAGTCGTCGCGCGCGGACTACGGACGGCTGACCTCACGCAGCCCGGTTGCTCAGTGGTGGGCTGCGCCGCAATGGGCGCAGCCGTGGTCGAGGCGATCGCAGCGCGCCACCCGCAAACATGAAAAAATCCGCTTGGAACGTTGCGGTAATTGGGGCCACAGGCACGGTGGGCCGGGAAATTGTCGCCGTGCTGGCTCAGCGCGGGTTTCCGTTCCAGCGCTTGCGTTTGTTTGCCAGCAGCGCCTCCGCGGGTCAGGAAGTGGACGAAGCCGACGTTCGGGTCGAAGAGCTACGCTCCGAGACCGATCTCGCGGGTCTGGATTTGGTGTTTTTGGCCTGCCCGCAGGACGTCGCACGCTCGTGGAGGGAACGGGCGGTGGCTGCAGGCACATTCGTGATCGACTTGAGCGCGGCTGGCGGCGAGCGGCAAGACGATATTCTCGTTGTTCCTGAAGTCAACGCCGGTGACTTGGCTAAGGCACGCGAGCGGCGCGCCGTGGCCAGCCCTGACCCTGCGGCCATCGCGCTGAGTGTCGTAGTGCATCCGCTACGGCAGTGTGCCTCCTTGAGAGGGATATTGGCCACCGTGTTGGACCCCCTATCCCTCGCAGGCCGGCGCGGCGTCGACCTTTTGGAGCACGAAGTGCATGCGTTGTTGAGTGGTGCCGAGCCAGATGAACCGGAGTTGTTTCCGCAGCGCGTGGCGTTCAACGTGATGCCGCTGGCCGGCGGGGGTCGAGCCCCTTTGCGATGCGCAGCACCGGAAGACATCGTCGCCGCACAGGTACGAGCCGTTTTAGCGGCTCCGACACTGCCGATCGGCGTCACGCGCGTGTCGGTGCCGGTGTTTTACGGGATGGCCGTCGTCGCCGAAGTGCTGCTGGAAACGCCTGTCGAAGCCAGTCGCATCGAGGAACAACTGCGTACTGCACCGGGGATTTTGTTGGCGAGCGCCACTGCCGCGGCTTTCGAGTCGCTTTTGCCCCTGCCGACTCCAGCGACGTTGGTCGGTAGCGATGCGACCCACGTGGCTTGCGTCCACGTGCGGCAGGAAGTTCCGTCCGTACGCTTGTGGATTGCGCTCGACAACACTCGTAAGGGATCGGCTTTGAACGCCGTACAAATTGCTGAACTGCTCGCGCGCGACTACCTAGCATGACGCATGCGCTATAGGCTGTGGGTGCAGTACGAGGGCACAGCGTTTGCGGGCTGGCAACTGCAACCGCGCGGTCGTACCGTTCAAGGAGAGCTGGAACGCGCGCTGGCAAGCCTGACCGGCCAGGCCGTGCGCGTGTTCGCTGCCGGCCGAACCGATGCAGGTGTTCACGCTTCGGGACAGGTCGTGAGTTTTTGCCTCGACCGCGCTTGGGCTCCGGAGGTCCTGGCGCGCGCACTGAACGCTGTGACGGCGGACGACCTTGCGGTGCTAGCGGCCGATGTGGTGCCGGACGACTTTCATCCGCGCAAATGGGCGGTGAGCCGCACCTACACGTATCGGATTTGGAACGATCGGGTGGCCAGTCCGTTCTGGCGCCGGTACGCGTGGCACGTGGCCCCTCCCCTCGACCTAGCTGCCATGCAACACGCCGCCGGGCAGATTTGCGGCGAGCACGACTTTTCTGCATTCCGTGCTAGCGGCTGCGAGGCCGCGCACCCGGTCCGTCGAGTGCTGGAAAGCACGCTATTTCGGGAGGGGAAACTGATCGTTTACCGCATCGAGGCCAATGGCTTCCTCCGACACATGGTGCGCAACATCGTCGGCACGCTGGTGGAAGTGGGCTTAAAAAAGCGACCGCCAGCCGGACATCGCGCACTTGCTCGCCATGCGCGATCGCAAGCTGGCAGGACCCACGGCCCCGGCCCACGGCCTTTGTCTGACTTCAGTTCGCTATCCCGAGCCGCTGATCCACCCCTGGGCGTGAACGGACAAGTTGCACGCCGGCGCTGCGAACAAACCATGACCAGCCACATTTTTAGGCCTCGACACGGCTGCGGCCGTAATACCTCGAACACACGAGGCACCACGGCCGTACCCGCCGCATTACGACGAGAGCTTGGGTTTTCTCCGCGCAGTCTGACGGAGTGGTGCGTTGCGGTTCCTCGAAATCAAAGGAGGTAGGTCAAACCAAGACCAATACCCCACTCCGGCGAGGCCAGGCGGCCAACCATGCCCGTCGGGCGAACGAGCAACCGGTCCGAAAAGTGCAAATCCACACCCGGCCACACGGTGAGGTCCACGTTGCGGAATCCCCCTTGATGAAACACGCGGATCACCGTTTCCCCGCGGAGCGTGTAAAAGTCACTGCCTTTGAGAAACAAGGTCCAACTGTTGTTGAACACGTCGGGCACATCACCGCTGAAAAACTCGTACCCAATTTGGCCTCCGAAGCCGATACGCTTCCAGGTAAGGCGCCCGCCCACAAAGGGGTTCAAGCCAACCTCGTCCGTGCCGAACTCTTTGTTTTTTGCCCCTGACGGCAAAGAGACCTGTACTCCCGCCGTCCATTTGATCAGGTCGCCATAGGGCTGCACGAACTTACCATACAGTTGCACGTCGCCCATGTCTTCCTTGGTTTGCTTTTGGCCCGCCACGGTACGCGTTTCGATGTACCCAGGCAGCAGGAAACCAATTTCGGAGTTGTTGGAGAGGCCGTAAGAGCCAATCAGGTTGAACACGCCTCCGTCGCTTTCGATCTCTTGGCGGCGGACCTGTGGGGGCTTCGGGATCCGAAAACCAATCAGATTGATTCGGGCTCCTTCATCGTCCTGAATTTTGAATCCCTGTACCTCCAGCCGAAAGCGCCCTGCGTCCACCGTCACGGGATCCACGATAAAGCTTCGGAATGAGCGCTCTTTGCCGCTGAGTTCCACGGCGTGCACCGGCGATCCGGCAAATGCGGCCACCGCGATGACCCCAATTCCGATCCCAACCCTCCGCCAAACTGCATCACCCATCGCTACCCCTCCTTGCTACGTCGGCCCGCGCGCCGCGTCCGCCGCTGACGGCGCGGACGGTGTGCGGACTTTTATTTGGGTCCCGATGCTATGCCGTTGCACGCAAAGTTGTCAAGCATTCGGGCGGGTTCGAGAGGCCCCTTTGGGCCCACCTTTCGTTTGTGCCAGCAGTTCGCGCACGTACCGCTCTGATTCGGGCCCGGCATTCCCCAGCATGCGAGCCAGCTCACGGACCCTTTCCTCTCCCGTCACGCTGCGTGCGGACGTAAACGTGCGCCCGCGGCGCACGTGCTTTGCCACGGCTAGATGATGGTCTGCAAAGGCCGCAATTTGCGGCAGGTGTGTAATGCACAGTACCTGCTGCCGTTCGGCTAGAATGCGCAGGCGCTTGCCCACTGCCGTGGCCACTGTGCCGCCAATTCCGGCATCCACTTCGTCGAATACCCATAGCGCGGCCTGCGAAGGGACTGCGGCGAGTACCTTGAGGGCGAGCATCACCCGCGAGAGTTCTCCGCCCGACGCAATCCGCGCTAGCGATCGAGGCTCTTCTCCTGGGTTTGCGGAAAAGTGAAACTCGACGTCGTCCCATCCGTGCGGCCCGAGTTTCGCGGCGAGCCATTCGTCCTCTTTCCCCGGGTCTGCCGGGCCCGGCGAAGCTTGGTATTCCGCTTGGTCGCGGATGACGACTCGAAGCGTCGCCTTGGCCATCCCCAATGCTTCCAGCTCCGTGCCGATTTTTTGCTCGAGTTCGCGTGCGGCCTCGGCTCGAAGCCGCGACAGTTCCAGCGCCACAGCGCGAGCCTCCTCGAACTTTTGGGCGCAAGCGCGGGACAGGGAATCGGAGTCCAGTTCGCTGTGTTCCAATTCTGCGATTTCGCTCTCGATGCGCGAGAGGACTTGCGGAAGTTCGTCAGCAGTGCAGCCATACTTGCGCTTGAGCCGGGCAATGAGTGCGAGGCGATCCTCGACTTCGGTGAAGCGCTCGGGATCGAAGTCGAGGCGGTCAGCGTAGCGCCGCAGTTCGAAGGCGGCCTCCCGCAACAGCGTTTGGGCTTGCGACACGAGTTCGGCGGTTTCCGATAATGTCGGGTCAATCCGTGCCGCATCGGCAAGCTCATGGGCAACGCGGCCCGTGATTTGGAGCACCGAGCCTTCTCCAGAGTCCAGGGCGGCTTCACTCTCGCTGCACAGTCGCTTCAGCTTCTCCACGTGGCGGAGTTTTTCTCGTTCCGCTTGCAAAGCGAGCTCTTCACCTGCGGAAACGGCGGCTTGGCAGAGTTCGGCAGCCTGAAAGCGTAAGAGTTCCAAGCGCTCCGCATAAGTGCGCCCGAGTTCCGTGGCCCGAGCAGCGCGTTCGCGGGCCTCGCGCCATTCCGCGTAAGCGGCCGCCATACGATCGCGCAAACAATCCGCGCGAGCAAAAACATCGAGAATATCCCGGTGGGTTTCGGTGCGGAGTAACGCCGTCTGCTCGTGCTGGCCGTAAATGCGCACGATGTCGGCGGCCAAGGAAGCAAGTTGTGCGGTGGAAACATTGGCGCCGTTGGCCCAAGCTCGCGAGCGGCCATTGCGGTAGATGACGCGCCGCACGACCAATTCGTCCGCGGCCGGAATGCCGTGTGCGGCCAGCCCCTCTGGGCGAACGCCTTCGAATACTCCCTCGACCGTGGCCTCCTCGGCATCGGTGCGAATCAGCTCGGCCGTGGCCTTCGCCCCGCACAGGAGGGCCAGGGCTTGAATGAGAATGCTTTTTCCCGCACCCGTTTCTCCGGTCAGCACGTTGAGCCCGGGTGCGAATTCCAGATCCAGTGCCTCGATCACGGCCATCTGCCGAATTGCCAGAGATCGCAGCATAAAACCCGCGCTTCGAGCGAATGGAGTCCGTCAGCGTTCGCCCCAGCGCAATTTGTTGCGCAGGACGTCAAAATAGCTGCGTTCGGGAGACTGCACGAGCGGGGCACGAATGCGCGCCTTGCGGATTTCGACGGAGTCGCCGACTTGGAGCGAAAACGCTTCCTGGCCGTCGATCGTCAGCACGACGTCCTCCCCGGGGGTTTCCACCGCGACCCGCACGACCGCCCGATCGGGCAACACGATCGGCCGGTTGGTGAGGGTGTGGGGACAAATCGGGGACAGCACGAGCACCTCCACTGCCGGATGAACGATCGGACCGCCTGCGGAAAGAGAGTACGCCGTGGATCCGGTCGGTGTGGTCACAATGAGCCCATCGGCCTTGTACACACACAGCTCTTGCTCATCCACGAGCGTGCGCAAGTCAATCATCCGGGCCAGTACACCTTTGTTAATGACCGCATCGTTCAAAGCTAGCCGTTCTGCCTGAACCTCGCCGTTGCGGTACCAGCGGGCGATCAGCATCATACGACGGTCCACCAGAAGCTCGCCGCGCAAGATGCGGTCGAGGAAGGGAAACAGTTCGTCCACCGACGTAGCGGTGAGAAAACCCAATCCCCCGAGGTTGACGCCCAAAATCGGCACCTCGCGTTCGCGCAGCAGGCGGGCCACACTCAGAATCGAGCCGTCACCGCCGAGGACGACGACGAGATCCACTTCTTGGACCAAGGCTTCGCGTGATGCCGGCACAGCACCGGGGGCCGCGCTCGCGAGGGCGTCTTCCACAATTACGCTCATCTTCCGCTGCGCAAGCCACGCGGCCAGCTCTTGTGCCACTTGCACGGCACGAGGCTGGCCCCGTTTGGCGACGATTCCGATGAATTGCATGGGACCAACGTACCATAGCAGGTTGGCGTACAGCTACGGTGGCTGGAAACACCCGCGGGACCGTGCGCCGTTGCTCAGTGGCGGTGCGTTGCTAGCTAGTGCCCGTCGTGAGATCCGAGCGAAGGAGGGTGGCCGTCGGGACGGTGGGCGCCATGACGCGCGGTGTGGTCGCCATCGTAGTTGTGCTTTCGCTCCTGCTCCTCGCAGTCGTGTTCTTGCTCGTGCCTCACTTGCCGGAACCCGGCCGCGCCCAGCCGCGGGGCAAGCCAGCCGCTGCATTGGATCAGTGCCCCATTGGAGAATTGCGTACCGACGTGGTGGTGCCGGGCGTCCGCGAGGTGGTCCGCGCGCCGCGCAAGGAAGCCTGGGAGCGCCAGTTCCAAACCAAGGCCGAAATACTCGCAGCTCTGCGGGGGCGTCTGGCTGGCTGGCCGGAGCGGCCGCCCACGGCCATGCCCGAGTTGCCTGCGGGTCCGGAAGAGTTTTTGCGCCAGGTTGCCCGCGATACCTGGAAAGGCCTTTACTCGTTGCGCGACCGAGAACACGGGTTACCCATCGACCATGTACGCTGGCTCGGTCCGAGCTGGGCGCCGTCGGACGCAAAAATTGGGGACTACTCGAGTAGCTCGAACATTGGTTTGTTTCTGCTTGCCGTGGTGGCCGCGCGCGATCTCGGCTTGGAGACGCACGACAGCGCAGTCAGTCTCGTCCGTGCCGTGCTGCGCACGCTGGGGAAGCTCGAACGATACCGCGGGTTCTTTTTCAACTATTACGACACGACTTCACTGGAGCGGACGAGCCATTTGATCTCGTTCGTGGATTCCTCGTGGCTGAGTGCCGGGTTGATCGTCGTGCGCAACGCCATGCCCGAGCTTTGGGCTTTGGCGTCGCATTTCCTCGACGCAGAGAATTACCGATTTTTCTACGACCCGCGATTGGGGCAGATGCGCCACGGCTACTACGTCAACCCCGGGGCATATTCACCGTTCCACTACGGGATGCTGTTTACCGAAGCGCGCGTCGGGAGCTTGCTGGCAATCGGCAAAGGCGACGTGCCCCGGGTGCACTGGTACGCCATGGTGCGCACCTATCCGCCCGGCTGTGGCTGGCAGCGGCAGCGCCCGCTGGCCGCTACGGCCGAGCGGAGGAACGGCTTCGTATCGTACAGCGGCTACTATCAGTGGAATGGAGTGACTTACGTGCCCTCTTGGGGAGGAAGCATGTTCGAGGCGCTCATGCCGTTGCTGCTCGTTGACGAACCCCGCCGCGCTCCCCACGGTTGGGGAGCCAATGCTCTGGCGCACGCTGTAGTGCAAAGGCGCTACGCAAGGGAAGTGCTCCATCAGGAAGTCTGGGGGGAGTCTCCCTGTATGAACCCCCATGAGATTGAATACCGCGAGTACGGCATTCCTCCCTTGGGTACGCGCGGATACCCCAGCGGCGCAGTGACACCTCATGCAGCCGCGTTGGCGCTCGCCGTGACACCGCACGAAGCCATCGCCAATTTGCAGCTTCTCCCACGCCTGTACCCGATTTACGGGGAGTTTGGCTTTTTCGATGCCGTGGATCCCCGCACCGGTGTGGTGGCGCGAGGTTACTTGAACCTGGATCAGGCAATGATTCTCGTCGCGATCGCGAATTACCTGCTCCCCGGGGGAGTGCGGCAATATTTCGAAAACGATGCTTGGGTCCGCCCGACTCTGCCCCTGCTCGCGGAGGAAAATTTGTTCGGTGCTATTGACCCAACGCCGGTGCGGCAGTAAGTGAACGATCGTTCACTTGCTGTGGAGGATAGAACATGCGCACGCCTATTTGTGATCGCCTCGGAATCGAGTTGCCCATCTTCGCCTTTAGCCACTGCCGCGACGTCGTGGCCGAGGTGAGCAAGGCAGGAGGATTTGGAGTATTGGGGGCTGTCGGCTTCACACCCGAACAGCTCGAAGTGGAACTCCAATGGATTGACCAACACGTAGGCGATCGCCCGTACGGCGTGGACATTGTCATTCCCGGAAAATACGAGGGCATGGGCGAGTTGGATCCGGTGAAGCTGGAGGAACAGCTCCGCGCGATGATTCCCCGCGAGCATATCGAGTTTGCGGAAAAGATCCTGGAGGACCACGGAGTACCGAAGCTGCCACCCGGAGAGCGGCCGGTGGGCCAACTTCTGGGATGGACGGCGGCCACTGCCACGCCACAGGTGGATGTCGCCTTGCGCCACGAGAAGGTGCGATTGATTGCCAACGCTCTGGGGACTCCACCCAAAGACGTGATCGAGGAAATCCACGGGGCAGGACGGCTCGTGGCAGCCCTGTGCGGTTCGGCCAAGCATGCACTGTCGCACAAAGAAGCGGGCGTGGACATTGTCGTGGCCCAGGGGACGGAGGGCGGCGGTCATACCGGCGAGATCGGCAGCATCGTACTTTGGCCCGAGGTCATCGATGCCGTAGCACCGCTGCCGGTGTTGGCTGCCGGTGGCATTGGTACGGGGCGGCAAATTGCGGCGGCGTTGGCCATGGGAGCCCAAGGGGTTTGGACCGGCTCGCTGTGGCTCACCGTCCGTGAAGCCGATGTGCCGCCTGCGCAAATGGAATGTTACTTGCGGGCGACGAGCCGGGACACCGTCCGCTCGCGCTCGTTTACCGGCAAGCCGTGCCGGATGCTGCGCAACGCTTGGACCGAAGCGTGGGAGCGCCCGGATGCGCCCAAGCCGCTCGGCATGCCGCTGCAGTTTATGGTCACAGCCGACGCCGTGGCACGCGGCCATCGTTATGCCGAAAAAGCCAAGGACGTGTTGTTCAATCCCGTGGGCCAAATTGTCGGGCGCTTGAATTCGGTGCGCAGCGTGAAGGAAGTCATTTACGACCTCGTGGAAGAGTATCTCGAGGCGGTCGAACGCCTGCAAAAGCTAACTGCCCAAGAGAGCCAAGCCGCCTAAATCGAGCTGCGTGCCCGTCCGGGGCCGCCCGCAAACAGCGCGCCCCCAAGGCACCACCCGCGCCACCTGCCAAAGATGTTCGCGCGGAGGGGCAACCCTTGTGGTGGCCCTCGGCGCCCTTTCACGGAGCCGTCGGTTGAAGGTGCATTTCCTCACCCGACCTTTCGCCGACCCCCATGGAATGGAGAGGTGTCTGTGGGTTCCGGGAGAGGGCGACGAGGCAGGTCCGCCGCGCACGTCGGCGGCGCGGGTATCGTTGGCCGCCTTCCTGAACACTGGCGCCCCCACGCGCGAACGTGGTCTCGCGCAAGCACACTGGATCGTACCATTTGCCAAACACCGGTGGTTGGGGTAGCGAGCGGGAGCGAGCGCGCGAGAGAGGAGGCGGGTATGGGCACGTTGGAGGGCCTGACCAAGGCCTTAGGGAACCACTGCTTGGAACCTCGGTGTCGGTTGGAGGCAGGAGCGACGCCGAAATGCTTGTCGAAAGTTGGCCAAGGCCCCGGTGGCGTGCGACCGCGCGGAGGGCGCCCCTCGCTCGTCGCTCCAGTATGGCACGTGTGGCCGGCGGCATGGGCTTTCCTCACGATTCTGGTGGCGCCTGCGACTGCGCAAGTCATTTTCGTCAATGCCGCGGCGGCGGGCGCAAACAATGGTACGTCATGGTCCGACGCGTTCACCAAACTGCAGGATGCACTGGCCGCTGCCGTGTCGGGAGCTCAAATCTGGGTGGCGCGCGGGTGTATTACCCCGATGAAGGTGCAAGCCAAACGAACAACGATCGCTCCGCCACTTTCCAACTCCAGAACGGAGTCGCCGTGTACGGCGGGTTTCTTGGAACCGAAGGCAGCCTGGCGCAGCGGGACCCGAGCAACAACGTGACCGTCCTGAGCGGCGACATCGATCAAAATGACACCACGGACAGCAACGGGGTGGTGGCATCGTATGCCGATATTGCGGGGAACAACAGCTATCAGGTGGTTACGGGGAGCGGTACGAACGCGAGCGCTGTGGTGGATGGCTTTACCGTAACCGGAGGACGAGCGAACGGTCCGATTGGACCGTGCGCGCAAATATGCGGGGCGGGTATGTTCAACGATAACGGTAGCCCCACGGTGGCCAATGTGACGTTCTCCGGGAACTTCAGCGACAATGCTGGAGGAGGAATGGCCAATGTAAACGGGGCCAGCCCCACGGTGGAAAATGCGAGATTCGTCGGCAACCGCGCTGGCCAGGGCGGGGGCATGGCCAACCTCGATGGCAGCAGTCCCGCCATTTCCCGGAGCTCGTTTGCGAGCAATCTCGCCCGAGTGGGGACGGGCGGTAACGGCGGTGGCATGTTCAATTTGAACGGCAGTACCCCCCGACTGGCCGGTGTTGTGTTCTGGGCCAACGAAGCGTTGGTGAATGGTGGTGGAGTGTTCAACCAGACCAATAGCGCGGCGATTTTCGAGAACGTTGGATTTTTCGGCAACAAGGCAGGTTTCGGAGGCGGCCTCTATAATCTTGCGAGCAGCAATGCACAGTTGGTCAACGGGGTGTTTTCCGGCAACGTCGCGTTTCGTACCGGTGGCGGAGCCGGCGGTGGCATGTTGAACAACAACAGCGCCCCGACGCTCACCAACGTAACGCTATCCGGAAACGTGGCTGCCGGGGATATCCAGGAAGGAGGCGGAATCCTCAACGGAAACGGCAGTGCGCCCGCACTGGTGAACGTAATTCTATGGGGAAATGTTGCCACGACCGGCGCGGAGATGCGCAACTCCGGCGGCAGCATTCCGCAAATTTCCTTCAGCATCGTGCGCGGTTCCGGGGGCAGTGGCTCGGGGTGGGTTGGAAGTTTCGGTACCGACGGAGGGGGCAACCTGGATGTGGATCCGCTGTTCGTGGATGCCGGTGGGGCAGACAACGTCCAGGGCACCCCAGACGATGACCTCCAATTGACGTCCGGGTCGCCGGCCATCGATGCGGGGAACAATACCGCAGCCGGACCTGCCGGCGTGACCGCGGATTATGCTGGCTCACCGCGCTTTTTGGAAGATCCGCTCAAGCCGGACGCGGGTCTCGGATCGCCGCCGGTGGTGGACCTTGGTGCTTACGAGTTCCGGCGGCTGCCGTTGGCTCCAGTACCGGTGCAATCTTTGCCGTGGCTACTCGCTTGTGTTCTGTTGTTCGTCGCTCTGGGCTACCGGCGGCTGTCCACAGCGGCGGCCGGGTACCTTCCGCGGGAAAAGCGCTGGCACCAGCTACCGGACAACCCAGGAAGCTCGCTCGGTGTCGGCGGAAGCGACTGAGTTGTACCAGCCGGCCGGCGGGTTCCGTTTCGGCCCTCCTCCTTGCTGATCCGAGCACGGTGGCGTTGGACGGCTTGGGTGGCACGCTCGCTCAGGTGGCCCCAAAACAGAGGAGTTCCGATCGAGGCTTGCCTTTGACTTTCGCGTGCCTCCGCACATAGATACCTTGAAGCACTGCAGTGGAAGGAGGTCGGATGGCAAAGACAGCTCGCATCCTAGTGGGGATTTTTGCCGTGTTGTGCTGGGTTCCCGGGGTGAGTTCGGGGCAAAGGGGGCGAGTGACGAGTGCGCAGGACATCGGCGCTGTGCTCACAGTCCGCGACGTGCGCGTTGAGGGGGACGTCGTGCGCGCCACACTGGTCAATCACTCTCCGCGCCGTTTGGCGGATGTGCGTCTTTTGATTCGGCACGCCTGGTTGTGGAACAACGAACGCAACCCAGGGCCGGACAATCCCGGGCGGACCGAAACCTACACACTTCCCGATGAAATTCCGGCCGGAGGCACATACACACTAGTGCACAAGATCGCGCCTCCGTTGCCGCGCCGGTCGGATGGGCGATTTGTGACCACGGTAGAAGTCATCGGCTTCACGGAGGTGGGTTTTTAGCCGCGAACATGGGTGACCACGCCAAGCCGCCGTGGTGGTCGGAGGAACGGCCGCGTATCGGGATTTCTGCATGCTTGCTCGGGAACGCTGTACGGTGGGATGGCGGTCACAAACGTGACCCATTCCTGACCGATACGTTCGGCCAGTTCGTGGAGTGGGTTCCCGTCTGTCCCGAAGTGGAAGTCGGTCTGGGAGTTCCACGGCCTACGTTGCGCCTCGAGGCCGATGGCCCAGAGGTTCGCCTGCGAATGCCCAGCACGGGGGAAGACCTCACGGACAAAATGCGCCGTTGGGCGGAAAAACGCACGCGCGACTTGGCCGCAGATCGGCTCAGCGGGTTCGTGGTCAAAAAAGACTCGCCGAGTTGCGGCATGGAGCGCGTGCGCGTCTACACCGGCCATGGCCCACCCCGCCGCAACGGCGTGGGGGTGTTCACGGCAGCCTTGCGCGCCGCCTTTCCCCACTTGCCGGTCGAAGAAGAAGGGCGGCTCAACGATCCGCGCTTGCGGGAAAACTTCGTGGAACGCGTGTTTGCGTATCAGCGCCTGCACCAGTTGTTCCGCAAGCGCTGGACCCGAGGTGATTTGGTTGCGTTTCACACCGCACACAAACTCCAGTTGCTGGCTCACGCACCCAGCCGGTACCGAGAACTCGGCGAGCTTGTGGCCCATGCGAAGCGCTGGCCCCGCGACGAACTACAGGCCCGCTATGCCCAGGGCTTCATGACTGCACTGGAGGTGTGCGCCACCCCACGGCGGCACGCGAACGTGTTGCAGCACATGTTGGGATACCTCCGGAAGCATATCGAAGCGGAGTCTCGCTCCGAACTGGTCGAATTGATCGAGGATTATCGGCGCGGTTTGGTTCCTCTCATTGTACCTCTGACGCTCCTGGGCCACTTTGTGCGCCGACACCGAATCGAGTATTTGCTCGGCCAAACTTACCTGGAACCGCATCCACGCGAACTCATGTTGCGCAACCACGTGTAACGCCGTGTTTCTCCGGCGTGGGGAAGATGCTGCAGTATGTGCCGCTGCGGTGGCGCCAGAATGCCGGCACCCATGGCCACGCAACCAAGTCCACTCGAGCGCGGGGACATTGGGCTCTCGAGGGGTGCCAGGGTCGCCCTCCGGCTCTTGCGGCGGCGGGGTTGGAAACCGCGAGTTGTTTGGACTTATCGGCCCCCGATGCCGGCTTCGGTCTCCGGAGCGACCGCTGCGGATGTTCCAATCGGTTGCCGCCAACCCCCGTTGTGAACCCACTGCACGTAAGCGACGATGGCGTCGAGTTGGCGGGGCGTGAGCACGTCTTTGTAAGCCGGCATGTAAACGCGCTGCTGTTCCACGAACCGGCGCGCAATGGGGTGGCGGCGCAACCGTGCGATACTTCCCTCGCGAATCCACTCGCGCAGTTCGTCTTCGCTGCGCACGAGATCGCGGAAATCGTGTCCCCACCAGCCGGGGATGTAGCCTTTGAACGAGCCGGGATTTGCTGGTCCGCCGCTGCCCATTGGTCCATGACACTGAAAGCAACCGAATTGTACAACCAGCTCGTGCCCCTCGGCGGCGAGCGGATCGGTGGGGACAACCAATCCTGAGCGCGCCCGAATGTAGGCCACCAAGTCGTCCACCTCGGAGTCGGATAAAAAGCCCCGATAAGCAGGCATGACCAAAACCCAGCGCCGGGTTTTTTCACGGTAAGCCGGGTCTTGCCGCTTGCGGGCCGGAGCGCCGTCGAGAATGTACTCGCGGAGTTCCTGTTCGTTTTGCGCCCACATCATGGGCACGCCTCCGGCAAAGCCGGGCACCTCTTCGTCTTCGCTGCCAGGGTTCTTCACGCCGCCGATGCCGTCCGGGCCATGGCAGGTAAAGCAGCCCGACCGAAGCGCTACTTCGTAGCCGCGGCGTGCTGGAGTCACCTCGACATTGAGGACCAGCGCCCGCCCTCGAGGGTACAGCAACAGGCCCAGGGTCACGAAGAACGCCACCAGCCAAAATCGCTCGACGAGAAATTTGCTCAACTGCCGCACCACGCTTCCCCGACGAACGCGCCCCGTTTCAAAGATCCACGACGACCGTAGCGACCCACTGCCCTTCGCGTTGCTGCACCGAGAGGCGGTGCAAGGTGACCGCTTTCACGTCGGCACTCAGTTGGTGGCGCTCGCGATCAATTTTCTCGCCGGCAAGTTGCGCCGTGGCCCGCAAGGGCTGCGTTTCGCCTGCTACCGAACATGCGACAACGTGCAAGAGGAGTTGCTCCGCGTCTTTGTAGTACAGGATTTCTTCGAGAAAGCGGACCAGCAACAAATCGAGTTCTTGGTGCTCGACCTCGAAGCGCCGCTGCTCGCGGGGTTCTACGGCTTCGGGGTTGGCAACCATCAGTGCCAGCAATGCGTCCGCAGCCGCGTGGAAACACTCGTCGAGTGTAGGTCCCCAAGCCTCGAACCCGGCGTCCGAGATGGGAGCGTCTTCCAACCAGCGGAAGGGCACGACGACCTCTCAGCCCTTCACGTTCCCGACCGGGGTAAACCGCACCACCGGCAAGCTCAAGCCTGCCTCGGTAGTGGCGGCAACCACGGCGTCGATGTTTTTGTACGCAGCCCCAGCCTCTTCGGCGAGGCCGCCATAGGAGACGCTGCGCACGTAAATTCCGCGAGCGGCAAGCTGCTGCTCGAGCTCTTTGCCGCGAAATTGGCGCTTGGCGGCGTGCCGGCTCATCGTACGGCCACTTCCGTGCGCCGTGGTGAAGAATGCTTGCTTGCCCGTCGGCACGCCGCGCAACAAGTACGACCCGGTCTCCATGCTCCCGCCAATGATGACGGGCTGGCCAATTTCGCGATACACCGCGGGCACGTCGGGCATTCCAGGCGCGAACGCGCGCGTGGCGCCCTTACGATGCACCAGTAACTTGCGCCGCCGGCCCTCCACTTCGTGTTCCTCGAGCTTGGCCGTGTTGTGGCAAACGTCGTACACCATTTCGAGCCCAAGTTCGCGAGCGTCACGATGCAGCACTTCGGAGAACACCTCTCGTACCCGATGCAGAATCACTTGCCGGTTGGCGAACGACATGTTGATGCCGCATTTCATGGCGGCGAAATACGCTTGACCTTCGGGAGAGCGAAACGGCGCGCAAGCCAGGTCGCGGTCCGGTAGTACGATCCCCCACTTCTTTTCCATCAGCGGGGCGAATTGCTGCACGTAGTCGCTTGCAATCTGGTGTCCGAAGCCACGACTGCCGCAATGGAACATGACCACGACTTGATACGGCTTGGTGATACCCATGACCGCGGCAGCCTCAGGGTCGAAAATATGCTCCGGCTTGACGATTTGGATTTCCAGGTAGTGGTTGCCGGAACCCAGGGTACCCACCTGCGTACGGCCGCGCTCCAGCGCGCGGCGGCTTACCTTGGAGGGATCCGCCCCGGGGATCGCGCCCCCTTCTTCGGTCCGTTCCAAATCCTCGGGCCAGCCGTAGCCGTGCGCGACACACCACCGCGCTCCCTGCACTGCCACCTCGGCGAATTCATCGTCGGTCAGCTTGAGGAAGCCGTGGGCCCCGACTCCGGCCGGCACTCGCCGGTACAAGGCATCTACGAGATCGCGAATGTGTTCCCGGATTTCGTCGTAAACCAAATTCGTGCGCACCAAGCGCATGCCACAGTTGATGTCGAATCCAATACCTCCGGGGGAGATCACCCCGTGATCGGGGTCCATGGCAGCCATGCCCCCGATCGGGAAACCGTACCCCCAGTGACCATCGGGCATGCAAAAGGCGCGCTCCACAATTCCCGGAAGCATGGCGACGTTGGTGACTTGCTCGAACACCCCATCGTCCATTTGCGCGAGGAGCTCGGGGGTCGCGTAAATCCGAGCGGGCACGCGCATGCCCGGCTTTGCGTCCGGCGGGATCTCCCACGTGGCCGGACCCACCTGCACGCACTTCTTGCGAAGTTCGGAGCCTTTCGCTGCGGGCATTGCCATGCATCGTAAACTACCCGCGCTGAATCGGCCTGGCAACTGCCGCAATGGCGCTGGCGCACGATTGCAAACGGCTTGCTTCGCCGCGAAAACGGGCAGCTCGATGGAGTACGTTCTCGAGCAAACCGTGTCGCATGCTCGGGTAGATTTTCTCGGCGAACAAAAGATCTCCGATCTGCTCGGGATGTTGGAACAGGCGGCGGTGGAGGCCTCGCAAGCGTGCGGCTGGGATCCTCGCGCGTACGCGCAAGTCAGTGGCGTGTGGATCATCCGGCGAACGCGCGTGTGCCGTTGGCAGCCTGTCGGCGGCCTGGATCGCTTGCGAATCGTAACACAGGTCGCCGACATCCGGCGGGCGCGCTCGTTGCGGGAATACACCGTGTGGCGGGGCATGAGGTTGATTGCCGAGGCTGTCACCGATTGGGTGTACTGCGACGTTCATCGGAGCCGCCCCGCACGGGTTCCGGCCGAACTTGCGCGGGCTTTGCACGGCAAGGACACGCCTCCCAGCTTCGAGCGTGTGGAGCTTCCTTGGCCCGAACTTCACGGAGCTCCGGTGCGGTTCCGTTCTCGGGTCGCGCCATCACATCTCGACCACCTCCAGCACGTGAACAACGCGAGCTATGCGGATCTGTTCGACGATGCGGTTCTCGACGCTTGCGGCACGCACGGATGGCCGTGCTCTCGCATGCTGGCTGCCGGTGGTTGTTTGCGGCCGGTCGCCCTAGATTTGGAATACCTCGATGCCGCGAGCGGTGGCGACGAGATCGAAATCGAAACCTGGTCGCAATGGACGGCCCGAGGAGACGAGCCGCCGCAGAGCGCAGAATTCTGGCAGCTCGCACGGCGTACCTCGGACGCATCCATCGTCGCGCGAGCAGTGAGCTCCTACTTGTGGCGGAGGAGGGCGCCCGTGTTGGGACTGCCCCCCGAGACCGCATCCGGAACGGCGTAGCGTCGGCCAGGTGCCAGAGTCGCAAGCGGCACAGTTCTGGAGGTGCCTGCCGCTCCGCCGCACACAAAGTGCGAGGGCGAGAGGCCATGCTGCCTCTCGCCCTCCGGGATCATTTCGGCAATTCGGGTTTGGCGATGTATTGCTGGTCGATGCGGCCTGTGAGCGCATCGAGGAACGCGACAATGTCCTGCACATCCCCGTCGGCAAGCGTGCGGCCGAGTTGGTATTCGGCCATGATCTTCACCATCTCGGGAAGCGAGGCGACGCTGCCGTCGTGTAAGTAAGGTGCGGTCTTGGCAACGTTCCGCAGGGACGGAACCTTGAAGAACCCACGTTCCAGTTCATTGCCGGTGACCTTGGCTCGGCCGGGATCCTGGGTGGGATACGGCTTGACGAGCCCGAGCTTCTGGAACATCGCGCCACCGACGAGCGGCCCGTTGTGGCAGGTAATGCAGCCTGTATCCATGAACTTGGCTAAGCCGGCCCGCTCCTTCTCGTTCAGGGCGTTGTTGTCGCCTTTGAGGAAATCGTCGAAGCGCGACGGGGTCACCAGCTTGCGCTCGAATGCCCCAATGGCACGCGCAATATTGTCGTAGGTAATGGGCTTCTCCTGGCCCGGAAACGCTGCGCGGAAGAGCGGCAGGTAGCCGGGGATTTTCTCCAATTTCGCGACCACCGCCTCTGCCGAGGGCATGCCCATCTCGATCGGGTTCAAGATCGGGCCCTTGGCTTGCTCCTCCACGTCCCGCGCGCGGCCGTCCCAAAACTGGGCGATTTGGAACGCCGCATTGTATACAGTGGGCGAATTGCGGTCCCCACGGCGCCCATCGTGCCCTGGAGATGTTTTTTCGTTGTCCACCCCGAAGCGATCGAGCTGGTGGCAACTGTTGCAAGAAATTTTGTCGTTCACAGAAAGGCGGGCATCGTAGTACAGCACCCGTCCGAGCCGGACCTTCTCTTCCGTGACCGGATTTTCCTTGCTTTCGGCTACCGGGGGTAGCGGGGCAAAAATTGCGAGTGCCCGCTGGCGGAGCTGATCCGGCGATTCTCCTCGCGCGGGTGCCCCGGCGAACACGGCGGCCACGACCGCAAACAAACAGAGTCTGCATCGCATACCTTCGAGACACCTCCTCCAATCGAAAACTTGCGCGACCTCGTCGAGGGCCAGCGCAGCGGACTACATAACGCAGCGAGTCAACCAGTCCAGTCCCCGTTGCGGCGAGCGATGGCTTTGTTCTAACGAGCGGCGCATGCCGCGTTCGTGGTTCGACCTCGAAGGGCGAGTTGCGCTGGTAACGGGAGCGAGTCGCGGGCTCGGGCGGACTATGGCCTTGGCCCTTGCCCGCGCTGGAGCCGACCTCGTTTTGGCGGCCCGGACGAAAACCGCTCTCCAAGAGGTTGCGCAGGAGATTCGGGAGTTGGGGCGAAAAGCGCTCGCGGTGACGACAGACGTCACCGACGAAGAAGCGGTGCGCGAGCTCGTACGGGAAAGCATCGGGGCGTTTGGACGGATAGACATCCTCGTGAACAACGCGGGAATCGGCGAACGCCGCTCGGTCGTCGAAATGGATGTGGGCGAGTGGGATCGCACGATGGCGGTGAATGTTCGAGCGCCGATGCTGTGTTGCAAACACGTGGGACCCGTGATGATCGAGCAGCGCAAGGGCAAGATCATCAACGTCGCTTCGGTGCTGGCCACACGGGTGGCGCGCTCTATGGCGCTGTACTGCGCGAGCAAAGCGGCGCTGGTGCAATTTACCCGTGCCTTGGCCTTGGAATGGGTGCGCTACAACATCCAGGTCAATGCCCTCTGCCCGGGGTACTTTCTCACCGACATGAACCGCGACTTCTTTGCGACCGAGCGCGGGCAGCAGTTCATTCGAGAGCTGCCGATGAAGCGCTTGGGCGAGGCGCACGAACTCGAAGGGGCGGTCGTGTTTCTCGCATCGGATGCAACCAGTTACATCACGGGCACCTGTCTCTACGTGGACGGCGGTCACAGTCTGCTCTGAGCGCCACACGATGGAACGGCGCTCGGCATTTCCCGGCGCCTCTCTCTTCTTGTTGGATTCGCGGCCCTGCTCGGACAGCCCCTTTTCTCGGCCGGCGGCCGACCTCTCCCCGCGCAAAGTTCCCTCTCCCTTTTCGGGAGAAGGCTGGGGTCAGGGTCTGTTTCCGGCGAAATCGCGACTTAGCGAAGTAGCCAAAGGCCACTCATCCCTCGCCCCTCGCCCCTCGCCCCTCGCCGCCTACCCCTTCCGGGCACACGCGCTGCGCAGCTCTTCGATGGTACGGTCGCGTGCGGCATCAATGGCGCGCTCCCAGGCGGCAACATTGTCGGTTGCACTACCCGCAGGAAACAGCAACGCGCGCGACGAATTCACGATTCCACCTTCGAGGCCCATGGGACCTGCCACGAATCCGGCAAGAGCATCACGCACGCCACCACCCTGCGAGCCAAAACCGGGCACAAGGAACAACGCGCGAGGGAGTCGCTCACGGATACGCCGGGCGTCGGCGGGATAGCGAGCTCCGACCACCGCCCCGAGCGACGACCACCCGGTTGCGCCGCACAACTCCTCGCTCATCGGGGCCAGCATTTGCGCCACCCGCTCGAACAACCGACAGCCGCCGCAATCGAGGTCCTGCAGGTCGGAAGCGCCGGGGTTGCTGGTTTTGACCAGCACGAACACGCCCCCACCGTGCTCCGCCGCCGCGTGCACGAACGGCGCGAGCGCGTCGCTTCCGAGGTACGGATTCACGGTGAGGCCGTCACTGTACAGCGGCGAGTGCGGCGCGAGGCACTGTGCGTAGGCCGCGGCGGTGGAATCTATATCGCCCCGCTTGGCATCCAGGATGACGATCATCCCGAGCGAGCGTGCCCGCGCGATCACGCGTTCCAGCACCTCGACCCCTCGCGCCCCCATCTGCTCGAAAAACGCCATTTGCGGTTTCACTGCCGCAACGTACCCAGCATATCGCTCCAGAACGGCCAACAAGAAATCGCCCACTCCCGGAGGCGTTGCGGGGTCGTTGGGTTGCATCGCACCGCGACGAAATAGAGGTGGGATCAGGGACAGGTGAGGGTCGAGCCCCAGGCACAACGGGTGCCCCAGCTCCCGCACGCGCGCGATCAGGCGGTCTGCAAAATTCCCGGGAGGCGGCACGGCTGAATCCGCCATCACCCCGTCACCGTACAGTCACAATGACCCGCCGTTCCCGCGGGCCATCGAGCTCCGCCAGCATCAAGGCTTGCCAAGTTCCCAAGAGCAGCCGCCCGGCGTGGACTGGAATCGTTTCGCTCGGCCCCAACATTGCGGCTTTGATGTGCGCCGCCGCGTTGTTGTCCACTCGGTCGTGCCTCCAAATACCGTGCGGCACGAGCTTGTCCAAGCATTCCAAGAAGTCCGTACACACATTGGGGTCGTCATTTTCATTGATGACCACCGCGGCCGTCGCGTGGGCCACGTAAACATGGCAGATGCCCTCTTCGACCCCGCTTTCCCGGACGATGTCCGCAACCGGTTTGGTGATATCCACGAGTTCATGCTTGTGCCGGGTACGGACGCGGAATTCGCGTTGCATCGCTTAATATCCTCGCACGTTTTCTCTTTCGCGCGATGTTACCCGAGGCGGGTTGGCCGCGCCAGCACGAGCCGGCGCGTCGGCCTGAGAGCTCATCCAGTGCCCGCGGCTACGGCTTTGCCGGAACGATTCTTGTCCTTTCGCTCGGTTCGTTAGAGAAACTTTCGCCGTGGCGCTCTTCACGGGGTTTTGCGCCCGCTCACATCCACGCACCTCCGTCGATGCGCAATATTTTGCCAGTGATGAAGGCGGCATCGTCGCTCGCCAGAAACACAGCCGCCTTGCCGATTTCCTCAGGCGTGCCGGCGCGCCCTAACGGGATCGTGGAGAGTAGCGCATCCCCGTGCGCGCGCAGCATTCGTTCCCCCATGTCGGTGTGGACCAAACCTGGCGCGATCGCATTCACGCGAACCCGCGCCGGCGCACACTCCTTTGCGAGGGTTTTGGTCAGCGCGTTCACCCCCGCTTTGGCCGCGTAGTACGGAGCGCCGAACGGCGCACACAGGTCGGCCCCTATGGAGGAAACGAGAATGACCGAGCCGGAGCCTTGTCGGACGAGGTGCCCGACCGTAGCCCGGCATGTGTAAAAGGCGCCGTGCAAGTCCACAGCGATGACACGCTGCCAGTGTTCGATGTCCATCTCCCACACCGGCGCGGGCCGCGACGCTACACCGGAGTTGGCCACCACAATGTCCAGCCGGCCGAAGTGCTGCAAAACGGTTTCCGCCATGGCTTTCACTTGCGGCCAGTCGGAGACGTCCGCCGCGACGACGACACTCTTGCGCCCAAGCGCCTCGATTTCCCTAGCCGTGGCCTCAGCCGCATCCCGCTCCCGGCGATAGTGCACCGCGACGTGGGCTCCCGCACGAGCCAGTTCGAGAGCGATTCCACGACCGATCCCACGCGAAGAGCCGGTCACGAGCGCAAATTTACCGTTCAGATCCGCCATCGTCCCTTGTGCCTCCTGTTTTTTCCGGCTTGCATGCTGCCGCTGGCAAGACAAGCCTGGGCTGCGGCAATGAGCGGTGGCCGCTCGCCCCCGGCTCCTTAGGGGCCGGCCACGATGTCGCCGCTCCCGCTCCGAGGTGCCGGTCTCCTACGATCGGGATGCGATCGATTGTGCCAGGCGCCGGTGTTCCGCGCAGGGGAGTTCGCACGAGGATCGGGGTAAAGCTGCGAGTTTCTCCCGCACGGCGAGCCAGCGGCGACAAGCGGTCTCCACAGCCTCTCGCATGTGCGGCCGTTCCTCTGCGGCCTTCTCGAGCGCCAAAGCCACCGCCAGCGCCGCGGTGCTCGTTTGGCACACGAGCACGCCATCGGCACCCGCTTCAACCGCTTCCACGGCAGCTTCGGAAGGCGACCGGATGCGCTGCACGGCACCCATCTCCAGGTCGTCGGTGACCACCACACCCCCAAAGCGCAACTTTTCGCGCAGGACGGTGCGCAGAAACAACGGGTCGAGCGTGGCGGGGAGTCCCCCCGAGGAAGCCGAGTATACCACGTGCGCCGTCATGAGCATCGGCACGCCGACTTCGATGGCCGCACGGAAGGGCACCAACTCGCGCCGCTCCAGCTCCGCAAACCCCGCTTCGACGTGCGGGAGGTCGTAGTGCGAGTCCACTGCAGTGTCGCCATGCCCGGGAAAGTGTTTACCGCAGCAGAGAATTCCTGCGTCCCAAAATCCTCGCACCTGGGCCGCACCGAGCCGGGCAACCCAATGCGGTGCGCTGCCTAAAGCTCGATCCGCGATGACGGCATTGTCGGTGCGGGTCAGAACATCCAGCACCGGCGCGTACACGAGATCGAAACCCACCGAAGCCAACTCCCGGCCCATGGCAAATGCCACGTCGCGGGCCAAAGCCTGGTCTCGCCGTGCGCCCACGACCGCCGCCGGCGGGAATCGGGTAAAGGGCTCGTCCAGCCGCATCACGCGGCCGCCTTCGTGATCAATGGCGACGAGCGGGTGCCAGGGCAGGTCGTGGAGGTCTGCAATCAAACGTCGGAGTGCGTCCAATCCGGCCTCGACGTTGCGCCGAAAAAGAATGACGACCCCCGGCCGAATGCGGTCGAGGAATTCCCGGGTAGCCGAATCCAGCCGGGGCCCCGGAATGCCAACGGTCAGCAGCGATCCCGTACCATTCACCGGCGGTTCACGTTCCTAACACGGCGTAGGCATCACACACGCACCCAAATCTCGTCGCCTTCCACCTTCACCTCGAAGTGTTCGACCGACGACTCACTGTCTTCCAGGCACTCTCCGGTGGTGACGTCATACGCCCACCCGTGCCAGGGGCAAAACACCGTGTGCTCGTCGAGTTCGCCTTCTGCCAACGGACCACCCTTGTGCTTGCAGGTATTCTCGATGGCATAAAACTTTCCGTCGCGCGTGTGAAACACGGCAATGCTCCGCCCCTGGATTTCGAATGCTTTGCCCCGCTGCGGTGGGATGTCTTGAACCGAAGCCACCCGAACGAACTCGCTCATGACTCTCTTCTCCTTGCGCGAATGGCTTTCTCTAGAGACTTACCCGGTCGCAATCCAGCGTGCCGGGTCGGCTCCTTCAGCTTCCGCGCGTGAGCAGCATCGCCCCTGCAACAGGCCCGCCACCCACGGCCACCACAGCCACCTCGCAATTCGGCACTTGCCGCTCGCCGCACTCCCCCCGCAGTTGGCGCACGGCTTCGGCGAGAAAGCCAAAGCCGTGCAAGCGGCCGCCCGACAACTGCCCGCCCCAAGTGTTCAGCGGAAGCGAGCCGCCGAGCCGAATGTGACCCTCTTCCACGAAAGAACCACTCTCTCCTCGGCCACAAAACCCCAAGGCTTCCAGCCAACTCAAAACCAGGAAGCTGAAACCATCGTACAGTTGCGCCGTGTGTACGTCGCGCGGCCGTAGGGTCGTGCGGCTCCACAAATGGCGCGCCGCATCGTGCGCCGCCATGGTCGTCAGGTCCGGCCACTGATCCCACAGCGGCCGCTTGCCCAGCGCCGTGCCCACGGCTTCGATCCGAACGGCAGTTTTGGCGAGGTCGCGCGCGCTCTCGGCCGCGGAAACGACAATGGCCGTGGAGCCGTCTACCGGCGCATCGCAATCGTACAGGCAAAAGGGTTCGCTGACCATGCGCGCCTGCCAGTAATCGTCCCACGTCAGCGGCTCTCGATACACTGCGGCTGGGTTCCGGCGTGCGTGCTCCCGTTCGGTCAGCGCCACGATGCCCAAGTGCCTGCGCTGCGTCCCGAATTCGTGCATGTGCCGGCGCGCGTATAGAGCCAACCAATTTGCGGCGGACATGGCTCCGAACGGGACGAGAAACGCGGCGAATCCAGAGATTTCCCGATTCCCCGAACCAATACCGCGACGGCCCGTATCGGCAGCCGCGGTGGCCTCGGTCACAGTCCGGTACACCAACACGTGGCGCGCCAAACCCGCCCCGACCGCCAATGCCGCAGCAATCACGGGCATGATTTGCCCCGGACCTTCCAGCCCCGAGAGGTGCCAACGAACGGCAAGCCCGAGCGCATCCTGCACATCGTAAATACTGGGTCCTGCAAATCCGGGCACGTTAGAGACCGGTCCCGGATACGCGGCGATGCCATCGATGTCACTCACGTCGAGTCCGGCATCCTCAATGGCCGCGAGGGCCGCCTCGCAGGTGAGGTCGAGCTCGTCGCGAAACAAACGCCGGCCGATGGCCGATTGCCCCACACCGGAGAGCACCGCTCGCCGTTCGATCGGTTCGCCCAAGGTGTTCACGAACGGAAGCGGCTGGGGCTGGGGCGTGCGGACACCCTCGGCGGCGGATGCGTGCGGCGACGCCTCGGTTTCCGACTCGCCGGCCGCCGAAGTGTCTGGAACGAACAAAGGAAGAGCCACCTCATCGTTCAGCGGTTCGAACTCCACTCGCACCGGCATCCCGATGCGCACCTCGTCCGGTTTGCAGCGCACGATGTTCGTGGTCAGGCGCAAGCCTGGCTGCTCCACGAGTTCGACGATGGCGATCACGTACGGCACTTCCTGCCCGGGGAACCACGGCTTGTGATTGACAGTGAACGAATGCACTCGCCCTTTGCCGGACACAGCCTTTACCTCGAGATCTTTGCCGTGGCACTGCGGGCAAATCGGACGCGGAGGATGAATGTAGTGGCGGCACCGCCTGCAAAAGCCGAACTCCAGGCGCCCCTCGCGACAAGCACGCCAGAAGGCGGCGGTGGCGGGTTCGAGTGCAGGGAGCGGTCGAAATCCCATGGTTCCTCCTTTCTCGCCTGTTCCTTATCTGGCCAAATGGCCGATGGCCACTGCGCTATTTTCATACGTTTCCCGAGCGGCCCGGGCGACCACAAGGGTCGCCCCTACGGGTTCCAGGTGGAAGTTGGCCGCAGGCCGGTAATGGTCGGATGCAATGACGACTAGCGAATGGCGAGTAGCGCGTGGTGTGTGGTGTGTGCTGAGCGGCGAGTGGCCATTTGGCTACTTGGCGAGAAACACACCCTCTCCCTAGCCCTCTGCCCGCAAGCAAGAGGGCATGCCGTAGGGAGCGGCGTGGAGAGAAGAATCAGCTCGGGTGCAACTTGCCGTGATGCAAGCGCAACACCCGATGCGCCAGCCGGGCCAAGGCTTCGTTATGGGTCACCAGCACCAGCGTAGTACCCCGCTCGCGATTGAGTTCCAGGAGCAAGTCGTGCACCTCGGCCGCGGTTTCCGGGTCGAGGTTGCCGGTGGGTTCGTCTGCCAGGATCGCTTTGGGAGACAGCACCAACGCACGCGCAATGGCGACGCGCTGCAGCTCGCCTCCCGATAACTGTCCCGGGCGGTGATCCATTCGGTCGGCCAAACCCACACGAGCGAGCAACTCCTGCGCCCGCACCCGCGCTTGCGATCGGCGCATTCCCCCAACCAGCGCCGGCATCATCACGTTTTCTACGGCATCGAAATCCGGCAACAAATGATGGAACTGAAACACAAACCCAATCTCGCGGTTGCGGAACTCGGCTTGTTGCACTTCGTCGAGGGCGAACAAATCCTTCCCTTGGAACCACACGCGCCCTGCCGAGGGGACATCCAATGTTCCGAGGATGTGGAGCAAGGTGCTCTTGCCGACGCCCGACTGCCCCACGATGGCTAACACTTCGCGCTCCCGTACCTCCAAATCCAGATGGTCCAACACGGTGATGGCGTGGCCGTCGCCATACACTTTGCACAACCCCTCTGCCCGAATCAGCCACTCACTCACTGCGAAGCACCTCCACGGGCACCAACCGCGCTGCTCTTCGAGCCGGGTAAATGGTGGCTAGGAAACAAATGGCCAGCGAGGCGAGCCCGACCACGAAGAAGTGCGACCAGTGCATGCGCACGGGCAAGGCGTTCACGTAAAACACGTTTTCGGGAAGCGGGATCACGGGGTAACGCTGCAAAACCGCTCCAGCCGACAGCGCCAATGCGCTTCCGGCCAGTGTGCCGCAGGCGCCAATGACGAGTCCTTTGTAATGAAAAATTCGGGCAACGGCAGCCGACGTGGCGCCCAGGGATTTCAGCACGGCGATGTCGCGCCGCTTTTCCAGAACGGTGAGCACGAGCATCGCAACAATGTTGAAGGCTGCCACCAAGATGATGAGCAAGAGCACCAAAAAGTACACCGTTTTTTCCATCTGCAGAGCAGCAAACAAGGTGCGGTTATTGTCCATCCAGTCACGCACGTCGTACTGGGCACCCAGGCGCTCGCGCAAGCGGTCGCGCACCGCTCGCGCGTCGTCGATATTGCGGGCGCGGACTTCGATGGCCGACACGCCGCTGCCGAGATCGAAAAAACGCTGCGCGTCGGCGAGATTCATATACACCAGGGCAGCGTCGTATTCCGTCATGCCGGCCTCGAACCAGCCGAGTACGACGAAGCGGCGCACCCTCGGTACCAACCCGACGGCGGATGGAATCGCCAAGGGTGATACGACGCTGACGGGATCTCCCACCACAACTCCAAGCTGGCGCGTGAGCTCGTGGCCCAAAAACATTCCGGGCAGTTCCACTTGCCGCGCAGGCTCGCTCTCCGAGGTAAACGGATGCTTCCGGAACAAGTCTTCAAACTCCCGGCCCTTGATTTGTCTCAGGAGCGGCCACACAGCAGGGGCGTGCTCGTCCACCCCGCGCACCTGAGCGCCCGTCACTCCGGCAGCAGTGGTGAGCATGACTTCTCCGTACACCACCGGTGCCGCGCTCTGCACACCGGGGGTCGAGCGAACCATCTCGATCACCTCGCGCGCATCCGCAATGGAACCGTTCGGCCCTTGCACAATCACATGCGCCTGAAACCCAAGGATGCGATCGCGGAGGTCTTCCTCGAACCCGGTCATGATGCCGAGAACAAGATTCAACGTCGTCACACCCAGCACCACGCCCCCGAACGCAATCCACGTGATCAGGGAAATGAAACGTTCCCGCCGGCGGGCCCGCAGGTAGCGCAAGCCCACCATCAGTTCGAACGGGATTCGCTCGGCAATCACTCCCCGCATACGCTCGCGTCACTCGTAGCGGATGACCTCTACCGGCGAGAGGCGCGCAGCTTGCCGGGCCGGATACAGCGTCGCAAGCCAACACAAGAGCAAGGCCACGACAGCGACCAACAAAAAGTATTCCGGGTAAATGCGCACAGCTAAGCGATCGATGGCGTACACGTCTGCCGGAAGCTCCACGAATCGGTAGCGGCGGATCAGCAAGCAAACGACGTAGCCCGCCAAGCTTCCCGCCACAGTGCCCGCGCTACCAATGATCATTCCCTTTCCCACGAAGATCCGGCGCACGCTGGCGCGCGTGGCGCCCATGGAGAGGAGGATGGCCAAGTCCTTTCGCTTCTCCATTACCACCATGATGAGCGTGGACACGATGTTGAAGGCCGCCACCAGCACAATCAGCAGAAGCACGATGGAGTAAACGATCTTGCCCAGAGTGAGGGCAGAAAAGAGATTGCGGTTCAAATCGATCCAGTTGCGCACGCGGTAGGGGAAACCCAAGCGATCGCTGAGTTCTCGGCTGAGGCGCGGTGCTTCGTACACGTCGCTCAAGCGCACCTCCAAGCCGGTCACCCGCCCGTCGAAGCGAAACAAACGCTGTGCTTCGGGGAGGCCCATGAAAGCCAGCACGCCGTCATATTCACCCAAGCCCGAGTCGAAAATCCCCACCACACGCATCGCCTGCACGTGCGGCACCAAACCCACTGCAGTGCTTTGTGCTGCCGGCGAAACCAGCTCCACATGGTCGCCAACGGCCACATGGAGCTTTTCGGCTACGCCCTTGCCGATGACGATAGGCAAGATGGCGCCGGGGTCTTCGTTCCCCCGCTCGTACAAGGGAGCGAGCGACCCAGCGCGCAAAAATCGGCTCAGCGGCATCACCTCCTCGGAACGCGCAGTGATGCCGCGCACGAGCACACCCCTGACGTCTTGGCCGGCCGTCAACATTCCTTGCGCCAACACGAATGGAGCGACCGCGCGAACTTGCGGTTCCGCCCTCACCTTTTCCGCCACCGCCTCCGGATCGCCGATCGTGCCCGTGAAACTGAGCACGACCAAATGGGGATGGAATCCCAGGATCCGCTCGCGCAACTCCTCTTCGAAGCCGGTGTACACCGCCAAGACGACGTTGAGGGTGAGCACGCCCACGAACAACCCCAACGCCGAGGTCACCGTACTCCACGAACCGAACGATCCCTGGCGGCGCGAGAGCAGGTAGCGGAGCGCGATGAACAGCTCGTAACCCATGATGGCGCGTCCGGGCGGGAAGAGCGGTCAGTCCGGGCGCAGTTGCGGAAACAAGATGACGTCCCGGATGGATGGGGAGTTCGTGAACAGCATGACCAAACGATCGATGCCGATGCCCTCCCCCGCTGCGGGCGGCATGCCGTGCTCCAGCGCGCGGAGGAAATCCTCGTCCATGGCGTGGGCTTCCTCATCTCCTGCCGCGCGCGCGCGCAACTGTTCCTCGAAGCGCTGGCGCTGGTCCAGAGGGTCGTTGAGCTCAGAAAACGCGTTGCAGATCTCGCGCTGCGCGCAGTACAACTCGAAACGATCCACGAAGGTCGGATGCTCCTTGTTGCGCCGTGCCAGAGGCGATACGGAGGCCGGGTAGTGATACACGAACGTGGGCTGCACGAGGTCTTTTAGCGCCGCGGCTTCGAATACATCCACGAGCATGTGGCCGGCAGCGGCGGGGCCGTAATGGCCGGCGTAATCCTTCTCGACAGGTACCTCCAATCGTTGCGCGACCTTGCGCAGCGTTTGCAGGTCCAGAGCGAACACGGCGTCCACGTCCACCCCTGCACGCTCCGCCAGGTAAGACGGGATCGAAATCCGTCGAAATGGCGGGGTCAAATCCAACGTCCAATCGCCATACGGCAGTACCCGCGTTCCTTTCAGCTCGTCCGCCAGCGTGACGAAAAGTTCTTCCGTCAGCACCATGAGGTCCTCGTAGGTGGCATAGGCCCAGTAAAATTCGAGCATGGTGAACTCGGGATTGTGGCGCACCGAGATGCCCTCGTTGCGGAAGTTGCGATTGATTTCGTACACCCGCTCGAAGCCGCCGACGAGCAGGCGTTTGAGATAAAGCTCGGGGGCGATGCGCAAATACAAGTCCATGTCCAGCGCGTTGTGGTGGGTCACGAATGGGCGTGCAGCCGCCCCTCCCGGGATCGGGTGCATCATGGGGGTTTCCACCTCGATAAATTCCCGCGCGTTGAAAAACGCCCGCACACGCTCGATCAAACGCGAGCGCAGCAAGAACACCTGGCGCGACTGCGGGTTGGCAATGAGATCCAGGTAACGCTGGCGGTAACGAGCTTCGACATCGGTGAGACCATGCCATTTTTCCGGTAACGGGCGCAGCGCTTTGGCCAACAGGCGCAATTGATGGGCCTCGATCGTGAGTTCGTTGGTGCGCGTGCGAAATGGGCGGCCGACCACACCGAAAAAATCGCCTAGGTCGCTGAGCTTGAACACCTCGAAGAGCTCGTCCCCGACGAGATCGCGGCGCACGTACACCTGGATCGTGCCACTGCGGTCGAGCAAGTGGAAAAACGAGGCCTTGCCGAAGTCGCGCCGGGTCAACATTCGCCCGGCAACGGCCACCACGTCCTGGCACTGGGCCAGCGCCTCGGCGCTGAAGGTTCCGTACCATTCCAGCACCCGCGCCGCCGTGTGCGTCGGGCGGAAGTCGTTCGGATAGGGGTCCACCCCGCGAGCGCGCAGCAGCTCGAGTTTTTGGCGACGAACCCGCTCTTGCTCGGACAACTCTTCAGTCACCAGACCAACCCCGTGGAAGTTCCAGTCGGTTAACGAGCACCTCCGAACGAGTCAAGGAAAGGCCGCTCTCAGGGCCAGCGAGATCCGGCGCTACGCCGCATGCACCGACGCGTTTTCGGGCTCCCCCGCCGTCCTCACCCCCGAGCCGCTCCCCTAACCAAACGGAGGCGGGCAACCGTGCAAGAACTTGCCTCAATCCAGGCGGACGCTTTCCTGGTAGCGGGGAACCACGGCCGACCAGCCGAATTTCTCTTCCACTGCAGCTCGCAGTCCTTGCGATGCCATTGGCTCGCCGTGCACGATATAGGTCACCTCGGGGGCATGTGGATTCGCGCCGACCCACGCCAGCAACTCTTCACGGTCGGCGTGCACGGAGAACGCAGGAACATCTACGATCTCCGCTCGCACCGCCACGTAGCGTCCCAGCAGTTTGATCTCCCGCGCTCCCTCCAGCAATGCCCGGCCGCGCGTTCCTTCCGCTTGGTAGCCGACCAGCACCACCGTGTTGCGCGCGTCGGGTAAGCGCTGCAGCAAGTGATGGAGCACGCGGCCTCCCGTAGCCATCCCCGAGGCCGAAATGATGATCCCCGGCCCGGGCTGCGAGTTGATGGCCCTCGATTCCTCCATAGTTCGGGCCTCGATGAGCTGGCCGGGATCGAATGGGTCGCTGCCCACGAGAGCGGCGTGGACCTCGTGGTTGCGCTGTTCCAAGGCCGCGCGATACACCCGCAACGTGGATATTGCCATGGGGCTATCCACCCACACCGGCAATTGCGGCACCTCCCCCGCCTGCATCAGAGCGCGCAAGTGATAGAGCACGACTTCGGTTCGATCGACCGCAAACGACGGGATCACCACCATGCCGCCCCGCTCGGCCGTGCGGCGAATCGCGTCGCGAAAGCGCTCGAGCGACCGGACGTCTTCGTGCCGGCGGTCTCCGTACGTGGATTCCACCAAGAGAATATCACAGCTCGGGCGTGGCTCCGGAGGCCGAAGCACGGGGTGCCACGGGCGACCTAAATCGCCACTGAACACCACCACCCGCCCGCGCATGCCACCGAGGCGCAACTCCACGATCGCCGAGCCCAAGATGTGGCCAGCGCGGTGAAAGACGACACCCACCTCGGGCGCCACCTCTTGCAGACTCTGAAATTCGACGGTGCGGAAGCGCGCGAGTGATCGTACCGCATCTTCTTCCGTATACAGGGGCAACGCCGGATGATGCTTGGAGAATCCCTTTCGATTCGCATAGGCGGCATCTTCCTCTTGCACGCGCCCGCTGTCCGGCAGGACGATCTCGCAAAGCGTCTTCGTGTATGGAGTCGAAAAAATCGGCCCGCGAAAGCCGTCGCGCACGATCGCAGGGAGATATCCCGAGTGGTCCAGGTGCGCGTGCGAAAGGACCACGGCGTCAATAGTTTCGGGCGGAATCGGCAAACCGGCCCAGTTGCGCAGGCGCAGTTGCTTGAGTCCTTGGAACAAACCGCAGTCCACCAGAACCCGAGCCCGCGGCGTATCGATGAGGAAGCGGCTGCCGGTGACCGTCTCGGTCGCGCCCCAGAAGCGCAAAATCGGAACACTTGGCCGTGGCGGCCCACCGGCACCATTCATCGCATCTCACAATGCCTCGGCAACGATCTCGGCGCAAGAAATGCGATTGGTCGGATGCGGAACCGTATCGCACGATACGACCCGCTCGATACCAGCGCGTTTCAAGCGCTCCACCGCCCCAGGCGAGAAAATCGCATGCACGACCACGGCTTCGACCCGCCGGGCTCCCAAACGCCGCAACACGCGGGCGGCCCGCGCTAGAGTCGCGCCACTGCTGGCAATATCGTCCACCAACATCACATCGCGTGCCGGCAGGGGCCCATCGAATTCCACGGACACGCGCCGATCGCCACGCCGTTCTTTGCGACCCACAAGCCACGGCAACCCAGCGGCGCGTCCGACTTGCTCGACCCAACGAGCGGATTCCGCATCCGGACCCGCTAAACAACCCTGCCACCGCCGCTCCGACAAATAAGCGGCAATCGCAGGTGCGGCCGAAAGCGACAACCCCGGTACCACTTCGGACAATCGCTCGATCCGGTGCAAATGCGCCTCGATCGTCAGCACGCGATCGAATCCGGACCGGAGCAAATGACCCAAAACGCGCTGCGAAACCGGCTCGCCGCGTCGAAACACCGCGTCCTGCCGCATGTACGGAAGATAGGGGGCTACCAGGGTCACACGCTCCGCACCGACCCGCCGCAGCGCGTCGGCCGCCAGGAGCAGGGGAAAAAGTTTCTCGTTCGGGTCGTGCAGGCGCTGCACCACGATCGCCTGCGCCGGCACGGTTTCGGGTACGCGCACTAAGGTCTCGCGGTCCGGGAATTCGTGAAGCGCAACCCGGGCCATCGGGAGGTCACGCAGGAGCGCAATCCGCCGGGTCCAGCCCCAAGCTTCCGGAAACGCTACCAGTAGAGGCTTGCGGGGACGCCTCATGCTGTGTTCGCCTCAACCGCGCGCCCGCAGGCCTTCCTCGCCCACCTGCTATGCAGCTTTGCGATACAATTCTGCGTGGCGATCCTCTGGTCGTTGGGTTGCAAAAGCAGTCGGCCGCCGCGCCCGCAAATCCTCACCGGCGTGGCTTTCCCTGAGAAAAATACGCCGCGCGGCAGCCGCGGTTGCGGCAGAACCACAGGCCGCCGTCGCAAAAGGCTGTCGGGCAAGTTTCCGAGCCATTCACCAAACGCACAACCGGGTGCCGTTCGCCACAGTAAGCGCAATGAACGAACTTCGCCCCGCCTTGCTTTCGTTGCCGGTACGAGCGTAGGTCGATCACCTCACCCATGGCCTTTATATTTTTCCCGCCACAGCAAAAGTCAAAGGGGTGATGGCTGCGAATTTATTCGTCGCGCTCCCACACCGCGTACAAGCAACCATCATCCGGCGACCAATGGTACGAAGCTTTCCCTTTGTAGAGCTTTTTGAGCTCGTGCACGATGCGGTGGGCGAGCTTTTGGGATGTCGTGAGAACCTCGATCACGTTGCCCTCGCGCTCTGCCGAAACCAAACGCCGCAGCGGCTGTGTAAACCGCGCGCGCTCTTCGATGTTGCGGATGCGCTTGCGAATCTCCTCCTCGTGCTCGGCAGCAAATTTGCCGCGAATGACGACACGGCCAAAGTATTCGCCTCGTTCGGCTTGCTTGCAGGCGGGACACACCGTCCAGTTCACTTTTTGGAGCAACGCGTGCGAGCGCTCCCCTGCCCGCCGCCATGCTTGCTTTGTGTACAAGGCACCGCATCGTTCGCAACACGACGGATCGGGCGGCGGCGGAAGCTTCACGGCCACAGGAGGTTTCTTCGTCTTCCGGCTGCCCTTCTTGTTCATCGCACGAATCAAACCTTTCGTCGAACCCATATCTCTCTCCTCGAATCCACGGTGTTTTGCTGATCCGCGCAGCGACGCGGCAAGGCAGCCCTTCCTTTAAGCACGATTTTGGCCAGTGAGAACCCGTTGGTGTTTCCCGCCGCTCATAGGAAGACAATGTCGCCCGCGCAACTGCGGCGCGGCGCATGTTTCGCAGCCCTGCTGCCCCGAGCGGGCCGCTTCCTCTTTCCCACCCTCTCGCATTGCCGGAGTTCGCGTGTCATACCGTGTGGTCACGCAATTCTATGATGTTGCCCCTTCGTGTCGGGATTCCGTTGTTTCTCTTGCGGCCGAAGCGCATGGCCAGCGTGGCCGCCCATGCAGAGGCATTGGGATTCGAATCGGTGTGGCTGCCGGAACACGTAATTTTCCCGCCGCAAATTCGTAGCCGGTATCCCTACGCCGAGAGCGGGGCGCCGGTTCGCACCTCGATGCCCTTGTTGGATCCGCTGGTGCTGCTCGCGCACGTAGCCGCAAAGACGGAGACCATCCGCCTCGGCACGAACGTGTATCTGCCCGCCCTGCGCCACCCGATCGCGAGCGCGCGCATGATTGTGACGTTGGATGTGCTTTCCGGCGGGCGCCTCACTTTGGGCGTGGGCGCGGGCTGGCTGGAGGAAGAGTTCACAGCGCTCGGTGTGGACTTTGCCTCCCGCGGCGCACGGCTGCGGGAATGCGTGCGTGCGTGGCGCGTTTTGTGGCAAGAGGAAACGCCGTCATTCTCGGGGAAGTTTTACTCCTTCGGCCCGGTCGTGTTCGAACCCAAACCGAAGCAGCGCCCCGGTCCTCCCATCTTGTTCGGCGGAGAGACCGAAGCGGCTTTGCGCAGAGCGGCGGCACTGGGCGACGGCTGGTACGGCGTGCGGCACACACCCGAAAGCGCGCGGGTGCAGGTCGAGCGGCTGCGCGCTCTCCTCGATCAGGAAGGGCGGGCGGGAGAAAGCTTCGAGATCACCGTCAGCAGCGGCCCGCTCACGCGCCAGGAGTGCGACCGTTTTGCCGCGGTGGGTGTACACCGAGTGGTCGCCTTGCCCTGGCGGCAAGATGCGGAAGCCGAGGCCGCTCTCGACCAGCTCGCCCGAGAACTGGAACTTGCCTGATGCCGGCACTACGCGAGAAACCGAAGTGGAATGACCTGCAGGACAAGCGGCCGGCCCGCCCTTCCGAAACGGTCGGTCCAAGGAGCGGATCCACGGGTTCGACTGCAGGGTTTTGACCCCGTCCTTCCACTTGTCCTAGAGCACGTTTGCGATGGACCTCAGGCTGCGGCAGTTCAGCTATCGACTCCTGCTTTTGGCGTTTGGTTTTTCCTTGGCCCTGGTGACGGCGGAGGCCCTGTTGCGTTTGGGGGCGTGGTACGTGCGGCGCACCCACGCAGCACAAACCCTGCTCCTCAGGCCCGGGGCCCAGATTCGCATCCTTACCCTCGGCGACTCGAACACCTACGGGTTTGGCGTCGGGCGCGAGCGCGCGTATCCGGCCGTACTCGAGCGCCTGTGGAATGACCGAGTGAAAAATCCAACGGTACAAGCGTTCAACCTCGGATTTCCAGGCACCAATTCTTCTCAAATCGCAGCCGAGCTCGACCGCATGCTGGCCGCGTTTCACCCCGATGTGGTCACAGTAATGGTCGGTGCCAACGATCCGTGGACCGTGCCGGTGCCGGTAAACCAAAACGTGCCGGCGGCCGAGCGGATTCAACTATTCTTGTGGCGGACGTCGCGCGTGTACCGCTTGCTGTACATGTTGTCGCGCGCTTGGGACAACGCCAGCCTGGACGTCGAGGTCCGGGAAGGCTCGAACATCGCGCAGGGCTCGGGAACGGCCCGTTACGGCCGGCACCACTTTCACCTCGGTCACAAGGTGGCCGAGAGCCCACCTCCCGATTGGCAAGTGCGGCTCGAGACCAATCTGCGGCGGATTGCCGCAGGCGTGCGCGCCAGTGGCGCGAAGCTGTACCTGGTCACCTACCCTTCCGATAGCCACTTGCTCTACGGATACGCCAATGCCGTGATGCGCCGCATTGCCGTGGAAACAGGCTCGGCGCTAGTGGATGTCGCCGCACAAATGCCGCCCGCATGCAGCAGCGGTCGCTGCCCGGAGCTGTTGCCGGACCACCATCCTTCCGAGCAGGGACACATCCGCACTGCGGAAATTTTGCTGGCTCGTTTGCAAGAGCATTTCAGCGCCAGCGCGAAGAGCTCTCCCGCAAACCCATGACGCGCGAAACTGCGGAAACCGTCCTGTGCAGCGTGGCATTTCGAATCTTATTTTCCGGTCGTGTCTTTCGGCGACCTCTGCTACGGGAGTGAGGACAGCTCGCGCCGCGGTGGCGGGGGCAAATAGCCGGGGCAATCGTTGCGCGACTGGCACAAGTCAGCGCTCAACTCCATGCCATTGGTGACCAAGAAGCGCGCGATCATGTTGAGCAGGAAGTTGCCGATGTCATAAGTTGTCTGCGTTCGGCAACCGCAAGGATCGCCGCTCCCAGGAATCGTGCATTCTCGCAAGCACTTTGCGCGAAAGTCGTCGGTCATGGCGCCGGGCAAGCTGAAACCATGCTCGCCGGTGTCGCGAGCGAGCGGAAAAATCGCTGCGGAACGGCCTCCTAAACGGTCCCACCGATCGAAACCGAGCCTAAGGGGCGGATCCAGTCGGGGGTACTGCGGCCCCCAAATGTCGTCCCCACCGCTGAAGTTTTCCACGTCCAAGTGTACTCCCTTTCCGGTCGCATCGGTAAACCGCGCCAAGTTGTCCACCCCTTCGACGGTGTAGGTATCGATCAGAACTTGGTTCGGCGACCGCCCGTATCGCGGGTCGGCCTCGAGGAACGGCACCAAACCGGCCGCGCGGGCAAAGGTCACCCCCGAAGCTGTGGGCACATTCATGTCGCCCTGCGAGGTCACAACCAGAGCGTGGGAGCCCGTGCGCTCGCGGGTGAATGGAAATTCCAGCGGCTCCAGTAACAGGTGCGGAGCGAACACAGCCGGGTCTGCCGGATCCACGACCAACTGGCCGATGGAGGCCATGCGCCGGATCTCGGGAGTATTCCGCGGCCGCCCTAAGCCGTCTTCCAACGCCCGCAAGGGCGCGCCCGCACGAAACTCGCGAGCTTGGTACGTAAAGTCGGCGCCAAAGCGATCCAGCACCGCGCGCACCGTGCTGTCGGGTGCGACCTCGCACTTCGTACCGGGCAAGAGCACCGGGCCAGCGTAAAACACCAAGCGAATCGGGTCGCCGCGGTCGCTTTCGAGCGAAGCACGCACCTGCCCCGGAGGCAGCACCAGCCCGCATCCGCGGGCGCCGTTCGCCAAGTTCTCCACCACGAGTGTGTCCCCTACTTGCACGCCTTCGACACTGCCCAGCGGTCGGCGTGCCAGGTCGTTCAGATTCACCACCACCGTTTGTAGGATCATACGTCCGCTCGCGGGATCGAGGTTGCCCACGTAAAGCGGGCCCATCAGTCGGAGCACGAACGCTTCCAGGGCTCCTCCCTGCACCGTGCGCATCCCGATGTCCACGTAGCCACCGCCGCCGGCAATCGGGGCCACCGCCGTGATCTGTGGTTCGGCTCCACCCATGAGCATGGACATGATCCCACCCAGAGATGCGCCGGTCATGACAATGGGAGCATCGCCCCCCACATCGACATGCCCATCGCCGTCGAAATCGCCGGCAATGTCGGGTACGCCGTCTTCGCCCAAATCGAACTCCCACAGACGACGTCCGTCCCAGCTCCGCAAGATGCGCACGAGCTGCGAGTAATCCAACATGAACTGGCGCACGATGTCGCGCGTGTGGAATAGGTATGCACTCCAGAAATCGGCACCCGAATCTTTGATCCCATCGCCGTTCTGGTCGAAGGCGCGATCCGACAGCGTGGCATCCACGGCAGCGCCGTAGCCCATCGCGCCCAAGAGTTGTCGCGCCAGCGCTTCTTGCTCGGGGGTGAGCCCGATGCCGTGCGAGGGCCCATCGATGGCGATGGTGGCCAAACCATGGCGCGCGAAGAAGCCTGCGAACTGCATGATCGGGAAGCGATTCCCGGTGTAGCCGTGGCTCAAAATCGCAACCGGTGCGGGACGACCATCTTTCCGCGCGGATACCTCCTTTCGCGGCACGGCCAGGGTGAAGTACACGGTTTCGCTGCGCGCAGGAGCGGGCACACGATCGAGATCGGGCGGCCAGGCTTGCTCGTTCAAACTCAAGAAGTTACCGGCCTCGTCGGTTCGAGGGAACAACTGCGGCGACCGGTACGTGCCGATGACGAAGTAGTCCACGTACTCCAACGATGTGGCGAGCTGGCGGTATTCCTCGGAGTTGGCATTCAAGCCGAGAAACGTCGTCACCAGCGGCCGGGCAGCCTGCAACCAGTTCTCGCCGTACAAGAGGTACAGGCGCTTACTGTCCGGGAAGCGTTCGGCATCCCGCAACGGAAGCAAGGCCTCGACCTTGGCGGGGAATTCGTGCGCTAAATGCCGCTGCGGACCGTAACCGTACAAACCTTCGCGTACCGCTCGCCAGTGACTTTCCACCGACTGCGTGGTGAACGTAAAGGCAAACGCCACATCGGCCAGCGTGAGCCCGTGTGGCAGCACCCGCGCGAGCGGCCGTAGCGCCTCGGTTTGCGATGTATGGTGGACGGTCGGATACGGCGAGCCGACCGGATCGCCGTGAACATCGCGCAAGCGGCGGGTAATCACCACCGCATACGTGGTGCGTTCGCGCAGCGGGAGTAGCGGGCGCAGGATGAGCGTGTTGGTTTCCCGCTCGTAAAAGTTCATGAAGTTATCCACGCGGGCCTGGATGTCGTTGCGCGGAGGGTTGGCCCACGGCAAATAGTTGGGCTTGTCGAGAACCCCATCGGCATCGGTGTCCTCGCCCGGATCGAGGATGCCGTTGCCGTTGACGTCTTCGTCCACCTCGTCGAACAAAATCGAAACCGTGCCCGCGCGCGGATCGTTGTCCCAGTAGTTGTCGCGGCGTTCCAGGATCACGGGATAATTCCCATTCCCCACGTCGAGGTGGTGCAAGCGGCCAAATTCCGGCGAGCGCGGGTCGATGTCGATGAGGTAAATCACGTCGTTCTCGGTTTCGTACAAGGGGTCGCGGTGACCTTCGAGAACCGACTGGATGTCAATGGGGCCGGTAAACGGAATGGTGATCGGCTGAAAGACGCCCCAACCATCGAGCTGGTCGATTTTTTCCCGGGTCAAGCGTTCGAAACCGGTCGGGGCAACCATCGAAGCGTTGATGCGCCGCCCGGTGGCGGAACTGGCATCGACAATCGTGGCCACATCGTTCGGCAATGGAATTTCCGGAAGCGGCTTGTGGAAAAAATCCATCTTGACGGTCGTTCGCGCCGGCTGCGCCGTGGCAATGCCTTCCGACTCGGAGAGAGAGCAACCACTGAGTAGCCAGGCCGCTGTGCCGACGACGCCGGCAATCCCTGCCACTAACCGGAAATGCACCCTCGCTCCCCTGTTCATGGCCGTTCTCCTCACAGTCGAACCTCCAGTAAAATCCGGCCCAAAAACACCTCGCTCATCGTCCCCCCGCGCAGGCGGCGAAACGCGTTGCCTGGAAAAAGCACGGCGCCTTCCGCGCCCAGTTGAAAGTCAAATCCACGGATGTTGCGGAAATAGCGCCATCCGAGGTCCAACTCCGTTCCGTAGTAACGACCGGGACGACCGCCCAACGCATTGTGCGGCTCGCCGCCAAACAGACGGGTGTTGAAGGCATCGGCGTAATCCACTTCGCTCCACGCAAATAGCGGGCCCCCGTACAGCACCATCGCCTCCATCGCTTGCCACCAGGCGCGCGGAAAGATTGCAATGGTGTTCGAGGGAGCACCACGCGTGGGTAGCCGATCGAGATCGGGCACCGGACGACCCACGAGTGTCGGATCCGCAGCGGTGACCACAGTGCGTCCCGTTTGCGCCGCCATGACCACGCGATACAGCAGCAAGCCAAATTCGTAGTTCGGGTCGACCTTGAAAGCGTTTTGGTCACCATCATCGAAATTCTCGTCGCCGCTGGCGAACAGAAAGTCGAGCGCAAACCCGTGGCTGTCGCGGTCCAGCCGTGCCTGCACCGTAGCGCCCACTTGCAAGATGTCGTGCTTGGGAAAGTCCACGGTCGGCCCCAGGCTTGTGCTGCCGTCGATTACGGCTGCTTCACCGGCAAGGGAAAACTCGCCCAGAACACCGAGGTCGCGGCTCGTGCGTGCAAACACGTCGTACACGACCACGTCGAAGCCCCGGCGCACCTTTGCGTCTTGAGTGCGGTACACGACGTACAGTCCGGCCGAATGGCGCAACCCCGAACCGGCTAGAACGCTCGCGATGTACTGTTGCGCGTCATCGTGGCGCAGCAGCGGGTCGTCGCCCACGACCTCGTCGTAGGCCAAGCGAAACACGATGTTGGCCGGTGTAAGGGGCGTGGTGCCAATTGTCGCGCGGATCACACGATCGCCGCTGCGCGGGTCGCCGAAATAGGCATTGTTCTTCGCCCACCCGTGCGCCCCGTCGTTGGCCAGAAGGCCCAAGCCCCAATGGCTCATCGTATAGCCGCCACCCACGACAAGGAACGCCGAAGGCACCGTCGCCCGCAAAAACAAGCGGCGCAGCTCTGCATGGCTTTTGCGCCCAAAGGGGAGCTCCGCGCCGGCGCGGTCGGATGGCGGGCCCTCTTCGACACCGGTCACCAAGTCGTGCTCGTAATCGAACTGCAAGGAGTACGGGCGGCGAGCCGTGTCGGTGGTTTCGGCGCTCAGTCCCACCCGCAAGACGGGGAGGAAGAAAAAATTTTCCCCGAGTGTGGTGCCGTAGCGATCGATGGGAAACGTGCTCACGCCTTCCAAGCGCGTTTGGTACTGTGCGCGGCCGCTGAGCCGCCACACGTCCCCTTCGACACAGGCCCAGCCGCAGTCGCCGACCCCGCTCGCCCGCGCCACCCCTGCGAGCAGCAAACCGGCACCCAACACCCATCGTGAAACGCAACGCATGCCGAAGCCCCTCCCAATAGGCCGGCTAGCGTTACTCATATTCCGTGGACACTTGCAAGCACCCGCACGAGAAGATTCGCGGGATCCGGCCGAACAGGCGCATCACAATGCCGACATCAACGCCGCGTAAAATTGCACCCCGCGGGCGTAGCCCTCGACGCTGACCCGCTCGTTGGTGCCGTGCATGCGCGCCAGATCGCTGCGCTCCGCTACCAGCGGCATAAAGCGATACAGGTTCGCGCTCACGCGCTGGTAGTGCCGCACGTCCGTGCCGCCAATGGTGAGGTAGGGTGCAACGACCGCCTCAGGGAACACAGACCGAACGCTTTTGGCCAGAAGATCGAAAGCGGGCCCGCTTGCCGGCGACACCGCGGTGGGCTCGCGGCTTCCCGGAAGTGGGCGAATTTCCACATCCGGATCGCGCACCACGCTGCGCACGTGGGCAAGCACGCTGTCCACACTGTCGCCCGGCAAGATGCGGTAATTCACCACCGCCCAGGCCGAGGCGGGCAGTACATTTTCCTTGATGCCGCCGCCAATCATCGTTGCCGCGGTGGAAGTACGAACGCTGGCGTTCGTGGCTGGCTCGGAAGTCAGAGCCCGGAGCAAGAACGGCTCGAATAGCCAGAGATTGGCCATGATCAGGCGATATGGCAAAAGCGGGAGCTCTGGAGCCACAAATTCGAGCATGGCGCGTACGGGCGGCGACAAGCGGGCGGGCAACGGGTCCCGCTCCAATGCCGCGACAGCCGCGGCAATTTTCCCCACCGCGGTGTGGCGCGGAGGCGCCGAGGAGTGACCGCCCGCTGCACGGGCCTCCAGGCGCACACTGACGCTCCCTTTTTCCGCCACCCCAACGCAGGCCAGGGGCCCGGAAAGTCCCGGCACCGCTTGCTGGATCAAGGCCCCACCCTCGTCGAGAACGAATTCCGCCCGCACTCCGCGCCGCTCGAGCTCGGCGGCAATCCACGCCGCGCCGTGGTCGCCCCCGATTTCTTCGTCGTGCCCAAAAGCGAAGTACACCGTGCGCTGCGGTCGAAACCCTCCGGCCAGAAGAGTTTCTGCGGCCTCCATGAGCCCGACCACGGTGAACTTGTCGTCCATGGCGCCGCGTCCCCAAATGAAACCTTCGGCGACGGCGCCGGAAAACGGCGGATACTGCCACGCGGATTCCGTGCCGGGTTCCACGGGAACGACATCGAGGTGGCCCATGAGAACTACAGGTGCGGCCGCAGGGTCGCGCCCGGGCCACGTGTACAGGAGGGAATGGCCGGCAATCACCTCGCGGCGCAGCGCGCTGTGAAACCGAGGGAAAGAAGTTTCGAGATAAGCGTGGAGCGCGGCAAACTCATCGGCGCGAACCGGAGCGGGCTCGGCCTCGGAGACCGTCGCAATTTGCAACGCTCCTGCCAAACGCTCCGCCGCCTGCTGCGCGTCCACCGCAATCAACTTCTTCGCTTCCGCTGGCGGTTGCCGGGATGCAATGGTCCAAGCGCGCCCCAATAACAATACCACCAGGGCGATCAGGGCCCCGCCCCCTACCCTGGCCAAAGCGCGGAGCCGCTTCCGCCGCGGGCGGCTACGCACGGTCCGAACCCTCGGCCGGGCGGTACAGGTCGTTGAAATAAGCGGTGAGTAGCCGCTCGGCGGCCTCCGGAGGCAACTGATTCAACAGCGAGCTGATCGCGGCCATGCGCTCCGGCAAGCCGGCTCCGGCACCGGCCGCGGCCAGCATGTTTCGCAACATCTCGGGTGAAAGCTGCTTCCAGTCGAGTGCGGCCAGCATGTCGCGCACGGAACTCAAGTCTTCCAGTTGCGCATGGCGCGCGGCGTCCACGCTTTCGCGCAGGTCGGCCAGCAATGCATCCACCCATTTCACGTTGGCAGGGTTGACCGACAAATGGATATTCTCCTTCGACCCGCCAAAGCCAAGCTGCGGTTGTACATACCAACCGCGGGCCTTCATCTCGTCCACCACTTGAAACACATTCACCTCGTCGGAGGTGAAGGCAATGAGATTCATCTCCGGTTCGGCGAGTAACCGCAGGCCTGGGATGCGTGCGATTTCCCGGGCTAAGTAGCGGGTTGCTTCCAGAACTTTGCGCGCCAGTTCGAGATAGCCATCGTCGCCAAAGAAGTTCAGGATCGCCCAGGCGGCCGCCATTGGGCCCGCCGACTTGGTGCTTTGCACCGTCGGGTTGATCATCGTGTAACCCGTCCATGTGGCACACGTGAAAATTTGATACTGCCGCAGCTCGGCATTGCGATACAGGATGACCGAAGCGCCTTTGGCTGCGAAGGCGTACTTGTGGAAATCCATGGAAATGGAGGTCACTCCGGGAACGTGGAACTCGAAATCGGGCACAGGTGCACCCAACCGGCGAAAGTACGGAAGGAGAAATCCTCCCATGCAAGCATCCACGTGCAACAGGATCCCGTGTCGCTGTGCGATCTCTCCGAGCTCGCGGATGGGGTCCACCACGCCGTGGGCGTAGGAGACGGCGGAACCCACAAGCAAGATGGTGTTCTCGGTGATCGCCGCCGCCATGCGCTGCGGGTCGGCTTTGAAGGTTGCCGGATCCACCGGCACCAGGACGGGCTTTAAACAAAAGTAGTGAGCCGCTTTTTGGAAAGCGGCGTGAGCGGTCACGGGCAGCACAATCTCCGGCTCGCGGATGTGCGGCCGATGGGCGCGTGCCCAGTCGCGAGCGGTTTTTACCGCCAGCAGAATGCTCTCGGTGCCACCGGAGGTAAAGTTACCGACAACCTGGTCGTCGCCCCGCAAGTGAGAGGCGGCCATGGCCACGAGCTCGCGCTCGAGTTGCAGGGCGCTCGGAAACGCTGTCGGATCCAGCCCGTTTTCGGACAGATACATCATGTACGCTTCTTTGATCACCTCTTCGGCCTGCGGACCCGGGTCGTACACGTACGCCCAGGTCCGCCCGCTGCGCCAATCCACGTCGCGCGCGCGGAATTGTTCGAGATCCCGCAAGATTTCCTCTTTCGTCCGACCCCGCGGCGGAATACTTCGCATGCCGATTCTCCTTCTTTTTTCGATGCGGTGTTGCCGGAAATAGCGGCAAGCTCGCATCCATGCAGCACAACTGTCAACCAGGCCGCGCTTCCCTCTACGGCACGCGCAACGATCCGTTGTTCTGCTCGCGACGTGCGAGGAGCCCAGCCTGAATCCACGAGCCTTCTGTGATACGGAGGCAAGAATGCATACAAGAGGAGAAGCGATGTACGCACGCGCTGGCCACGAGCCCCAACCCGGCCGCAAGCTGCGGCCACCGTGGTTTTTGGCTGGCGTGGCCAGCGTGTTGGTGGCTCTATGCGCGTGTCACCGCGAGCCACAAAAGGGCCTCGATGCCGACCCCGTCACCCTCCGGCGGGCTCCCGCCGGACCAGTCATTGGAGGACACGACAGTTACGGGAGCTACGCTTGGTACGGCATTCCGTATGCGGCCCCGCCCGTTGGTCCGTTGCGCTGGCGCAAGCCCCAGCCACTGCCAGCTTGGACGCAGCCACGGGAGGCCACACGGCGGGGCGCACCCTGCATGCAGTTTCCGAGTCCGTTTGGCGGCGTTGCCGGCAAGCGGGGAGCACCCACGGGCAGCGAGGATTGCCTGGTGCTGGACATCTGGACCCCACCGCTATCCGCAGCGGAAATCGACGGCGGAGTTCGCCTTCCCGTGATGGTTTGGATTCATGGCGGAGGCAACACGATTGGCTCGACACAGATGTATCACGGAGGCCACCTCGCCACTGCCCAGCGCGTCGTGGTGGTGGCGGTGCAGTATCGCCTCGGGCCCTTCGGCTGGTTCCGCCATCCGGCGCTGCGGGCCACCGCGGCTGACGCAGTCGAAGCATCGGGGAATTATGGCACTCTCGATCTCGTCGCAGCTTTGCACTGGGTGCGAGAAAACATCTCGGCATTCGGTGGGGAGCCCGCCAACGTGACCATTTTCGGCGAGTCCGCCGGCGGCACGAATGTGTTCAGCTTGCTCCTCTCCCCACTGGCTCGTGGGTTGTACCATCGCGCCATCGTCCAAAGCGGCGGCATGCGCTTTAGTGAACCCGAACAAGGGGAAAGTGCCAGCGACCGTCATGGCTCGATCGCGGTCACGCTGCGCTGGTTGGAGCGCGCAGGTGGCGCGCGAGAGCCGGCCCGAATGGAACTCGATCGCCTTGCCCCGGCAGAACTGGCACAGCAGTTACGGAGCATCCCCGCCGGTGAACTTCTGTCGCTCTACGAGCCGGGACCGGCAGGCATGATCCGCATGCCTCTCCTCTTTCGCGACGGGTCCGTACTGCCCAGCGAGGAACCCATGACTCTGCTCGCTCAGGGCCGCTACCACAAGGTGCCGGTCATCCTCGGGACGAACCGCGACGAAATGAAGCTTTTCTTCTCGCAGCTCCCGCAACTCGTGCGCTACCGTTTGTGGTTATTTCCGCGCATTCGTGACGAGCGGTTATACGCTCTCTATAGCGATTATGCTTCGAGAATGTGGAAGGCGACGGGCGCGGACGAACCTGCGGAACGCATGAGTGCGGTGCAAGGACCCACCGTGTTTGTGTACCGCTTCGACTGGGACGAGCTGCCGCGACGCCTGGGGATCGATCTCGGCCAACTCCTCGGGGCGGCGCACGGGTTCGAAATTCCGTTCGTGTTCGGTCATTTCGACTTGGGCCGTGCCTCGCGCTTACTGTTTTCGAAGGAGAACGAGCCGGGCCGCATGGCTTTGAGTCGAGCGATGATGTCGTACTGGAGCGAGTTTGCCGCGAACGGAAATCCCGCGCGCGGACGACAAAGCGACCTCCCGCTCTGGCTTCCGTGGGATCCCAGCGACCCCGCCGCGCCGAAATACATTGTGTTCGATACCGAAAGAGATGGCGGTATTCGCATGGCCAACGCGGTTGTACGACGCGCGGATGTCCTCGCCAACATTGCTCGAGATGAGCGGTTCCGGTCGCCAGAAGAGCGTTGTGCTCTTTACCGGTTGCTTGCGGAATTCGGGCGCGGGCTCACGGCCGAGGAGTACCGGGCCCGCGGCTGCGACGACACGGCGTCAACTCACGGAGGAAGCTGATGCGCGCCCACGCGATTCGCTTCGCACGAACAGGCGGACCTGAAGTGCTGCAATGGGACGAAGTGGACATTGCCCCGCCAGGCCCCGGAGAGGCGTTGATTCGGCACACGGCTATTGGGGTGAATTTCATTGACGTGTACCACCGCACAGGACTCTACCCGGTAGCGAGTTTTCCGTCTGGCATCGGGCTCGAAGCCGCGGGGGTCGTGGAAGCCATCGGGCCAGGGGTCACGGAGGTCGCAGTGGGCGACCGCGTCGCCTACGCCAGCGCCCCGCTGGGCGCATACTCCGAGTGGCGCTGCATGCCTGCAGAGCGGCTCGTACCCCTTCCCAGCGGGGTGAGCGACGAAGAGGCCGCAGCCATGATGCTCAAAGGCATGACCGCGCAATATCTCCTGCGGCGCACGCACCGGGTGCAAGCTGGAGAAACGATTGTCTTTTACGCTGCCGCCGGTGGTGTGGGCTCGATCGCGTGCCAATGGGCGAAACATCTCGGGGCGCAGGTGATCGGCGTGGTGGGCTCGGACGAGAAAGCCGCGCGGGCTCGGGAGTTCGGCTGCCACCACACCATCGTGTACACGCGCGAGCGGGTACCCGATCGCGTGCGCGAAATCACTGGCGGCAAGGGCGTGCCAGTGGTGTATGACTCCGTGGGCCAAGCCACCTTCTACGACTCTCTCGATTGCCTCGCGCCGCGCGGCCTGATGGTGAGTTTTGGTAACGCGTCGGGACCGGTACCCCCGTTCGACATTCAACAGCTCGCGTGGCGGGGCTCCCTGTATCTGACTCGCCCCACGCTGGCCTCTTACACGGCCACACGCGAAGAGCTCCTCGCAGCGGCACACGAGCTATTCGACGTGGTATTGTCGAAAGCGGTGCGCATCCACATTGGCCAGCGCTTCCCGCTGCGCGAGGCTCGAGCCGCTCATATCGCGCTCCAAAGCCGAGCGACCACCGGGGCCATCGTTTTGCTGCCTTGAGCTTTCCTGCGGCCTGCTCCGGTTGCAGGAACCCTCGTACGTTTTGTCCCTGAAAGGGACGGGGAACCCATCCGCAGCGAGACCGAGTGTTCATTCCAGAAGCGTGCGCGTCGGTTGGCAAACTTCGGAAGACACCGGTTGTGCCCGACGGCATCTCTCGCGCGTGCAACTGCTCGTCACCGCGGGCACGACCAGTCAGCGCCCTTGTTTCCCATCGAGGTCCGCTTCGCAGTTAACGCGCGCGCCGACAGCACAGCGCGCGGTTGCGCCAACGCGTCATCGGCCCCGCTCGCAGCGCCTGGCTTCCTGTTGCTCGGCTTCCCAGGAGGAGAACTTGCCGTGTGCACAAGCGGCCGTTCGGTGCACGTCTTCTTTCCACACCCGCAGCGCCCGCAGCCGCCACGTGTGAGCGAGCGCAACCCCTTTCGCGCTCGTGATGGTACGAGGAAGACTGGTCCTGCTCGGTTCCGTTCAGCGGCACACGCCGCGGGTGGAGTGCTCGATGAAGTGGACGAACCGCTCCACCTCGGGAATTCCCGGCAATTCCGCTCGGACCCGCGCGGCTGCCTCCGCCACGGTGAGGCCCGAGCGAAAGACAATGCGATAGGCACGCTTGAGTTGCTGCACGAGTTCCCGAGAAAAGCCCCGGCGCTGCAGTCCGACCAAGTTCAGCCCGTGCAACGTGGCGCGGTTGCCGGTGGCGTTGCAAAACGGCGGTACATCTTGGGACACCATAGACCCGGCGCCGACAATGGCAGATTCGCCCACGCGCACGAACTGGTGGATGCCACTGAGCGCCCCCAGAACAGCGTAGTCCTCCACGATCACGTGCCCGGCGAGTTGCACGCCGTTGGCCACGATCACGCGATTGCCGATCCGGCAATCGTGCGCGATGTGGGTGTAGTTCATGAGCAAGTTCTCGTCGCCAATGCGGGTGACCATCCCGCCGCCTGCGGTGCCCAGGTGCACGGTGGCAAATTCGCGGATGATGTTGCGATGGCCGATCTCCAAGCGGCTGTCCTCCCCGCGGTATTTGAGGTCCTGCGGAATGTGTCCCACCGAGGCAAAGGAAAAGATTTGGTTGTCCTCTCCGATGGACGTATTCCCTGTCACGACGGCATGCGCACCCACACGCGTGCGCGCTCCGATGCGCACCCGCGCGCCGATAAATGCAAACGGCCCGATCTCCACACCGGTGTCCAGCTCGGCGCCGCGCTCGACAACGGCGAGTGGGTGGATGGTCACCTCGCTCACAGGCGCACCTGCTCGGCTTCGCTCAACAACAGTTCCGCCTCTGCCACCACCTGGCCCTCCACCTTGGCGATGGCTTCGAATCTCCACAAGGGCGGGCGTCGCTTGACCACGCGCGCTTCGAGCACAAGTTGATCGCCCGGCACCACGGGCCGGCGAAAGCGCGCCCCGTCAATGCCGCTCAATACCACGACCTTTTGGCTTCCGCTGGCGCGCAACGTGCGATGCGCGAGCAGCGCTGCCGCCTGCGCCAACGCTTCGCAAATCAGCACGCCGGGCATTAGCGGCTGGTGCGGAAAATGGCCGGCAAAAAAGGGCTCGTCGAAGCAAACATTCTTGCAGGCCACGACTCGCTCCCCCTCGACCAGTTCCAACACCCGATCGACGAAGCAAAACGGGTAGCGATGCGGCAGCAGCTCCCGAATTTCGTAAATGGCCAGCACGCCCGGCATGGGAACGCCTCTTGCCTGCGGCTCAACGTTTTTTGCGGTTGTACTCTTCGAGGATCGTGTCGGTCAGATCCGCACCTTTCGCCCCGAAGAGTACAGCATTGGAACCGGCCTCGAAAATCATCGTGTATCCCTCGCGTTCTCCGAACTCTTGGATGACCTCTTGGAGCTCCTTTAGGATGGCACCGGTGAGCTCGCTATCCTTGCGCTGCAAGTCGGCCTGCGAGTCTTTGTAATCCCGCTCAAAGTCACGCAATTTCTTACGATACTCCTCCTCCAAGTTGGCGCGTTCTTCTTCCTTCATCACCGCGCCTTTCTTTTCCAACTGCTCTTTGAGGTTCTCGATCTGGTCCTTTTTCTTCTTGAGCTGCGCCTGCAGCTTTTCCACTTCGGCCTTGAATTCCTCCTTGGCTTTCTTGCCGCGGTTGGACTCGTTGAGGGCGCGCTGCAGGTCCACGTACCCGATCTTGACGTCCGCAGCGAAAAGCGGTGCAACCAGCATCACGAGAGACGCACATGCGAACACCCAAGACATTCGCCTCATCACAAACTCCTTTGGATCCTGTCTGGAGCACGGCTGTATCGAGAAAAGCACGCCATGGCGCAAGCGGGATCAGGGCGGGCCGCCGAAGGAAAACATCACCGTTTGGCGATCGTCGCCCACGCGCGGGTTGAGCGGGAAGCCCACTTCGATGCGCAGCGGGCCGATCGGCGACAGCCAACGGATACCCGCGCCGCTAGCAAGGCGCAGGTTGCCCGGGTCGATACCCCGGGCCGCCAAGAAAGCGTTGCCCGCGTCGAAAAAGACCACGCCTTTGAGCCCAATGGATTCCACGATCGGAAAAATCAAATCGTTGTTGAAAATGAGCTGCTGGCTGCCGCCGATGGAGGTCCGGCCGAGGTTGTTGCCGAATGGGTCCATCAACGGTACGCGCTGGCCGAGCGACAAGATGCGAAAGCCCCGCACCGAGTTGATGCCGCCGGGGAAATACCGTTCGAACAGTGGTAGTTCGATGCGATCGCCGAACCCACGGCCGTATCCGATTTGGGCCCCGAGCGAATATACGAACGTGCCCCAATTTTCGCTGCGGTAAAAGGGGTAATAAAAACGCGTGCGCGCCTCGGCGCGGAAAAATTTTGTCTGCCCGCCCAGGCCGGCGAACTCGAACGAAAGATCTTGCAGCGAACCGGCGGTCGGATCGAAGGGGTGATTGCGCGTGTCGCGGAACAGCCGCGGCGTGATGCTGCTGGTGAGGCTACTGCCTTGCTCGGCCGCAATTTGCGAAGGCGCGAGGGCCGACACGTCGGTAATTTCTGCGTTCTCCAAGCGATACTCCAGGCCCAAGCGCGTGTCCTCCAGCGAGTAGCCCCACAAGCGATCCCAACCGAGCGCCGGCAGGGGATACAGGAGTCGCAGCGCCGCGCCTGTGCCGCCGCGGGTAAACTGATCGAAGATCAATTGCCAGTTGAAGGCGGTAAAGCCGAGCGTGAGTTCCGTATCGAGGAAGTACGGCTCGGAGACATCGAAGCTAATGTTGCGGCGAATGGAACCGAAATCCGCGTTGAGCACCAAGCGCTGGCCGCGTCCCAAGAAATTCAGCTCCGACAAGCGCACATTGAACAAGTAGGTTTCGCCACTCGAAATGCCGGCCCCCGCGGAAAACGCACCGGTGGAGCCTTCTTTCACATCTACAAGTAAGTCGAGGCGGTCCTCGCGCGCGGCTTTGCGGGTGGTGATGTTGATGTCCTCGAAAAAGCCGAGGCGGCGCAATCGTTCCTGGCTGCGCTTGAGTTTTGTGCCCGAAAATTTTTCCTGTTCTCCGAGTCTCAGCTCGCGGCGAATGACTTTGTCGCGCGTCTTGGTGTTGCCGCTAATGAGGATGCGGTCGATGAACACCTCGGGTCCTTTGCTGACTTTGTAGGTCACGTCTACGGTGCGGGCGCTCGGGTCCACATCCGTGTCGGGACTCACGTTGACGAAGGCGTAACCAGCGTCACCGTAGAAGTCGGTGAGCATGGAAATATCTTCGCGGAGCTTGCTGGTGCGAAAGCGTTCGCCGGGTTTGAGCTGGAGTTTCTGCCTTGCGGGCTCCATGTCGGGAAGCAAATCGCCCGCGATCTCCACGCGGCCGACATTGTACGGCTGGCCTTCGTCGATGCGAACGGTGACGTGCAAGCCATCCTTGCGCCGTTCGACCTGTGGCTCGCCAATTTTTACGTCGATGTAACCGTGGTCGTAGTAAAAGGCGGTCAGGCGCTCCATGTCGGTTTTGAGCACGTCGCTGTCGAGATTGCCGGCGCCCGTGAGGAACGAGAGGAACCATTTTTCTTGTGTCTGCATGTTTTTGAGGAGTTCGCGTTTGGAGAAGGCGCGTGCACCTTCGAAGCGAATTTCGGCAATACGCACGACTTTGCCTTCGTTCACCACAAAGCGCAGGCGCACCTGGTTGTCCGGCAGGGGTTCGGTTTTGTAGTCGATTTGGGCGTCGAGATAGCCTTTCTTGGCGTAAAGCTTTTTCACCTCCTCGATGCCGCGGTGGATTTTGTCCTCGTCGAGGATCGTATTGGGCCGGATTTTGAGCGCCGCATCGATGTCTTCTTTCGAGATTTTCTTTTCGCCCTCGATAACGACTTCTTTGATGAACGGGCGCTCGCGGACCCGATATGTGAGCACGTGCTGGCCGTTTTCGACGGACCAATCCGCTTCGACGCGGTCGAAAAAACCGGTGCGCCATAGGGCCCGAACGTCCTCGTCCACCACCTTCTCATCGAACTGCGCCCCAGGGCGAGCCCGAAGTTGTACGCGGATAGCCTGCTCTTCGACGCGCTGATTTCCGCGAATTTCCACGCGGTCGATGCGCTGGGCGCTGGCGGCTCGTGGGGCTGCGAGGCTCAGCAGGAGCGCAAGCCCCAACACCACCCATCGCACATGCATGTTTTCCCCTCGCTCTCCGCGTCGCCCGGCTCCGCTAGCAAAGCGAACCAATCGAGTAAACCACGGCTGGCAGCCACGCGGGCACACACACCGCGGCCGACGGACGAGGCTCCTATGGCCCGTCTCCCGTCGCCAGAGGCGCCAGCGCTCAAAAACGTGGGTGTCCCGTATTGCCCCTTGGAGCGCCGGCCGCCTTGCCGGCCTGCAGACAAAAAGAGAATCGCACCTGTTGATTCCCACAAGCGCGCTCAGCTCGAACCGTGGGTCCCGAACCGGATCTTCCGGACAGTCGAAGGGCGCATCTCGCTTTGTTAATGTTCCGGCCCATGCGGCGCAGCGCTAGATCCGACCTGCCCTACCGTCTGTGTGTCGGTGCGGCGGTATTTGACGCAGACGGGCGGGTGTGGACCGGCGAACGGGTCGGGGCGCTCGATGCCGACGAGGGCTTCGGCACTTGGTGGCAAATGCCACAAGGCGGGTTGGATGAGGGCGAGGACCCGTGCGAAGCCGCTCGGAGGGAATTGTGGGAAGAAACCTCGATTCGCTCTGTGTCGTTCCTCGGCGACGTACCCGGTTGGTTCGCTTATGACTTGCCGCCGGACTTGCAAGCAGTGGCCTGGGGTGGGCGCTACCGCGGCCAAAAGCAAAAGTGGTTCGCCTTTCGCTTCGAGGGCGCAGAAGAAGAAATTGACGTGCACCGCCCCGGCGGCGGACATCACAAGCCCGAGTTCGCCCGCTGGCGTTGGGAAGAGGTTCCGCGGCTACCCGAGCTGGTGGTGAGCTTCAAGCGCGAGGTTTACCGGCAGCTCGTTCCCCACCTTCTCGACTTTGCGGAACGCGTGCGCGCCGCCAATCCGTCGAGGTAAAGGCGCTAGCGCCACACGTTCGCTCCCAGCCCGCGCTCCCTGCCCGCGCCACCATCCACACCTCAGTAGCGCGGCATCGTTTCGTCCACCTCTTGCGCCCAAGCATCAATGCCGCCGGCCAGATTCAGCACCGCTGCAAACCCTTGTTCCGAAAGCCACTGCGCGGCCAACGCACTGCGGACCCCATGGTGGCAATACACGACAATCGTCGCGCGCCGATCGAGCTCGCTCACCCGTTCGGGAAGCGAACGGAGCGGAATGCAACGCGCCCCGCGCAAGCAGGCAATTGCGACTTCTTCTGGCTCACGGACGTCGAGCAGCAACACGCGCTCGCCGCGCGCCAGTCGCTGCGCCAGCTCCCGTGGAGTGATCTCCTGCGCTGCCAATTGCGCCTCCTTGTTGCCGCCTTTGCCCTTTCTGGCAGTTTGCACAGATGCCGTACAGTTCCATGCGGTGACCGGTGAATAAAAACCCCGCCTTGCGGGCCACCTCGGCTTGCAAGCGCTCGATCCGTTCCTCTTCGAATTCGACGATGGTCCCACACTGCGTGCAAATCAAATGGTCGTGATGGTGCCCTTCGGTGCTTTCGTAGCGTGCCTCGCCGTTCAAGAAATGGCTTTCCGAGGCAAGCCCGCACTCGGTCAGCAGCTTCATCGTACGGTAAACGGTTGCGTAACCGATACGGGGGTTCACCTTCTTCACTTCCCGGTAGAGCTCGTCCACACTGATATGCCGCTTCGCCTGGAAAAACACGCGGGCGATGTCGTCGCGTTGCGACGTCCACTTCAGGCCGAGCTCGCGCAGGTGTTCCTGAAAAATCCGGAAACGGTCTTGCACCGAATCGGTGTGCGCGGTCGCTCGGCGGGCCATGTGCCTCTCGGACTCAAGCTGCTTCGTTCGCACCGGAGAGTCGGCGCGAGCGCCGGTAAAACAGCTCGCGAGCTTGCGGCGACAGGAAAATATCCTCCAGCGGCTCGCCGGCAAGCACGTCTACCAATACGTCGAGTTGGGCCTCGGCGGCGGCGTCACGATCGAGAAAAATCATTTTCGTACCTTTGACGACACACCCTCCGCCGCGCACGTGGTAACCCACCTCGCGCAAGAGTTTCTCCTCGCGCACGGTGTAACCCAAGCGCTCGGCCACGCCCCGCAACTCAGCGACGAGCAGCTTGATCGTGGTACCACTGCGACGGCGATGCGAAGACTGCATTGCCGTTCTATCTACCCGCACGCGGGCCGCAACACAACGCCGCGCCATTGCGCGGGCTGCAACACGAGGCATACTCGTACAACGGAGGATCCCCCAAATGCCATCGGTGTTGAACGACGAACTGCGAGGCAAACTGGATGCGTACTGGCGAGCGGCGAATTACCTGACCGCAGGGCAAATTTACTTGCTCGACAATCCGCTCTTGCGCCAGCCTCTACGACCCGAGCACATCAAGCGCCGCCTGCTCGGCCACTGGGGCACCTCGCCCGGACTGACCTTCATTTACACGCATTTGAACCGGGCCATCGTGGCTCACGATCTCAACATGATTTACGTGATCGGACCGGGGCATGGTGGCCCGGCGATCGTAGCGCATACCTATCTCGAGGGGACGTACAGCGAGCTCTATCCCCACGTCTCGCAAGACGAGGAAGGACTGCGCCGCCTGTTCAAACAGTTCTCCTTCCCTGGCGGCGTGCCCAGCCACGTGGCACCGGAGGTGCCCGGATCCATCCACGAAGGCGGCGAGCTCGGTTACTCGCTCGCCCACGCCTTTGGGGCCGCTTTCGACAATCCCGACCTGATCGTGGCTTGTATCGTGGGAGACGGTGAAGCGGAAACCGGCCCCCTGGCCACGAGCTGGCACTCCAACAAGTTTCTCCACCCGGCGCGCGACGGCGCCGTGTTGCCTATCTTGCACTTGAACGGATTCAAGATCGCGGGGCCGACCGTCCTCGCCCGCATTCCGCGCGAAGAGTTAGAGATGCTGCTGCGCGGTTACGGCTACGAGCCTCGCTTCGTCGCCGGGAGCGAACCGGCCCTCATGCACGAACAAATGGCTGCAGCGCTCGACTGGTGCGTCGCCCGCATTCGCGACATCCAGGAGGAGGCGCGTCACCGGGGTCGCCTGCGCCGCCCCACCTGGCCGATGATCGTTTTGCAAACACCGAAAGGATGGACCGGGCCCAAGGCCCTCGACGGCCAGCCCATCGAGGGATCGTTCCGTTCGCACCAGGTGCCGCTTGCGCGCGTCCGAGAAGACCCCGAGCAACTGCGCATGCTGGAAGCCTGGTTGCGAAGCTACCGCCCCGAGGAGCTGTTCGACGAGCACGGGCGCTTGCGCGCAGAGCTGCGCGCGCTTGCGCCCAAAGGAGAGCGACGTATGAGTGCGAACCCACATGCGAACGGGGGTGCGTTGCTGCGCGACCTGCGGCTTCCGGATTTCCGCGACTACGCCGTGGATGTGCCCGCCCCGGGCGCCACCGTGGCCGAAGCCACGCGGGTGCAAGGCGCCTATATCCGCGACGTGTTGCGGCTCAACGAAGACGCTCGCAACTTCCGCATCTTTAGTCCCGACGAAACCGCCTCCAACCGCTGGAACCACGTGTTCGAGGTCACCACCCGCTGCTCGCTGGCCGAAGTGACACCGGAAGACGAAGCCGTGAGCGCCGGCGGCCGCGTGATGGAAATGCTCAGCGAGCACCAGTGCCAGGGATGGCTCGAAGGATATTTGCTCACCGGCCGGCACGGGTTTTTTAACTGCTACGAGGCGTTCATCCACATCGTGGACTCCATGTTCAACCAGCACGCGAAGTGGCTCAAGGTGGCGCGCCACATACCCTGGCGTCGGCCCATTGCCGCCCTGAACTACTTGCTGACCTCGCACGTGTGGCGGCAAGACCACAACGGCTTTACGCACCAAGACCCAGGCTTTCTCGATCTCGTCGTGAACAAGAAAGCGGAACTCATTCGCGTTTACCTCCCGCCCGATGCCAACACGCTCCTCTACGTCACCGAGCGTTGCCTGCGCAGCCGCGACTGCATCAACGTCATCGTCGCCGGCAAGCAGCCGGCCCCGCAGTGGTTCGACATGGATGCCGCCATCAAACACTGCTCGACCGGCATTGGCATTTTGCCCTGGGCGAGTAACGATCAGGGTAGCGAGCCTGACGTGGTGCTCGCTTGCTGCGGAGATGTGCCCACGCTCGAAACGATCGCCGCGGCTTGGCTGCTGCGGCGCTTCATGCCGGAACTGAAGGTGCGCGTGATCAACGTGGTGGATTTGATGACTCTTCAGCCCCGCACCGAACACCCGCACGGCTTGAGCGATGCTCAGTTCGATGTGCTGTTCACCACCAACAAGCCGATCATCTTTGCATTCCACGGCTACCCGTGGCTCATCCACCGCCTCGCTTATCGGCGCACGAACCATCCGAACTTGCACGTACGCGGGTACAAGGAGGAAGGTTCGACCACGACCCCCTTCGACATGTGCGTGCGCAACGACTTGGATCGGTTTCATTTAGTGGAAGACGTGATCGACCGGGTGCCGTTTTTGGGGGCACGCAAGGCGTACGTAAAACAAGCGATTCGCGACAAACTCGTCGAGCACCGCGAGTACATCACCCAGTACGGCGATGACATGCCGGAAATTCGCGACTGGAAGTGGCAAAGCTGAGTGGGATTCGCAAAACGCGGATCCGGGAGGGACGAGGTAGCGGAAATGCACGAGCCAGAGCGCAAAACCACACGCAGCATCGAGGAAGTTGCGGCTGATCTCGGCTTGGACGAGCGTGATTTGATGCGGTTCGGCCGCGACATGGCCAAGGTAGAGTCGCACGCTTTGCAGCGCGGGCGCCGGAGGCCGGGGGAGGCCCGCCTGGTGCTGGTATCTGGCATCACCCCCACGGCGGCCGGAGAGGGAAAAACGACAGTCGCCATCGGGCTGGCGGACGCATTTCGGTTGCTCGACAAGTCGGTCTGCCTCGCCCTGCGCGAGCCTTCTCTCGGCCCGTGTTTTGGGGTGAAGGGCGGCGGTACCGGCGGTGGTGCCGCCAGCCTCGTACCAGCGGATCGAATCAACTTGCACTTTACGGGCGATTTTCACGCTGTCACCGCCGCCAACAACTTGCTCGCTGCCATGGTGGACAACCACATCTACTTCGGCAACCCGCTCGGCATCGACCCGCGCCGGGTCACGTGGAAGCGCGTGCTCGACATGAACGACCGCAGCTTGCGCTACATCGTTACCGGCCTGGGTGGAACGGCGCACGGCGTGCCGCGGGAGACTGGCTTCGACATCACCGCCGCCTCGGAAGTGATGGCCATGCTCTGCCTGGCGCGCGATGCCGAAGACCTTCGCAATCGCATCGATCGAACCTTGGTCGGATTTTCTTACGGCGGTGAACCCGTATTTGCCCGCCCGTTGCAAGCAACCGGAGCGATGTTGGCGTTACTACGGGATGCGCTGCTCCCGAACTTGGTGCAAACTCGCGAGGGAACACCCGCACTGGTTCACGGCGGACCGTTTGCCAACATCGCCCACGGTTGCAACAGCATCATTGCCACGCAACTGGCGTTGGATACAGCAGACTGGGTCATTACCGAGGCGGGTTTCGCCTTCGACCTCGGCGCGGAAAAATTTTTCGACATCAAGTGCGTCACCGCGGGCTTCGACACGGCAGCGGTGGTGCTGGTCGCCACCGTGCGCGCGCTCAAGCTGCACGGCGGCGTGGCCCCGGCGGACGTGGCACGCCCCAACCCGGCGGCGGTAGCGCGTGGCCTTCCAAACCTCGACAAGCACGTCGAAAACATCCGCCATTTCGGGGAACCGCCCGTGGTGGCCATCAACCGCTTCACCACCGACACAGAAGAAGAAATCGAAGTCGTGCGGCGGCGCTGCCAATATCTGGGTGTTCCGGTGGCCGTGGCACAACCCTTCGAGCGCGGAGGCGAGGGGTGCGTGACACTCGCACAAACCGTCATGGCGCATGCAGAAAAGCGAAGAAAACCGTTTCGGCCCCTGTACGACTGGCAAGAGCCTGTGCCGGCAAAAATTCTCAAGGTCGCGCAAACGATGTACGGGGCGCGCGGCGTGATTTACACGAAGCAAGCAGAACAAGATCTCGCGATGCTCGCCCGCGCCGGCTTGGATCGGCTCCCGGTGTGCTTAGCCAAAACACCGACTTCGCTATCCGACGATCCCAAGCGTGTGGGCCGCCCCACGGAATTCGACATCACGGTGCGCGCGATTCAACCCGCCACTGGCGCAGGATTCCTGGTCGTCTTGCTCGGGGATATCCTGCGGATGCCGGGCTTGCCGAAGGAACCATTGGCCACGCGTATGGACTTGCGCGACGGTGAGATCATTGGTCTCGGCAGTGCGTAATCCACGCGACATCGCCAATCGCAAGAGGCCGTGTAGGGGCGACCGGCCGGTCGCCCCTACGCGGCTATTCGCTCCTCGCCATTGCCTCCCACCCTCAACCGGGCTTCGGCCGGCCTCTCCCTGAAACGGCGAGGTATCTGTTGATTCCGGGAGAAGCGTACTACGGCTCGACCTGCGGCTAAGGATGCGAGTCCCACTAAACCCGCGGCGAACTTCGCATTTCCACGTGCAGCACCCGCACATGTCGGTGACACGATACAGTCCTCGAGCGTGTGGAAAGCGGGTCGGGTCGCAGCGGCGCCATTGCACTGGCGGAACGGCTTCACGGCGCCCAACGAGGCGCTGCGTCTGCCGCACCCCAACGCCCTCGTGCTCGTGCCCGATCGCGTCCCCGCCGTCGTGTCGCTCGTGGCACAGCTCGCCACTGCCCGGCGCGCCGGGTGATTTCAAGGTGCTCGCTCGCGTAGAGTCGCCACACGGGGTGCCCTGCGTGACGGAGCGCAGAAGTCGTCGAACCGTTGCAAAGGCGGGGGACACTTCGCGTGCAAAATCACACGAAAGTCGTTACCCTTGCCCGCTGCTCATGGAGCAAATTGGTGTGATTGCGGGGAACGGGCAGTTCCCTCTGATTTTTGCGCGCGCGGCGCGCCAGCTCGGGTACCGTCTGGTGACGGTGGCCCACCGCGGGGAAACGCAACCCGAGTTGGCTTGCGAGGTGGACGAAATTGTCTGGCTTCAAGTGGGCGAACTCGGGCGAATGATCGAAGTGTTTCATCGCGCCGGTGTGACCCACGCGGTGTTTGTCGGAGGGATTCGCAAACAAGCCCTCCTGGATCACTTTGTACCCGATGAGCGTGGGCTCGCCTTCCTCTCCCGGCTCCCCCACTTCGGCGACGACGCGCTGCTGCGTGGCTTGGCCCAAGAGCTGGAAACCGAGGGAATCCGCATCTTGCCCTCCACCATGTTTCTCGATTCGCTGCTCACCCCGCCGGGCCCTCTCACCCCAGGCGAGCTGGCGCCGCAGCAGTGGGAAGACGTGCGTTTTGGCCTGCGCGTGGCCAAAGCCATTGGAGAATGGGACATCGGGCAAACGGTGGTGGTGCAAAATCGCATCGTGCTCGCCGTGGAAGCGATCGAAGGCACGGATGCCACGATCGAACGAGCCGGGCGGCGTGGCGCAGTGGTGGTGAAGGTGAGCAAGCCGCAGCAAGATTTGCGCTTCGATGTGCCTGCTGTGGGTCCTCGAACCGTCGCCGTATGCGCGCGCGTCGGCGTGAGCGTGCTGGCACTGGAAGCCCGCAAAACCTTGATGCTGGAGAAAGACGCGCTCCTGGCCGCCGCGCGAGAGTGCGGCCTGGCCGTGGTCGGGGTGGAGCCGTGAAGCAACCTATTCGCGCGGCCGTGATCGGGGCCGGCTACCTCGGCCGTTTCCATGCGCTCAAGTATGCGAGCATGCCCGACGTGAAACTCGTGGCTGTGGCGGATGTGGACGCCGAACGTGCCGAGGCAGTGGCACGCGAGACGAATACACGGCCGGTGCTGGACTACCACGACCTCCTCGGAGAAGTGGATTGCGCGAGTCTAGCGGTGCCCACTCCGTTGCACGCGCCTATCGCGGAGACGCTCTTGTCGGCCGGCGTGGATGTGTTGGTGGAGAAGCCATTTACCGAAACGGCCGCCGAAGGCCGGAGGCTGGTCCAGCAGGCACAACGAAGCGGCCGCATTTTGCAAGTGGGCCACCTGGAGCGCTTCAACCCGGCCCTGCAGACGGTGCGCGCCATTTTGACAGAACCGCGCTTCGTCGAATGCCATCGCTTGGGAACGTTCGTGGAGCGAGGAACGGACGTGGACGTAGTGCTGGACCTGATGATTCACGACCTCGACGTTTTGTTGAGTCTCGTGCCCGGCGAGGTGGCCGAGATCGAGTCCGTGGGCGTGCCCGTACTCACGCCCCACATTGACATTGCCCATGCGCGGCTTCGCTTCACCAACGGTTGCATTGCCAACCTCACCGCCAGTCGCGTCGCCTTGAAGCGCGAGCGCAAGCTGCGCTTGTTTCAGGCGGACACGTACGTGTCGCTGGACTACGGCGAGCGCCACATTCGCATCGTGCGGCGAGCCATGAAGGACAACACACCGCGCATCGAAGTCGAAGAAATTGCCCTCGGAGATGCCGACCCGCTGTACGCCGAAATTGACCACTTTTTGCACTGCGTGCGCACGCGCCAGCGCCCCCTCGTGGACGGTGCGACGGCGTTGCGCGCCCTGGAAGTCGCCGAACGCATTCGCGCGGAGATGCTGACGGCATGACACGCAAGATCATGATCGTTGCCGGCGAAGCCTCCGGTGATTTGCACGGAGCTTCGTTGTTGCGCGCTCTGCGGGAACGTACGCCGGAGCTGGAAGCCTTCGGCATCGGAGGCGAGCATTTGGCGGCCGCAGGGCTGGAAATTCTCGTGCCGGTGCACGAGGTGGCCACGATGGGCCTGACGGAAACCTTCGGTGCGTTGGGGCGGGTGGTGCGCGCGTATCGCGTCGCCCGAGCAGCATTGCGCGAGCGGCGCCCCGACCTGGTGGTGCTCATCGATTATCCCGAATTCAACTTGCGCCTGGCGCGGCGAGCCAAACGGTTGGGCTTGAGAGTCTTTTACTACATTAGCCCGCAAGTGTGGGCTTGGCGGCGCGGGCGCATTCGGCTCATGCGCCGGATCGTGGATCGCTTGGCGGTCGTGTTCCCGTTCGAGGAGGCGCTCTACAACAACGGCAGCCAGCGGCTCGCGTTTTTCGTGGGGCATCCGTTGCTGGACCTTGTGCGAGCGACACGCGCCGCAACCGAGACGCGCAAGCGCTACGGGCTCGACCCTTCGCGGCGTTTGCTGGCGATTCTTCCCGGCAGCCGCCGCAAGGAAGTGCACGCGCTGTTGCGCCCCGCACTGGCGACCGCGCGGATTCTGGAAGAGCAAGGTTGGCAAAGCGCAATCGCTCTGGCGCCGACACTGAGCCGCCGCGATCTCGAGGCGGCCGTGCCCTCGGAGATGTGGGCGAGCATCGCCGTGGTTCCGGCGGATACGTACAACTTGGTCCATGCGGCCGATGCGGTGCTGGTCGCTTCCGGAACGGCCACCCTGGAGGTGGCATTGCTTGGCAAGCCTATGGTGATTGTCTATCGAGTGTCGCCGCTGACCTATGCGCTGGGGCGCATGCTCGTTCGCGTGGAGCACATCGGCATGCCGAATTTGATTCTCGGGCGGCGCGTAGCGCCGGAGTTTTTGCAGGGCGAAGTTCGCCCCGACATTTTAGCGCCTGCATTGCAGCAGGCGTGGCAGGAACGCGAGCAGTTTGCTTTGGCTTGGCAGGAGTTGCGCGCGCGTTTGGGTAGCCCCGGTGCTGCCCAACGTGCGGCAGCGCTCGCGTGGGAGTTGCTTCCGTGACTCGCAGCTCGTTGTACCGCCGCCTCCTGCGGTATTTGCGGCCCTACGTGTGGCCGTATTTTGTCGTGGCTGTGCTGTGCATGGTCGTGTTCAGCGGCACCAACGGAGCCATGCCGTTTTTGGTCCGCCACATCTTCGACGATGTGTTCACGGCCAAGGATCGGGCCATGCTGCAATTGCTCCCGCTGATCATCGTGGGTGTGTTTCTGGTGCGTGGCTTGGTGAGTTTCGGCAGCACGTATCTGACGGAGTACGTCGGCCAGCGGATCATTGCAGATTTGCGCCGCGAGTTGAACGACCATATCCAGCGGCTTCCTCTGTCGTTTTTCAACCGCACGCCCACAGGAACGATCGTGTCACGAGTGACCAACGATGTGGCCATGGTGCGTTCGGCACTCACCGACGCTGTGGCCGCAATTCTCAAGGATGCCACTTCGCTCGTGGTGCTCGTGGGAGTGGCGTTTTACCAAGACTGGATCTTGTCTCTCATTGCGTTTGTCGTGTTCCCGGCATCGGTGCTGCCGCTGTTGCGGCTCTCCAAGCGGTTGCGGCAAGTGTCTTGGCGCGGCCAGGTGACCATGGGGCAATTGACGACCTTGTTGCAAGAGACAATTCAAGGAAATCGCGTCGTCAAGGCGTTCGGCATGGAAGAATACGAACAGCGCCGGTTCAACGCCGAGAACGAGCACCTGTTTCGCTTGGCCATGAAGAGCACCCGTATTCGCGCGTTCACGACCCCCATGCTGGAAATCCTAGCGGCATTGGGGATTGCCGGCGTGGTGTGGTACGGCGGCTACAGCGTGATCGTCGGGGGGCGCACCCAGGGGTCGTTCCTGGCATTTTTGACGGCGCTGTTCCTGCTCTACGAGCCGTTCAAGGGTTTGGCGCGCACGAACACCATCGTACAGCAAGCGCTCGGGGCCGCAGAGCGCGTCACCGAACTCCTGGATACACCGCCGGAGGTCGCGGATCGGCCGGGCGCGCGGGAGCTGACCGAGATCCGGGAGGGAGTGCGCTTCGATCGGGTGAGCTTCCGCTACGAGCGCGACTGGGTTTTGCGCCACGTGAGTTTGGAGCTGCGGCGGGGCGAGGTGGTGGCCTTGGTCGGGATGAGTGGCGGCGGCAAGAGCACCTTGGCGGACCTGATCCCGCGGTTCTACGACGTCACCGAAGGGGCCATTTTGATCGACGGGGTGGACATCCGCGATTACACCTTGGCGAGTTTGCGCCGGCAAATTGCTGTGGTGACCCAACACACGTTTTTGTTCAACGACACGGTGCGCAACAACATTGCGTACGGCCACGCCGAGATGGATATGGAGCGCATCGTGGCGGCGGCGCGGGCAGCCAACGCGCACGAGTTCATCGAGCGCTTGCCGCAAGGCTACGATACCGTGGTGGGCGAGCTGGGCGTGAAATTGTCGGGTGGGCAGCGGCAGCGCATTGCGATCGCCCGCGCGTTATTGAAGGACGCGCCGTTGTTGATCCTCGACGAGGCGACCTCCGCGTTGGACTCGGAATCCGAGCGCTTGGTGCAAGATGCCTTGGAACGACTCATGGAAAACCGCACGAGCCTGGTGATCGCTCACAGACTGTCCACAGTGCGGCGGGCCGACCGGATTTATGTCCTCGCTCACGGTCGCATCGTCGAAGAGGGGACGCACGAAGAGCTGTTGGCGCTCAATGCCGAGTATCGCAAACTCTACGACTTGCAGTTTCGCGACGACACCGTGCGCGCCGAGGTGGACGCGGCGTGGCACTGACGGCGAGCGCCTGCGGACCATACCCATGCACCCGACTTGGGAACGATTCCTTTTGGCTGCGGCTCCTCCGATCCTGAGCGGCGCGTTGCACGCCTTGGGGCGTAGCGTGCGCATCGAGTTCGTGGGAGCGGAAGAGCTGTTTGCGCGCTGGCAGCGGGAAACGGTAATCGTGGCGTTCTGGCACAATCGGGTCTTGCCGATGCCTTTAGCCACACGCGGGCAGCGCATTTGTATCCTGACGAGCCATAGTCGCGACGGGGAGCTTGCAGCACGGGCATTGGCGCGCTGGGGCATCGAGACGGTGCGTGGTTCGGCTTCGCGCGGGGGCACGCGCGGCTTTCTCCAGTTGGTGCGCGCCTACCGCCGGGGCTGCCACCTTGCGGTTGTGCCCGATGGGCCCCGCGGGCCGCGCTACTGCGTGAAGGAAGGCGTGATCCGCCTTGCCCAAGCGACCGGCGCCGCGGTGTTCCCGGTGAGCTGCAGCGCATCGCGCTTCGTGCAGTTACGAAGTTGGGATCGCTTGCTGGTGCCCTTGCCGTTCGCACGCCTGCGGTACTACGTGGGTTCGCCCTTGATGGTCGGGCGCGATATGCGAGTGGAAGAGCTGGAACAGATGCGCACAGAACTGGAAGCGCGGCTGCGCGATTTGACGGAGCGAGCGGATCGGGAGACCGCGCTACGGCAGCCCATTTGAGCCAACGCGGCGACAATATGACCACTGGCGCTCGACGACCGATCGAACTGCAAGACCTTCCCTTTTCGTACCGACTGTACGATGCGCTCGGCCTGGCGGCATGTGCGTTGGCAATACCTGCCTGGCCCATGCTGGCATTCAGCCGTTGGGGCAAGTATTGGGTGGAACGCTTGGGGCGTTCGCCGCGGGATTTACCGCGTGCCGAAGCGCCCTTGTGGATGCACGCGGCTTCGGTGGGCGAGGTGCTCGCCGCCGAGCCGCTGGTGCGCGAGCTGCGCGAGCGCCGCCCCGGATTGCCGATCTTTCTCTCGACAACGTCGGTGCCTGGACGCGAAGCCGCCCAGCAAGTGGCAGCCGACGCGGTGAGCTTGGCCCCGCTCGACGTCGCCTGGCTCACCGATGCCGCGATGCGCAAGGTGCGGCCACGGGCGCTGGTGTTGATCGAGACCGAGTTGTGGCCCGCGCTCATTCGCTCCGCCAAGCGCGCCGGCGTACCGGTCATCCTCGCCAGCGGGAGAATTTCCGAACGGGCAGCCGCACGGTATGCCCGCATCCCAAAGCTGATGCGCGCCATGTTGGGCTTTGTGGATTTGTGCCTCATGCAGTCCGCCGTGGACGCCGAACGCATTTGTGCGCTCGGGGCGGACCCGGAAAAGGTACGCGTTGTCGGCAATCTCAAGTTTGCGCGGCAGGCATCGGCAGTCATCGCCCAGCGAGGTGACGATCCGCTGGCTCGCTGGCTCCGCCAGGAACCGTTGCTGATTGCTGCAAGCACGCATCGGGGCGAGGAAGAGCTCGTGCTACAAGCGATGGCACGCGTATGGGAGGCACACCCGAACGCGCGCTTGCTGCTTGCGCCGCGCCGCCCAGAGCGCTTCAAAGCGGTAGCCGGTTTGCTGCAGCATCACCGCATCGCTGCGGTGCGCCGCAGCGAATTTTCCGATCCCCCGCCGGCGGGCGTGCGCGTGGTGTTGATGGATGCGGTCGGCCAACTGCCGACCTACTTGGCTTGTGCCACGGGCGTATTCGTGGGTGGTACGTTCGACGCGGCGGTTGGGGGACACAATATTTTGGAGCCGGCGCTGTTTGCCAAGCCGGTGGCGTTTGGACCGCACACCGGCCACGTGGAAGAAGCGGCGCGGCGCTTATTGGCGGCCCGAGCAGCAGAGCGGGTGCACAGCGCCGAGGAATTGGCTGCGCATTGGCAGCGCTTGCTTCGCCATCCCGAGGTTGCCAAAGAAATGGGCCAGCGAGGGCGCGAGGTGATGGCCGAACAGCGAGACGTCGCGGCGCGCTACGCTGCGGAGATTTGCCGATGTATCGAAGAAGGCCGAACCAGCCTGTAAAGGAAACCGCGGCGCGGCTGCTTCGGGAGGTCGTCTGGCCTCGCCGTGGTGTGGCGGGGCAGATGGCGGCTGCTTTGTTGCAGCCGCTGAGTGCGGCGTACGGTATCGGCGTGGCGGTGCGCAACTCGCTGTACGATTTTCGTCTTTTGCGTGGGGTGCGAGCGAATATCCCCGTGATCAGCGTGGGAAACTTGGCGGTTGGGGGGACCGGCAAAACACCGGTGTCGCTGTGGCTCGCCAAGCAGTTGCAGGCGAGAGGGCATCGTGTGGCCGTGCTTTTGCGCGGCTACGGGGGGCGCATCAAGGGGCCGGTGTTGGTCAGCCAAGGGCGCGGCCCGGAGGTCGACGTGCAACACGCGGGGGACGAGGCCATTTTTTACGCGAAAAACTTCTCCGGCGGCGTAATCGTGGGCGCAGAGCGGCTGCGAGGGGCGGAACTTGCCTGCCAGGCCGGCTACGGCGTGGTGATCCTCGACGATGGCTTCCAACATCGCGCGTTAGCTCGTGATTTCGACCTGGTGTTGCTATCCGGCCCTCTGGGTGGTTTGCTGCCCGCTGGGCCGCTGCGCGAACCCTATCGATCGTTGGCGCGTGCCGACGCGTTGGCTGTGGTGGATAAGGGTTTGGGAAAGCCGCTGCTCGGCCCGCCGCGCAGCGCCGCGGGAAAGCCGCTGTTTTCCATCCGGTTGGAGCCTACGGGTGTGATCGAGTCGGAGGGCGGGCGCTGGACTGTGCGGCCGTTGCGCGAACTGTCCGGGCGGCGGGTGGCGGTCGTCTGCGGAATCGCAGATCCCGGGCCGTTGTATGCGGCTTTGCAACAGTGGGAGGTGCAGGTGGGCGAGGTGTTCGAATTCGGAGATCATCATGCGTACACGGTGGCCGATTGGCATTGGCTCAACCGCAGTGCGCACCGGTTCGATCACCTGGTTACGACCGAGAAGGATCTGGTGAAGTTAGAACAGTTTCCCTTTGCCCGGGGGAAACTCTTAGCCTTACGAGTGGAGCCGATCGTGGATCGCGCGGCGGAGCTGTTGGACCTGGCGGAGCAGAGAATCTTAGCGAGGCAGAGTACGGTTGCGGATCGAGCGCAAAGTTTTGCAGGAGGAAGTCATGCCCATCAGTGAGGAGTTGCTCCAAATCCTGGCGTGCCCGAAGTGCAAGGGAGAAGTGGTGTTGCTAGAAACCCAGTCGGGTTTAGCGTGCCATGCGTGCAAGCTTTTGTACCCGATCGAAGACGACATTCCCGTCATGTTGATCGAAGAAGCCAAACCGCTCTGAGCCGTTTCCGCGGCAATGACCGCCCTGTGCGGGTGCGGTGGAAGCACAGTGGAATGTCCGAACTCGACGATCGCGTGGTGGAATGGTCGCACGGCCCTTGGAGTTTTCTCGCCGTGTCGCCGTGGGAACGACAAGTTGGCGACCTCGTCCGCCGGGTGGCCCGGGGGGAATATCCGCCCTCGTGGCGTCGCAACGGCAGCGGCCGGGACTTTATCGTCGTCGCTCCCGTGGGGGGCCGAAGCGTCGTGATCCGACCTTACCGGCGTGGAGGTATGGCCCGCTACATCTTGCGCGAAACATACTGGGGCTGGCACCCGCGCAGTTTTCGGGAGTTTCGTTGCTTGTTGGAGCTCCACCGCCGCCAAGTTCCCGTGGTCGCCCCGATCGGAGCGGCCGCATTGTGGATGGGGTTCGGCTTTTATGGGGCGTGGCTCGTCACGCTTTACGTGGACCATTCCCTGACTTTTTGGGAATGGCTCCAGCGGCGACCTGCCCGTGAAGAACGCGCCCACGTAGTGGATTTGCTGGCGCAGGCGCTCGCACGACTGCACACGGCCGGCGCTCGGCATCCAGACTTGAATCTTCGAAATGTTCTGGTGCAACGCGACCCCACCGGCAGCGTGCGTGTGGTTCTCGTGGACTTCGACCGCGTGGTTTTGGGCAAGAGTCCGCAAAGCCCGCGCGTTGCCCTGCAACGTTTTTGGCGTTCGGCGCGCAAACTCGACCCGCCAGCGACCCACTGGACCGCGCTGGATCAGCAAAAGTTGCTCGAAGCGGTAGAACGATACTGGGCGAACGCGTGATGCAGTCGCCAAGGGTCCATCCGGTCCGGCGGATTCTCGTAGTTTTGCTCGGGGCAATTGGCGATGTGACGCGAGCGCTCCCACTGCTGCCGCGCCTGCGGGCTTTGTATCCGCAAGCACGGATCGGCTGGGCCGTCGAGCCACCGAGCTTCGCGCTGGTGGAAACGCACCCCCTGGTAGACGAAGTGTTTCTGTTCGACCGCCCAAAAGGGGTACGGGCCTTTGTGCCGTTCGTGCGCCAGGTGCGGGCGTTCGCCCCGGATTTGTGCCTCGACTTACAGCGTCACGCCAAGAGCGGACTTGTGTCCCTCCTGAGCGGTGCCCGAACGCGGCTCGGCTTTCATCGCGCGAACTCGCGCGAGGGCAACTGGTTGTTTCTGACGCACGCGATTCCTCCGCAACCGCATTGGAGCTCCAAGCTGGAACAGTTCCAGCGCTTTGCCGACTGGCTCGGAGCGCCGCGCCTGCCCATCTCGTTCGGGATCACGCCTACGCCACCGGAGCAAGAACGGGTCGCCCAGTTGCTTCAAGATGTTGGCCGGCCTCTGGTGGCGGCCTTTGTCGGGTCGAGCTGGCCGAGCCGGGCTTGGTTTCCGGCGCGCACGGCTGCGGTCATTGATGCTTTGTACGGCAGTGGAGTGCACACTGTGATCGTGGGCGGCCAGCGCGAGCGCGAGTTTGCCCGTGCCGTGTGCCAGCAAGCGTCGGCGCCAGTGGTGGATCTGACCGGTACCACAAACCTCCGCGAACTTTACGCCGTGTTCCGCGAGAGCGCGGCGGCTTTTGGGCCGGACTCGGGGCCGATGCACATCGCCGCGGCGGCGGGTATTCCTGTAGTATCCCTCTGGGGTGCAACCAGCCCGCTGCGGTCCGCGCCGTGGGGCAGCGAGTCGCTCGTGGTCGTGGGCTCGGCACCGTGCAGCCCGTGCTACCGAAAAGAATGCCCGATCGGCCGCGTCTGCATGGAGGCGATCACTGTGCAGGCGGTGTTGGAACGGCTGCTCTCCCGATTACCCGGACCATCTTGCTGACAGCGAGCGGCTGCACAGGCTACGCAGGGGCGGTGGGGGTGCACCCGCCGAGGCGCCGAACCGACTAGACTGTTCGGGGGCTGCTTGGTGAACGACCGCATCCGCAACACCCCTACCCCTCCGTACACGCCACCAGAAGAAAGCTAGGCCTCTGCCGCGCTGCCCCCGAGTTCGCGGCAACTGCGTCAAAGTGCCGGCTTCCTCAAGGTTCTTCGAGGCGGCAGGCTTGGTCGCATCCGTCTCCGTTGGTGCGGTTGCCGTCGTCGCATTGCTCGTGGCGTTGGCGACGGCCATCTCCGCATGTGCTCGGCCGGCATACCAGGCGGAGTGTGTCGGAATCCATGATTCCACCCGAAGTCCATGCCCGTATGCGAAACCGCTTGCGCCCCGAGGCCAGCCCTCCCGATGGTTTCGCACGAAGCGGCACCACAAGTTGGGCAAGGCCCCCACACGAGTTCGGGGAGGCGTTGGGTGCCGCGGGTGTGGGAAGCGGTGTGCGCCGGCGCACGATTCGAACCCCGAAGCCGCTCGCACCTGCTTGTTCCTCCAAGGCCTGGACATTGGCCCGGTCCACCGCGTCTAGCGAGCTCAGGGGATTAGGGCTGCGCACCTCGAAAGCCGCAATGTCGGAGGGGATGCACTGCCCCAGGCGTGCATCGCTGCAATTGATGCAAAGCGATACCGAGAACGTGCAGCTACCATTACCGAGGTCGGGGTCGGCATCGCACCGAGGGTCACCTTCGTAGCACTTCACGGCATTGCGAGGAATGCCACGGCGATTCAACGCGGGCACGAAGGGGAATTTCCACTCTATGTGACAGTCGCTCCGCGCCTTTCCCCCACCCGGGACACAAGGGTTGTCGGGGGCGAACTCCGAGCAGGCTGGGTGCGGCGTCGGAGTGGCGGTCGGCGGTGGCGCAGTGGGAATGGACAGCGGGTTCAAGTACACCAGCACCCTGCTGCGGTTCAGCGAAGCCACGTACAGATTGCCGTTGCGGTCGAAGGTGGCCGCATATGGCATAGATTCGAAATCCCGGAGGGGAGTGGGGACGGGAGTTCCGAGTGGATCCGGGTAAAGCAAAACAAAGCGCGAGCCGATGTAGCTGTTCATGCCCAACGCCATCTGGCCCTGCCACGTAAAGGCAGCCTCGAACGGTCCGCAAATGCCGTCGGGCCCGACGCATGACGGACCACTGAAGTTTCCCGCGGTACCCAACACACGGTCGGCGGGAAGGCCAAATGCTGCGCGAGCGGGCCGCTCAGGAATCGAGCTCGCATGGAACACCAGCATGCGGTGATTACCCGCAACCTCTAAACCGTGATCGGAAACCCATAGATTGCCACTGGGGTCGAGGCTGACCGATCCGGGAAAACAGAGGCTGTCCCGAGAAGGGCTACCTGGACCACGTCCATGGTTGCACTGCTTCCCGCCCAAAGATCTCTGGCCGAGCACCACGTCCATCACCGGGTTGGTGAGCGGATTCCTGATCCGCACGACCCGGTGCCCCCAAGAGTCGGCAACCCAAATTTGCTCTCCACGACCCACCGGAGCGACACCTTCGATACGGGCAAGCTCGATCTCGCCACCACCCAAGGCGGCAATCGGAGGAGCCAGCACCTGCACAGGCTTGGCCCCTTGAGTGAGTGGCAAAGAATAAACGAGAAGCCTGTTGTCGCGGATCACCCAAAGGTGGCCGCCGTCGCCGGCGCGAATTCGACCCAGTGGCGAAGCATTTGCGCGCCAGTGCTGTGCGCTGGTGACACCAGCAAAGCCATCCGGGGCCTGACCGTTCATGAACGATGGTGGATTGTTCCAGAACAAGCGTCGGTATCCGTCGGCCACGATCAACTGCCCCCGCGCGACGGCGACACCCCGAGCAGAGTACATCTCCTCTAAAGACGGTTCGTTGTGAGTCGCGATTTGGAATGGCGGAAACAAGCGTGCATCGGCCGAGTGAGCGGTGCCGACCCGGGGCGTAGGGATCGGTGCCGGAAAACGCCACGCATCTTGCGCGAACATGGATGCGGTGACAATCACGTTGCCATCCGCGTCTATGCCAATGGAGCCCATGGAATCACACAGATTGTAAGAGCTGACCCAGAAACCATCCCCTGGCGAGTAAAAGTCGGGCCCATCACCGGAATAATTCCCTCCGCACCGCCCACCCATATCGGGTACGTCTTTGAAGAGGACTTTTTGGATCGTACCGTCAAGACCGAGGAGAAGCAGTTGGTGATTCAGGCGGTCGCTCGCCCACAGCCCCCCGCTCAAATCGAACTCCAGGCCGGTCGGCAGACGGAACCCGGAGCCCAGGAGACGAGTTGCGGCCATTCCGGAGGACAGCGGGGGCTCGAACACGAGGATGCGCCCCGGATCGAAGCTTCCCCCAGCCTGAGAATCGGCTACGTACACCGTGCCGTCGTTCGCTACGCGCACCGCAGCCGGCGCCCACATACGGTTCATGGACGAGCCGCGATCGGCTGAAAAGAAGTCGGGTTGGCCAAGAACTCAGTCGGCAGTGTGTGCCGGCCTTCCGGTGATCGAGTCGAAAGGGAAACGAACGACGCGGTTGTTCTGGTTATCGGCAACCCACAGGTTTCCCCAAGGATCTACGGCAACACCACCCACGAACCCTTCGTTGAAGGGGCTCGCCAAACAAAGGCTTTCGGCATCCGGAGCTCCCACACCCCGCCCGCGACTGCATGCATTACCGGCAAAGTCCGCTTGCCCCCAAACATCGCCGGCCACCGTGTCCGTGGTAAATGGGCTATCCTAACGCAGCACGCGGTGGTTGAAAAAATCCGGCACGTATAGGTTGCCCGCGGGATCCACTGCCATATTCGCTCCCGAGCCCCCTTCCAAGGGTGAAATCTGGTCCTCGGGCAAAGAGCAAAGGGTCGTGGCGCTCGCGCGCGGCCGCTGGGGGTAGCCTTGAAATCCACTATCGCCGTTGCACGCGCTCGTGTGGAACCCGGGCTGGCCGAGCACGATATCCGCTCCGCGACCCTCGTCAATCACGCAGCGCGCGCCGTAATCCGAGTCCGCGGTGCAGGGTGCGCCGGCGTTCGGGCCGCTCTCGACGTGACCGAGATAAGCGAGTCCGAGCACGCGACTGTTGCCGCCGTCGTACACGTACACCCGATTGGGTCGCACGGAGCGATCCACGACCACTCCACCCGGGTTGAACAAGCGGCGGGCAGTCACCTTGTGCGGCGCAATTTCGGAAAACGATGGTTGACCCAAGACAATGTCTGCCCACAAGTCACCGGGATTGCCACGTGCGGGCGTCGGAATGGGTGTCGGGGTAGGGGTGGGCGAAGCTTGTGCGGGATGCGAGGGCAAACCCAGCGCGGCAGCGGTGAAGACAAACAACAAAAGCGGGCAACGCATGGTCCTTCCCGCCCAGCAAAGTACCCAGAGGGAGGTGCCAGTAGTGAAGGGGCTTTTCGACCCCGAGCACCCAAGAACTGTTGTCGTCATCCGCGGTGAATGAGCGCCCCGAGGGCGAAGGCGCAGCGGACCAAGGTTCCCCGGATTCGAGTTGCGGGGGATCGTGACCGGTCTGGAAGCGGTGGCGACCCCAGTCGCTTGGGCAACCCAGCCCCGGGGGTGCGACTCCAATGCGACACCATTCCATTCCTTAGCGTTGTCAGGCGGGTTGGTTTGCCTTCACTCGAGGAATCGTTGCGCTTCTTCGGGGGTGCGCCAGGGGCACGCAGTCGCCCTGCCGAAAAGGCGGTAGCGGAGCCGGGCGAGTATCCGATATGCGATATCCGCCAAGTTCACGGGAACATAGTGGAGCAATCGCGCCCACCAAGGATCGACCTCCAAAATGCGACAGAGCTCCAAGAAGGCTCGGGTCCGCAGGAATACTTGCGGCCGCGGGTCTGATTGCACCAGCAACGCGACGCTTTCCAGTTGCGCCGGCAACGGCACGTGTTGCGCTCTGAGTCGGGCTGCGGTGCGACCTTGCAGCGGCGCAAACGCGAGTCGTTGGTACGGGTCGTGATCGAGCAGCCAGCGCACACTGCGTTGGCAGAGACCGCATTCGCCGTCGTAGAACACAATGTACGTGCGGGGAAGCAGGGAACTCGTGTCGGGCACCTTGCGAAGGCTAGGAGCTGCCACGCGTGAACACAACTCGAGCCCTCGACCGGCTGTGCGGCATGTCCGCTTTTCATTCAGCCGCAATGTTGGTAACGGTGGCCCGCTATGTGCTCGTTCCACGCTGTGGCTGCCCGTGCGGGCCGGGGAATGTTGCAGGTGATTTTGTGGTCCTCCATCGCGTGGCTTTGGGCGTGCGGTAACGGCTCCGACTCCGCCGTGCGGGCGTTCACGGCGACACCGAGCCGCACCGTTTCTCCGATTCCGACGGCGACGAGCACGCTGCGGAGCCCAACGTTCGCGCCCACGCCGACGTTGACGCAAGCCGCCACGGCCGCGGCGACCTTGTCCGCCACGCCGACGGCGACGTTTACCGCCACGATCAAACCGTCGCTCACAGCTACCGTCACCCCGTCGCTCACCGCCACCGCCACTGAACCTCCCAGCCCCACCACTACCGCGACCCCCAAGGGGTCTCCACGCCCGACGCTCTCCCCCTCACGAACGGGCCTGTACGTCGGCGTTGCCAAACGCAATATCACGCCGGACTCGCCGGTATTTCTCGGCGGCTATGGCTTCGGGCCCGGGAGGCGATCCACAGGGGTTCTCGCGCCTATTTACGTGCGTGCGATGGTCATTTCCAATGGCGAGCGCACCGTGGCGTTTGCGACCAACGAGACCCAAGGCACGTTTGCTGCGTACAAGCGAGGTCCGTTTGGCCTCACAGATGTGCGGCTGGCGGTGGCCCGAGCAACCAGCGGCGCGATTCCCGCTACGCACGTAGTGGTGAGTTCCGACCACAGCCATGCGGGACCCGACACCACGGGCGTATGGGGCGGGCTTCCGAATGCGTACATGAACTTTTTATTCGAGCAAACCATCGGGGCTATTGTGGATGCATGGAACCGCCTCGAACCCGCGGAACTCCGTGTAGGTAGTACCGACGCCACAGAACTGTTGCGGAGCCAATTTGCAGAACCTCCGAACGATCGCGTGGATGGAGAGTTGCGCGTGTTGGCGGTTTACGATGCGAACGGAAGCGAGCGACTGCGAGCCCTGCTGATCAATTTCGCAGCGCACGCCACGGTGATGGGCGCGAGTAACAGGTTGATTTCCGCTGACTGGCCGGGAGTGGTGGCGGATCTCTCCGAAGCGGAATGGGGGCTCGATGGGGCAGTCGTTATGGTGGCCGATGTGGGTCGCACGCAACCCGCGGACCGTGGCGACCTCGAGGACGTGGAACGCCTGCAAGAATACTCCGGGCGTGTGCAGGCGAAGGTCCGGGCCGCCCTGGAGAACTTGGTGCCCGTGCAAGGCAACGAAATCGACGCCAAACAATTCTTCTTGCGCGAGCCGTATGGGAACCCGCTCGTGGACGGGTCGTTTCTGGCGGGGATCATTTCGCGCAGCGCGAGTCCACCCTGGCTCGACGGCATGATAATCGGCACAGTGGTTTCGGCAGCGCGGGTCGGGGATCTGTTGTTCGCGGCGCTTCCGGGCGAAGGTTATCCGGCCATCCAGTTCGAGTTGCAAACCCGAGTACCCGCACAAAAGCACTTTGTGTTCGGATTAGCCAACGACCAACTGGGTTACCTGATTGCGCCGGAGGAAGGTTACGAGCAAGTGCGCGCGGCAGCGCCCGGCAATGACAATGCCATCTTCAACGTGAGCCCTGCGATCGGGGACCATGTGATGTGTGCGGCACTCGATGCCGCAGCCGCGGTGGGGTTCTCTCTGCAGGAGGCTTTGGGCAAGTGTGCGCGTTGGGCCGGAGAGGATCGCTCGTTGCCGCCCGGGTGGGAGTAAGCCGCCAATGTCGCTCACCTATCGCGATGCGGGTGTGGACATCGACAAGGGCGAGCAAGTGGCTCGCGCCGCGGCGCGCCTAGCGCGAGCCACCCGGCGCCCCGAGGTGTGTTCGGGAATCGGCGGATTCGGGGCGCTGTTCCGAATTCCACGGGGGTATCGCAGGCCAATCTTGGTCACCGCCACCGACGGAGTGGGAACCAAGCTGGCGATCGCGTCGATGCTCGGACGGCACGATACGGTGGGCATCGACCTCGTGGCCATGAACGTGAACGACATTCTCACGCTCGGTGCCGAACCGATCGCGTTCTTGGACTACTTTGTCACCGAGCGTTTGGAGCCCTCTGTGGCGGAGCAGGTCTTGCGCGGCATCGCCCGCGGCTGCCGGATGGCGGGCTGTGCACTGGTCGGGGGTGAAACGGCGGAGCATCCCGGTTGTATGCGTCCGGGAGAATACGACTTGGCGGGGTTCGTTGTCGGAGTCGTCGAGGAGACGCGAGTTGTGGATGGCCGCCACATTCGGGCTGGCGACGTACTCATCGGGCTCGCGTCGAGTGGCCTTCATAGCAATGGGTTTTCTTTGGTTCGGCAAATTGTCTTGGAGCGTGCAAAGCTCGCTCTGGATGCGGTGGTCCCCGAGTTTCGCCGCCCGCTCGGGGAGGAGCTTTTAGAACCCACACGGATTTACGTGCCGGCGGTACGAGCTCTGCCGGTGCGGGACCTTCATGGGATGGCGCACATCACGGGCGGCGGGATCGTGGAAAACGTTCCCCGCATGTTTCCGAAAGGGTTGGCGGCCCGAATCGTACGCGGGAGTTGGCCCGTGCCCCCAGTGTTTCCGTGGTTGCAACGCTTAGGGGACGTGCCCGAGGACGAGATGTTGCGGACCTTCAACATGGGCTTGGGGTTTGTGCTGGTCGTGCGCGCGGCGGCGGCAGATCGCATCGTCTCGGCCCTGCGTGCTCGCCGCATGCGCTGTTGGGTAATCGGCGAGGTAGTGGTACGCCGCCGGGCGCAGCCCCAAGTGGTCTTCGTTTCTTGAATCCGTTGTGCGGCTTTGCGAGAGCGCGGGGCCTGAGGCCATGACTGTCAGGCGACGCTCTTCCAGTTCCCGAGAAGCACCATCCAGCGCCGAGGACATGGAGTCGCCGAAACAGCGGCCTCGAGTAGAAATTTACACGGATGGCGCTTGCCGGGGGAATCCAGGGCCCGGAGGTTGGGCGGCGGTGCTGGTATCCGGGCCGCACCGCCGGGAAATTTCCGGTTACGAGCCGCACACGACGAACAACCGCATGGAGCTGAGGGCGGCGATCGAAGCGTTGCGCCAACTCAAGCGGCCGGTCGAGGTGGACGTGTACACCGACTCGGAGTACCTCCGGCAGGGAATGGAGTCGTGGCTAACGCGCTGGAAGCAAAACGGATGGCGCACCGCGAGCCGCGAGCCGGTGAAAAATGCCGAGCTTTGGCGTGAACTCGATCGCTTGTGCTCCGTGCATCAGGTCCGCTGGCACTGGTTGAAAGGGCACGCGGGGCATCCGGAAAACGAGCGATGCGATCGCTTGGCGCGAGCCGAAATTGCCGCTCACGAGCGCCGCAAGACAGGCGACCGGCGAAAAAGCGATTGAGAGTTCCCACTTGCCTGACAACAGTGACAACGGACGTGGCGGCCAGTAAAGTGAGCACCGGTGAAAAGGCTTGGAGGTCGTAATGACAGCACCGAATGCGAAAGGATGGGCGGTCCCGCGGGCCGTGTTGGTGCCGGTGGATTTTTCTGCGCCGTCGCGACGAGCGCTCGAACTGGCTCTCGCGTGGTTTCCAGAAGCCGAAGTGACCGTGCTTCACGTCATCGACACGGAGTTCGCGGAGCGGGTCGACAGCGAGGGCATTGCCACCCGCGCCCAGGTGGTGCAGCGCTTGCGCGGGCAGGCCGATGCCGAGTTGCGAGGGTTGGCCACGGAAATTGCCGGTGGGCGCTTCGAGAGCATGGTGGTAGAGGGGAGCCCGTTCGTGGAAATCGTCAAGCTGGCACGCGACCTCGATGTCGACTGTATCGTCATGGGCATGCGCGCATCCGAGCCGGGTCTCGGCGAACTTCTGACTGGCAGTACAGCCGAGCGCGTGCTGAGGGCCAGTCATTGCCCGGTCATTTGCGTGCCCTAAAGTAGCAGCGCGGAGAAAGGCTCGAAGAGATGTCGGAGCGGCGCTGGCCTAACTTGCTTTGGTACGTGCTGGCAGGGGTGTTCGTGCTGGTGCTCACGTACTCCTATGGCTCGTACGAGCCAGGGCAGGAAATTTCGTATTCCCAGTTCAAGAAGCTCCTCGACGCCAACAAAGTCACCGACGTGGTCCTGACATCGGAGGAAGTCCAGGGGCGGCTCAAGGACCTCGACGTGGGCGATATTCTCTCGCCCGAACAAAAGGCTCGGTTCCAGCGTTGGGGCGAGCGGGAATTGAGGTTTCGGGCGGTGCGGGTGGAAGACCCCAAGTTGGTGGAAACCCTGGAGGCCAAGGGGGTAACCTTTGCCGGCCGGACCACCAATACCTGGCTCTCTAGCGTTCTTTCCTGGGTTCTCTCGGTAGCCATTTTCATCGGCATTTGGCTGTTCGTGCTTCGCCGTCTGGCGGGTTCGGGCGGCCCGGGAGGATTGATGGCGGTGGGGCGAAGCCGCGCCAAGGTATATGTCGAAAACGAAACCAAGGTGACGTTTGCCGATGTGGCTGGCATCGATGAGGCGAAAGAAGAACTGAAGGAAATCGTGGAATTCCTCAAAACCCCGGAGCGTTTCCGCCGCTTGGGAGGCAAAATTCCCAAGGGCGTTTTGCTCGTCGGCGCTCCCGGCACGGGGAAGACCTTGCTGGCGCGTGCTGTGGCCGGTGAAGCGAAGGTGCCATTTTTCAGCATCAGTGGATCGGAATTCGTCGAACTGTTTGTTGGGGTCGGCGCGGCGCGCGTGCGGGATTTGTTCGAGCAGGCCAAGCAAAAGGCTCCTTGCATCGTGTTCATCGACGAGCTCGATGCCCTCGGAAAATCGCGCGCCATCAACCCCCTCGGCACGCACGACGAGCGGGAACAAACCCTCAACCAGTTGCTGGTGGAGATGGATGGTTTCGATCCCAATGTGGGCGTGATCATCATGGGCGCCACCAACCGCCCGGAAATTTTGGATCCGGCGTTGTTGCGGGCCGGCCGCTTCGACCGCCACGTCGTGCTGGACCGTCCGGATGTGCGGGGTCGCGAGGCCATCCTGCGGGTACACACGCGCAACGTGAAACTCGGCCCGGATGTGGACTTGCAAGTCGTGGCGCAGCGCACGCCCGGGTTTGTGGGCGCGGACTTGGCCAATGTGGTCAACGAGGCTGCATTGTTGGCGGCGCGCCGCAACCGTGAGTACGTCACCATGCAGGATTTCGATGATGCCGTGGACCGCATCATTGCCGGCTTGGAACGCAAGACTCGGGTCATGAGCCCGCGCGAAAAGCGCATTGTGGCCTACCACGAGGCCGGTCATGCGGTGGTGGCTTCCTTGCTTCCCAACGTGGACCCGGTGCGCAAGATTTCCATCATCCCTCGTGGCATCGGAGCTCTCGGCTACACGCAGCAGTTACCCACGGAAGATCGTTATCTGATGACGCGCTCGGAGCTGGAGAATCGTTTGTGCGTGCTTCTCGGGGGCCGCGTGGCGGAGGAGATCGTGTTCGGCGATGTGTCTACAGGGGCGCAGGACGATTTGCAAAAGGCAACGGACATCGCTCTGGCAATGGTGAGTCGTTACGGGATGAGCGACGCGCTGGGGTTGCGTACGTTCGAGTCGGATCGCCGCCCGTTGTTTTTGGAATCGCCGGTTGCCAGTCGGCGGGATTACAGCGAGGCCAAAGCTGCGGCAATCGACGCGGAAGTGGAGCGAATTCTCAAGGCAGCACACCAGCGAGTCCGCGAACTCCTGCACACTCACCGGCGCGAGCTGGAGGCAGTGGCGGAAGAGCTCCTCGAGAAGGAAGTACTCGAAGGCGAGCAACTGCGCGCGCTGTTGCAGAAATATCGGACCGAAGTCGAGCCGAGGGAGCAACATCGCAGCGCCGCCAGTAGCTGAAAACGAAACGGCCGGGGCCCGACAACGAGCCTCGGCCGTGCGCGCTCTCTGCGATCGTGACGTTACGCAGCTTCGGCGAGCGGGGTAGCCTCGAAGGTGAGTTGGTTGTTCCGGTAGTCCACGTAGACCCGCGAGTGATCTTGGATCCTGCCGGCGATGATCTGCCGGGCGAGAGCCGTCTCCAACTCGCGTTGCAGTAACCGCTTGAGCGGCCGCGCACCATACACCGGATCGTAGCCCGCTTCGGCGAAGTGCTGGATTGCCGCATCGGAAAGTTCCAGCTCGATTTTGCGTTCCGCCAGGCGCTTGCGCAGCCGTTCGAGCTGGATCTTGACGATTTGCTTGATTTGATCCCGCGTCAAACTGTGGAACACGACGATATCGTCAATCCGGTTGAGAAACTCGGGGCGGAAGTGGTGCCGCAAGGCCTCGAGCACTTCTTCCTTCATCCGCTCGTATGCCGCCGGATCTTCGCCCCGGTAGTTCAGGATGAGGTGGCTGCCGATGTTCGAGGTCATGATGATGACGGTGTTCTTGAAATCCACCGTGCGCCCCTGGCCATCGGTCAAACGCCCGTCATCGAGTATTTGCAACATGATGTTGAAGACATCGTGGTGCGCTTTCTCGATTTCATCGAACAAAATGACACAGTAAGGCCGGCGCCGTACCGCTTCGGTCAGTTGACCGCCTTCCTCGTAGCCCACATAGCCCGGGGGAGCCCCGATGAGCCGCGCCACGGTGTGCTTCTCCATGTACTCCGACATGTCGATGCGCACCATCGCGTTCTCGTCGTCGAAGAGGTATTCGGCCAAGGCGCGGGCTAGCTCGGTCTTTCCCACCCCGGTGGGGCCGAGAAAGATGAACGAACCGATTGGCCGGTTCGGGTCTTTGATGCCGGCGCGAGCGCGCAGGATCGCGTCGGCCACGGCGCGAACCGCCTCATCCTGCCCGACCACGCGCTTATGGAGCTGTTCCTCCAGGCGCAAGAGTTTTTGCATCTCGCCTTCAACCAGCCGGCTGACCGGAATACCCGTCCAGCGCGACACGATCTCGGCGATATCGTTCTCGTCCACCTCTTCCTTGATGAGGCGCAAGCCGCCGTCTTGCTGTGCGAGCTTGGCTTCTTCTTCGGCGAGTTGTCGCTCGAGCTGAGCGAGCACTCCGTACTTCAGCTCGGCCACGCGGTTGAGATCGTACTGTCGCTCCGCTTTGCCGATTTCCACTTTGGTTTCCTCGATCTTGCGCCGCAGTTCCCTCAGCCGCTGGATCGCCGCTTTCTCCACCTCCCAGCGTGCCCGCAGAGATTCCTGCTGGGCTTTGAGCTCGGCAAGCTCCTTTTCCAAACGTTCCAGCCGAGCCTGGGAAGCCTTGTCGGTTTCCTTTTTCAGCGCTTCGCGCTCGATCTCGAGTTGCATCACGCGGCGCGAGACCTCGTCGAGCTCACTGGGCATCGAATCAATCTCCGTCCGGAGCTTTGCCGCAGCTTCGTCCACAAGATCGATGGCCTTGTCCGGCAAAAAACGGTCCGTGATGTAGCGGTGAGAAAGGACCGCCGCGGCCACGAGGGCGCTATCCTTGATACGTACGCCGTGGTGCACTTCGTAGCGTTCGCGCAGGCCACGCAGGATGGAGATCGTGTCTTCGACCGAGGGTTCGTCCACGAAGACGGGCTGGAAGCGGCGTTCCAGCGCCGGGTCTTTCTCGATGTGCTTGCGGTACTCGTCGAGCGTCGTGGCCCCAATGCAATGCAGCTCACCCCGGGCTAGCATGGGCTTGAGCAGGTTGGATGCGTCCATCGCTCCTTCTGCCGCACCGGCGCCCACGACCGTGTGCAGCTCGTCGATAAAGAGGATGATCTCGCCTTGCGAGTCTTGCACTTCCTTCAGTACCGCCTTGAGGCGTTCCTCGAACTCGCCGCGAAATTTGGCTCCCGCGATGAGTGCGCCCATGTCGAGAGCGATAATACGGCGGTTCTTCAGGCCCTCCGGCACATCTTGCCGCACAATCCGCTGCGCAAGGCCTTCCACGATCGCAGTTTTACCGACTCCGGGCTCTCCAATGAGAACCGGGTTGTTTTTCGTCCGGCGGGAAAGCACTTGGATGACGCGGCGAATCTCTTCGTCCCGCCCGATGACCGGGTCGAGCTTGCCTTGCGCGGCCAATTTGGTGAGATCGCGCCCGTACTTTTCCAGCGCTTGATAAGTTGCTTCAGGGTTCGGGCTGGTCACACGTTGTCCTCCTCGCACTTTTTGCAAGGCCTGCATGAGCGTGTCGCGCGTGACTCCAGCTTCCTGGAACATGCGGGCGCTCGTTTGGTCCTGCAGCATCGCCAAGAGCAAATGCTCGATGCTGACGTATTCGTCCTTGAGCGCTTGGGCTTCTTCCTCGGCGCGGGTAAGCACGCGGCTCAGGCGCTGGGTAACGTAAACTTGGTCCGGCGCGGCCGCCGGGCCGGTTACCTGAGGTAGCTTGCGAAGCTCTTGCTCGGCGCGCTCTTTGAGCCGAGCCATGTTGGCACCGGCTGCTTGCAAGATGGCCGTAGCCAATCCATCGCGCGGCTCGAGCAGGGCAAGAAGCAAATGCTCCACGTCGATGCCTTGATGATTGCGCCTCGTAGCGAGCGTTTGTGCTTGCCTGAGGGCTTCTTGAGATTTTTCTGTAAAACGTGCCAGGTTCATAAGCACTCCAATCGTCGGCCGAAGCTAATCACCCTTTTGCACTTGGCAACCTGCGCCGGGTGCAACGACGGAGAAGCTGGGGCCGATTGGGCCATCGGGATCCGCTAGGCCGCGTGCGAGAAGGATTCTACCCTCGGCTGCGCGAGGCGGGCGAAGTCCGCATAGCGCATGCGGATCGTTTGCGTGTGCGAGCCGGCATTGAACACGATGGTTTCGTCGCGCGTCAGTTCGCGGTCTACGAACACCGGCAGTCCGAACAAGTTTCCGAAGGGTGGCATGGCGCCGACCTCGCAATGCGGGAAGAGGTGGCGAAATTCATCTTCTGTGGCGAGGCGCGCGTTTGGGTCTCCCAAGATGGCACGCACGCGGTCGAGCTCGAGCTTGTACGGCGCAACGGTGACAAACAACGCGAAGCCGTTTTGGCTGCGAACGACTACGACCTTGGCGACCTCGCGACCGGGGACGTGCTCGGCCTCAGCCACTTCTTGCGCCGTGTACGCCGGTGGATGTTGGGAAACCTCGTACGCGACACCTTCGCGGTCCAACAGCTCCTTGAGCTGGGGTAGCACCGGCATGGCTCCGACCTCCTTTCGCCGTGAGGCAAACCTGTTCCTACCATACCGGAAAGCACCTGGATAGCATCGCCCGCGTGCAGTGATCTCCCCCGCGATGCGGTTCGTTGGGCGCCGCTGCGCGCCCCGGGCAGAAGGCGCGCCGGTACGCGGCGCCACGGCCAGGCGGCAACGACTGCCGGCATTCGGGCTCGACGAGGCGTTGCCGAACCGGCCCTCCTTTGGTCCTTCATTCCCGGCGGGTGGGAGGATCTCGCCCGATGCCCACCCGCGCTGCGCTCGGGTCCGGATGGGATGGCAAGCTGCGAGTGGTGCGGGGCAACGGGCGAGTCGCCATTTGGCGCCTTGGCTATTTCGCGGGAAGCGGAGCGTCGCGCCCGCCCTCTCCCCGAGGCGATCAGCAACCGTTCAACGCAAAATTCACGGCCGAGAGAATTTCCTCGATGGTTACCGCGCCATCGCGATTCACATCGGCCCAGGCGCAGGGCAACGGGCTTTCGCCTTGGGCCGCAGCGACCATACGCACGATTTCCTCGATGGTCACCGTACCGTCTCCATTGCAATCTCCGGTGCACTCAGGTGTTCGGGCTGGTGTCGGGGTCGCCGTGGGGGAAGCTGTGGCGGTTGGCGTTGGCAGCACCCGGCGGACCTCTAAAACGCCGTCCTCGCTTCTGGCTTCCGGGAGGAGCCTGCCCGCGGAGTCGGCCACCTTGAAGCCTCGAATCACGAGCGGGTACACGCCCTCGGCCGCATCCGGTGCGACAACGGCAGCGCACCGGAGCAAGGGTCCGTCCGGCAACGGGGTGCGGTCGAAAAAGTCGAAGATGAGCGCCCGTACGGCCGTGCAACTCCCTAGCACCTCCGGGGAGCAACCCGCCGGAACAAACGCAAACCCGGTGCCTGCGCGCGCGAGGTCGGGGGCGAGCTGGCAGTTTGGCTGGCCCGAACCGATGGCGAGAATCGTTATCGCATCGTTGAGTGCGATTTCGAATTGGGCGGCAACACCGCCCCGGCCCTCGCCGGAATACACGACCGTGAGCGTGACCACTTGCCCGGGCGGGGCGGTGATGGGCTCGAACGAGACGACCTGCGCGTGCAGGGCCGAAACCACTCCCCACCCCAGAGCCGCAAACGCCGCTATCCCGAGCCGGGTCACACCTTCAATCTTCATTGCGCCGGCCACTCTACTCCCGCCGGGAACTCTGCGCGAGCAACGAATGCAAGGCAGAAGTCGCTTCGACATGGGCAATCCGAAGAGGCTCCGGTATGCGGAAACGCGGCGAGGCCAGCAACACTACATCCATGGCCGTCTCGAGATCGAGGTAGTCTCCGACGCTCACATACACTGGCCGCACAGTGGCCCTGGTACGCACGACCCGTCCGACAACCTCACCGCCGACTTCCACTTCCGCCCAAGCCCCGCGTTCCGGCCCGACTGGCGCTGCGCGCCCACACAGCAAACTCTTGGCGCAGCCGATGGTGGGCCAGCCAGTCACCCTGGCGACCACACAAGCAAGGCCTTGCCGGAGCGGGTGGGCGCGGCCGTGGCCGTCACAAAGCACCACCGCCGGACGCACCCGAAGCGCACGCAGAGCGGCAATGCACAGTTCGCCTTCCCGCTCGGCAAAGCGCCCGGGGATGTACGGTGCCGCGCCGGCAGAAACCACAATATGGCGCTCCACGACCTCGTGTGCGCCCGGATGCCAGGCCACGGCCGCACAGGCGACGAGGGTGTCACAGGAATCGTACGCGGCATCCACGGCTGCGATCACACCTCGATTCATGGCAACACCTGAAGGTCAACCACCGTGGCCCAATCGCCGCTGATGGAGCGAAGCCCCCTTCTGGCCCAGAGGAGATTGGAGTGCGAAAGGGGGGAGTCGAACCCCCACGGGTGTTACCCCACAGGATCCTGAGTCCTGCGCGTCTGCCAGTTCCGCCACTTTCGCGTGCGCCCGCTGGTTAGCGTTTTTCTCCCAACGCGACAAGGAACGCACGCCACTCCGCGAGCGCACTCGTTCGTGGCACTGCGCCCCACTTGCGCGCTGGCGCTGCACTTCCCGCCCAGGGCGATCCTCCTCAAGCGCAGGCCCGCGCCCGTTTGCGCTTCTTTCCTGGGCCGGGGTTGCAATCCCGGGGAATGCACACGACTCGCCGCTTGAGCGATCCGCATTTTCTTTCGGTTCGACACGGTGATGTCGTGTTCCACTCCGAGCGGCCCGAAGCATCCCGCTCGCTGGCCATCCGACGCGCATAGGTAACGCGGTTGTCCTCCACCTGCGGTTGGCCGCCGGCGCTCCAGTCCAGCCAGGCTTCCGTGACAACTTCCGCATCGAACCCGCGCCACCGGATCCGCGCCCGGCTGGGGATCTTTTGCGCGGGAAGCTCGGTCTCGCCGTCACGACCGCCCGACGCCTCTGCGATGCCCAGCGAAGGCACTGGGGCGCTGACGATGTCGCCGTCTAGCTCACTCCATGCCCTTCTTACGGGGCACCCCGCGCTTCGCCGCGATACACTCCACTTCCACGCGCGCACCCAGGGCAAGGCCGGACGCGGCCATGGCACTCCGCGCTGGGTACGGTGGAACGAAGTACGTGCGGTAGACCTCGTTGAAATCCGGCCAATCCGTGATGTCCGCCAACATGACCGTGCATTTCACCACGTCCGCCAGCGCATAGCCGTGCGCTTCCAGCACTGTCTTGATATTTTCCATCGTCTGGTGCGCCTCGGCGCGAATGCCGCCTGGAACGAGTGTGCCACTTCCCGGAACGACCCCAATTTGGCCCGACAGAAACAAGATGTTGCCCACCCGCACGGCTTCCGAAAACGGCAGGTTGCGAGGTAACACTTTCCCTGAGTTCAGGAATTCTACAAACGCACGGGAGTCCCGTGAGGCGCAGCCCATCGTCAACGCCGCAATCACGCTCACCGTGCCCAAAGCTTCTCGCCATTGCAACACTGTTTTTCCTCCTCGCCACCGAAAGTACCATGCCAGCCAATCGAGCTCTCCTTGCTCGGCCAAGGCCAGAGCCCAACCCCATTTCCTCCGCCAACGCAGATGCCCCTGTGTTCCCACAACGCGGGGGCCCGTGTTGTGCTGCGCAAAATATGGGCGTTCCGTAAGTCCCTTCGGCCTTTGACCCCGGCTGTGCCCCCCTCGGCTTTCTCGCTCCAGAATCTTCTCCTTGGTGGCGCGTGTTTTCGGCGATCCAGTGGATGGGCTTGCCCCGTGGCCGGCCAACGAGTCAACAGAGCGATTGCACGGCGCGAGCGGAGAGCGCCTGCATCCAGGTGATCGGGGTGCCCGAAGTCATGGTCCGTGCGCGTGCCCCCGGTGCAGCGGGCGTGCGGGAACCTCATTGGCTTTTCCCGCCGGACCATCCACGTACCCGTAACACGCTGGCTCCGAACGTGTTGCAAAGCAGGCATGGAAAGGGTAGCGTCGCCGCCTTGCGTCGGGCGAACAATGGGTGCGCTGTTATCGTGGTGGTTGCTGCTGGAAGTGTTGGGGCTCGTCGGACTACCCTTGACCGCACGTTTGTTCGGCGAGGCGCGGGATCATGGCTACGCGTTCTCTAAAATCCTCGCGCTAGCCTCGGTAACCTACGTGGCGTGGTTGCTCGGACACTTCGGGGTCGCCTACGGGCTTGCCTTGCGGGTTGCCGTCGTTCTGTTCGCGCTGGCAAACGTGCTGTTGGCCTGGCGCGATCGCCTATCGCTTCGCGACTGGCTCGCATCGGGAGGTTTTAAAACCCTACTGCAAGCCGACGCCTGGTGGACCGCAGCATTTTTGTTTTTCGCGTGGCAGCGTGCCATTCACCCCCACATCGTGGACCAAGAGAAGTACATGGACTTTGCCTTTTTCAACACGCTGATCCGCACCGACGTCATGCCGCCGGAAGATCCGTGGATGTCCGGGTTGCCCTTCAACTACTACTACTTTGGCTACCTGATGAACGCCAACCTCGCCCGGCTCCTCCCGCTGCCTTCGCCGATCGCATACAACCTTTGTGTGGCCACACTGGGGGGGCTGGTGTTCGCGCAGCTCAGTGCCGTCGGCTGGCATTTGACGCAACGCCAGATTCTGGCTTTGCTCACGGGCGCATTCGGCGTTCTGCTGGGGAACCTCGACGGCTTGTGGCAAGTCCTCGAAAAGGGGACCTTGGTGGACATGGACTACTTCCGCTCCACACGCATCGTGGGGCGAGATGCCACGATCAACGAGTTTCCCTACTTCACGGTCATCCACGGCGATCTCCATCCGCACCTCTCGGTGATGCCCCTCACGCTCCTGTTAGTCGGCTGGCTGCTCGTGCGCCGGCCGTGGAGCGACATTGCCGCCCGCGGTGTCGCCTCGATGGGCGAGCTCGGGCGCGTGCTTTTTTTAGGCTTCGTTTTCGGCGCCATGGTGGCCACGAGCCCGTGGGAGTTGCCGGTTGGGATGATGGTGACATTTCTTCTCCTCCAACGCGAACTCCCACTATTGCCCTTACTGAGCTGGCCCCGCATTCGAGCCGGCCTGATTGCGATCAGTGTGCTGGCCGTGGGCTATGTGGCGTTTCTGCCTTTCTACTTGCACTTCCAGGCGCCTCAAGGTGGCGTGGGCTTTAAGCTTGCGACCACGAAGCTTTCCGAGTTCCTGACCGTCTTCGGGGCTTTGTTGGTGTTCCCCGGGTGGTATCTGGCGCAACGGTTGCGGCAGCGCCCAACTGTTCAGCGCTATGGGCAACTGCTCCTTGCCGGCCTCGCTCTTGCGCTGGCCATTGGGCTGCTCACGGGCAAAGCCGTTCTCGTTATCATGTCGGCGCTTGCCGTGGCCGCAGTTTGGGTGGCTTACACGACAGAGACCGAGCACAATCGTGCTCCTGTACTGCTCGTGGTGGCCGCCAGCGTCGCCCTGCTGGCTTGCGAGCTCGTGTACATCAAGGACCCTTACGGCGAACGGCTGTATCGCATGAACACCGTCTTCAAACTCTACTTGCAGGCGTGGTTCTTATTGTCCATCGCCACCCCGTGGTGCGCGGGCCGGCTGTGGCAGGTCCGGCCCGAACGTGTCTGGCGGTGGCAAGTCGCTCCGGCTCTCACCGTGCTCTTAGTCTTGGCTACCTTGTGTTATCCGGTTGGCGTAACGGCCACCCGCCTCAAGTATCTGGATCGCGGACTCACCCTCGACGGCAATGCATATTTGCGCCGCGACCATCCGGACGACTTTGCCGCCATCGAATGGATTCGCCGCCACGTGCCCGATTTGCCCGTGATCCTGGAAGCAAGCGGCAACCCGTACTCGTACTATGCGCGCTTTTCGTCGAACACCGGCCTGCCGACTGTAATGGGATGGGCCAACCACGAAGGTTTGTGGCGCAGCCACGATGCCTCGGTCGAGGCCCGAAGGAGGGACGTAGCCACGATTTACTCCGCCACCTCCCTCGACGAGGTGCAGCCGCTCCTGGATCGCTACCGGGTGCGGTACATCGTCGTCGGCGAGATCGAACGGCGGGATTTCAAGCCGGAAAGCTTGGAGAAGTTTCAGCGTTTGCGCGCTGTGTTTGCTCAGGGGCGGACGACGATTTACGAACGATGAGGCCGTTGCGGATCCTGGTGGCACTCACCTACTACCGGCCTCATGTCAGTGGGCTGACCATTTACGCCGAGCGCCTCGTGCGCCGGCTCGCGCAACGCGGCCATGCGGTCACCGTGCTCACCTCGCGCTACGAGCCGCGATTGCCGCCGCGGGAGCAGAACGGCAACATCCACATCGTGCGAGTTCCCGTGCTGCGTAAAGTGAGCAAGGGCGTGATCATGCCCTGGTTTCCGCTGTACGCGTGGGCGTTTGTCGGACGCAACGATGTGATCAACATCCACATGCCACAGTTCGAGGCGGCTTTGCTCGCCGCTATTGCGCGGGCCCAGAGAAAGCCAGCGGTACTGACGTACCAGTGCGACCTCAAACTCCCGCATGGCTGGTTCAACCGCCTTGTGGATGCCGCTTTGGTGCCACTGAACGCCTCGGCTGCGCGTCTGGCGTGGCATATCGTGGCGAGTAGCGAAGATTATGCGCTCCATTCTCGGTTTCTCGGGCGGTACATCGATAAGGTCAGCGTCATCCCGCCGCTGATCGAGCTTCCACGGCACAATGAGCAATGGACAGAGATCCTGCGCGCACGCGGCATGCGGAGCCCTTGCCTCGGCTTTGCCGCGCGGTTCGCGGAGGAAAAAGGAGTGGAATATCTGCTGGAGGCTCTCCCCCGTCTGTTGGAACGAGTGCCGGGAGTCCGCGTGGCATTCACGGGGGCATACAAAGACACGGTCGGCGAAGAAGCGTATTGGCAGCGGCTGCAGCCACTCATCCGGCACCATCGGGAGCGGCTGATTTTCTTGGACTTGCTACCGGACGAGGCCATGCCGAGTTTCTACCACCTTTGCGATGTGCTGGTGCTGACGAGTTTGAATTCCACGGAGGCCTTTGGGATGGTGCAGGTGGAGGCCATGCTGTGCGGCACGCCGGTGGTGGCCACCGACATCCCCGGCGTGCGCGAGGCTGTGCGGCGTACCGGAATGGGCGAGATCGTGCCGCCTCGAAATGCAGGCGCGCTAGCCGACGCGATCCTGCGCGTGCTAGGCAATCGGCCGTTTTATGTTCGGTCTCGCGAAGATATCGAAGCCGTTTTTTCGGCGGAACGGTCAGCACTGGCGTACGAGGAGTTGTTCCGGAGCCTCCTGGCAACCGGCACCCCGCCTCGTGCCCGCGCCCGAGCAGGCAAGGGGGCGGCGGGGCGCGACGAAGCAGAAGTCATTTCCCGATCCAAGTCCTCTTCGTCCTTCCGTAGCCGAATTGCCGCGCTCCAGGCTGCGCGTCTTTTCCCTCGCATCCCGAAGATTCCCTGCGAGGAGGCGAGCTGAGGTATGACCGCTGGTCCGGGTTCGTGGTGGAACCGGCCCGCCCTGTGGGCCGCCCTGATTGTTTTGTTTGCGGCGACGGTCCGCTTTCCGGCCATCGAGTGGGATCAGCGTCACTTCTTTCACCCGGACGAACGCGCGGTGGCATTTGCCATCCAGCGGATCTCGTTCACGAAGCTGCAACTCGATCCCGATTGGTTCGCGTACGGAACGTTACCCATTTACCTCAATCGAGCCCTGGCCGAAGTTCTGAGCCTGTTCGACCCGCAAGCGGCCAGTTACGACTCGATCATCGTCAACGGCCGGCGACTCACTGCGTTCTTGGGCACCGTTACGGTGTTACTTCTGTTCCGGCTCGGGGCGCGCATGTACGAGCCCGCAGTGGGGGCGCTAGCGAGCTTCCTCCTCGCAGGCGCGATTTTGCACGTGCAGAACTCGCGCTTTCTTACGGTGGACGTGCCGCTGACCTTCTTTGTGCTGTTGGCCTTGAGTGCACTCGTCTCGGCTGCAGAGCGCGGGCGATGGACGCATTTTCTCTGGGGCGGTGCGTGCATTGGCTTGGCGATGGCCACCAAATTCAGCGCAGCACCCCTGTTCCTGCCTCTGGCTGTGGCGGCGTTTTTACGCTGGCGGTACGAAGGAAACTTGCCCGCGCACATTGCCAAGCTGGCCGCGGCGACAGCAATGGCTGCGGCCAGCTTCGCTGCCGCCCAACCGTACGCTTTGCTGAACTTCGCTCGTTACGCGCACGACATCCTCGAGCAGAGCAACATGGTGCGCCACGCGGGCTTGTTTCCGTACACGAACCAGTACATGCACACGCCGAAGTATATGTACGAGCTCACGCAGCTCGTGCTCTGGTGCATGGCACCAGCTCTCGGCCTCACGGCCATTTGGGCGGCCGCCGCACGGCCCGCATTCGCCTGGCGCACAGGAAGGGCCGGGGAGTGGGTGCTGCTATCCTGGGTGGTGCCATTTTTCCTCGTGACTGGTTGGTTCGAGGTCAAATTTCCCCGCTACTTGCTGCCGATCTATCCCATCCTCTGCTTATGGGCGGGTGAATGGTTGTGGCGCCAATATCGCAGCCAGGCAGCGTGGCGGCGCATGGTCGTGCCTGTGGTCCTTGCCGGCAACCTTGCGGCCGTGCTCGCTTTCCTTTCGATTTACACGCGCCCGCATACGGTGCGAACGGCCTCCGAGTGGTTTTACCGGAACGTTCCCGCCGGGGCCAAAGTGCTGTCGCAGGACTGGGACGAGGGTTTCCCATTTCCCGTGCCTGGCTTCAGCCCCAATCGCTACACCATCGTCACCTTCAGTTACTACGAGCCGGACACTCCCGGGAAAATGCACCGCCTTGCACGGGAGCTCGCAGCGAGCGACTACATTGTGTTTCAGACCAAGCGCATTTACGGGGCGGTCACCCGAGCTCCGGAAAAGTTCCCGCTCACGACGAACTATTTTTACCAGCTCTTCGCCGGCGATTTGGGCTACACCTTGATCCAGGAGTTTGCGTCGCGGCCGGGGCTGTTCGGATGGGAGGCACCGGATGAACTCGCCGATGAATCCTTTTCCGTGTACGACCATCCCAAGGTTTTGATCTTCCAAAACACTGGCCGGCTCACGGAGGCCGAGATCCTCGATCGCATCCTGTACCGGCCCCCGTCTCGGCCGCTGACGCGCAACGATCTTTTGCTTGCGCGCCCGAGCCAAGAAGGGGTCGTCGCAACCGGGCATGTCGAGCGCATCCGATCGAGTTTACTCGCCCTCGGATTGTTTGCGGCGCTGGTGGAGCTTCTCGGATTGAGCCTCTACCCGCTCGTGCGCCACTGGTTCGTGCGCCCGGGTACACTGGGGCTGGCCAAGCCGCTTGGCGTGTTGCTGTTTGCTTACGCAGCCTGGATCCTTGCGGGACTACGGATCGCCCCGTTCACCCAAGGAACGCTCGGGGTGTTGGTTCTCGCCTTCTTGCTGGTCGGTGCCCTAGCCTGGCGTGCTCACGGTCGGGTGCCGATGTCGCGCGGAGAAATCATCGCCACGGAGGGTATATTCTGGGGCGTGTTCGCATTCTTCCTCGTTGTGCGAGCATTCAACCCGGAAATCTATTGGGGAGAGAAGCCGATGGACTTCTCCTTCCTCAACACGATGTACCGTACCACCTACCTGCCCCCGCCCGAGCCTTGGTTTGCCGGCTCGCCGCTTCACTACAGTTATTTCGGCTATTTCATGATCGCGGCGTTGGGGAAGGTACTCTCCATCGAGCCTGCGGTGGCCTACAACCTGGGCATTGCGCTGGTTGCGGGGCTCACAGCGGCAGCCGTGTTCGCTGCAGGCACCATGGTTGGCGACCGCTGGGGCGTCGGCCTCTTGGCTGCGTTTCTGGCAGTTTTGATGGGCAACTGGGCTGGTCCGCGCGAGCTCTGGGGGCCGCATCCAGCGATCAACTTCGACTACTATTGGGCCACCTCGCGGGTCATCCGCGACACCATCAACGAATTCCCGTTTTGGAGCTTTTTGTTCGCCGACCTGCACGCGCACGTGATGGTGATGCCCCTGACCATGACCTTCGTCGCCTTGATGATGCGCTGGGTGCGCAGCCGGGTCATGTCGCCTCCCGAGCCTCTGCCGAGTAGCAACGCCGTTGTTTTGCTCGGACTACTCGCACTGACGCTCGGAGCGATCACGACGACAAACACGTGGAGCACGCCGACATACGTGCTCTTGCTCGCGTATACACTGGCCGCGGTGTGGCTCACCGAAAGCGAGCATCGCGGGCCGGCCGGCTATGTGCTCGGGTTCATCGTGCGGGTGTTGCTCGTGACCGTGGTGGTGGTCGGCCTCGCCTATGTGTTTTTCTGGCCGTACTGGGCCACGTTCGTCGCGCCAGACCGCAACTTCGGCTGGGAGCGATTACCCCCGGGGAAACTGGTGCAGCCACTCGATCTTTGGACCATTTTCGGGACCTTCTTGGTCGTTCTCGTGCCGTTTCTGTTGCGGCAATGGGGAGAATTGCTGCGCTCCAGCGACGGGCACTGGAGCGTGCCGCGGGTGGCGGGATGGGTAGTGGCTGGGATTTTGCCTGTCGCCGGTTTTGCAATCTCGACGCGAGCGGGCATGGCCGTGCTCTTCCTTCTGGCGTTGCAGCTCTTGCTGGCCCCGAAGACAGCGCGCGAATGGCGCCTGGCACTGGTTCTGGCGAGCGTCGCTCTGGCGATCCCGGTTGGAACCGACCTCGTGTACGTGTGGGATCGCATGAACACCATCTTCAAGTTCTACCTCGAGGCCTGGTTTTTCTTCGCGCTCAGCGCGGCGGCTGTTGCCGCGGGGCTCTGGAGCGGTACGGTCTCGCTCGGACTGTTGCGCCGCCCGTGGCAGGCTGCGCTTGTGCTTGCCGTCGCTGTCGGATTGTTCACGGCGGTCACGGACGTAATGGGCATTTTGCGCACGAACCGTGTGCCCACACCCAAGCCGACGCTCGATGGCCTCGCCTACTTGAAACTCAAAGCTCCCGACGAGTACGCGGCCATCGAGTGGCTCAACCGCAACATTCAGGGTATTCCATATATCTTGGAAGCGCACGGCGACGCGTATCAGGAATTCACTCGGGTGGCGATGAACACTGGGCTACCCACGGTTTTAGGCTGGGCGTACCACGTGTATCAGCGGGCGCACTCTTGGAACGAAATCAACCGGCGAAAGGCGGACGTGACCTTAGCTTACACGACCGAAGAGAAGGACACGCTCGCGCAGATCCTCGACCGCTACAAGGTGAGCTTGGTTTACGTCGGGCCACTGGAGCGGCGCACATACGCCGGAGGCAACTTGGAGCGGTTTCGGGCCTGGACCGACGTGCTGACCCCCATTTATCAAAATCCCGGGGTCACCATCTTTGCGGTGAACGGACGGTTCACTGCGTCGCGTCCGGTCACGACGATCGAAGAAGTTCTGCCAGTGGCGGGTACGCCGGGCGAAGTGCCGCGCGCTCCGGATGCTCCGGGAGTGCTGTCCCAGCCCCGGGGAGTTGCCGTTGCGCCTGATGGAACCGTGGTAGTGTGCGATTTTGGCAACAATCGGATCCAGATGTTTCGTCGCGACCTCTCGCTGGTTCGCGCGTTCGGGCGCCAAGGCGAGCTGCCCGGGCAGTTCAAGGAGCCGTGCGGTGTCGCTGTTGGACCCAAGGGCGAGCTGTACGTGGCCGACACATGGAACGGCCGAGTGCAAGTCTTCGATGCCGAGGGCAAGTACCTGCGCGAATTTGGCGAGGCGCTTTACGGCCCGCGCGGGATCGCGGTGGACGCACGCGGCAACATTTTCCTCGCCGACACCGGCAATAACCGCATCGTGCGGTACTCGGCGCGTGGCGAGAAGGAACTGGAATGGGGCCAGAAAGGCAATGGCCCGGGGCAGTTCTGGGAACCGACAGGCATAGTGGTGGATTCCGCGGGCACGGTGTTCGTGGCCGACAACGGCAACGGGCGAGTGCAATATTTCACTCGCGACGGCCAATTCCTCGGCAGCTTCCCCGTTGAAGGCTGGGAAAGCAAGGTTTTTTCGGAGCCGCACCTCACGCTGGATGCGCGGGGAAACCTGTGTTTGACCGTACCGGGGGCGAAGGAGGTTCGTTGCTACGACCGCAGCGGCAAGCTCCTGCGCAGCGTGCGCGGCGATGGTTCGGCGGGGGTGATTTTCGACACACCCATGGGCATTGCTTTCGATCCTGGAACCAGCGAACTGGTCATATCCGACCTCGACAATCGTATCGTGCGCATCCGCCATGGAGGGAAGTAAGCGGCACTTGGGCGCAATGGCTGGCGTTGGTCTACTCCTCAGCGCCTTGTTGATCGCCGGCTGGGCACAATATTGCCTCGCCTACAAATGGCAGGTCGCATACGCCGCAGTGCTCTGGCCCCTCGCTCTGGCCTTGTTTGCCCTGGCTCTCTGGTGGACCCCCCGAGAGCGGCGGGCACTTCCCGGTCCACACGGCGGCGGTGGTTGGAGCTGGCAAGAAAAGACCCTGGCCATCCTGGCATGCGCGCTCGGGGTGTTTTTCAAGGTCTACAAACTCGACGAGTTTCCGCCCGGCCTCAATCACGATGCGGCGTGGGAAGGCCAGTATGCCCTCGCCATTCTCCGGGGCACCCCTTACACGCCGTTTATTTCCGCTGCTTGGGGGCGCGAGACACTCACCTTTTACTTCCGCGCTCCCTTTGTTTGGTGGCTCGGTAACGTTCCGCTGGCCGTGTACTTGCCGTCGGTCATCGCCGGCATCTTGCTGTTACCTTTTTTATATTGGTGGGTGCGCACCATGTTCGGTGCCAGAGTGGCGTGGCTGGCTACGGCACTCTTGGGCGTATCCGGGTGGAGCCTCGTGTTCAGTCGCACCGGCTGGAGGTCGGACTTTCAGCCACTGTTTACGATTCTCACTTGCTGTTTCTTTTGGCGCGGCTTGGAAACTCGCAAAGTCTGGCATTTCATGCTTGCGGGAGTTTTCCTCGCTGCCACGGCCAACACATACAACGCAGGGCAGGTATTCCCGCTGGTTTTCCTTCTCTGGGTCCCGTTGTTCGCTTTGCAAGGTTGGACGTTGCGCGGGTTTCTGCGCAGCTACGGGCGCGGGCTCGCTGCCGGGGCCTTCAGCTTTGCCCTGGCCATTGCGCCGCTAGCTTGGTACGCGCTGCACAACTGGGAAAAATTCTTTGGCCGGCAATCATTTCTTCTCCAGCAGTGGTCTTTTCCCCGAGCGTTTCGATCCACGATTCTCATGTTTCACTACTGGGCCAATGGGGACGATTTTTTCACCAACACGCCTGGGCTGGAGTATTTGGCGGCGATTTTCTTTCCTCTCGGGTTGCTTTGGTGCCTCGTGGCCATTCGCGACTCGCGCGCCCAATTCGCGGTGATTGGCCTAGCAGTGGGCCTACTGCCGGGGCTCCTCAGCACGCCGAACATGAACCGCGACATTGGCGCTATGCCTTTTGTGTACGTATTGGCTGCCCTCGGAGTCGTGTTCTGCGCGCAAGAAGTTGCACGGGTGTTTCGCCGAAGCGCGAGTTCCCTGGCCGCGACCGTTTTGGCCGGTGGCGTGGTGTTGGCCTCAGCGTGGGCCACGTACGCGCAATATCTGGGCCCGAACCGGCGGAACGTTTGGGGGTACTACCCGGAAACCACTGTGTTGGGCCGATTTCTGGCGGGGCTGGATCCGTCCTATCGAGTGTGGGTGATGGGGACGCAGTTCCCTGTCGAAACGCTGACCTACTTGCTGTATCGAGGCGGAGATCCATTTACGCCCAGCTTTACCCGCATCGAAAACCCACCGGATCTCCTGCAGACGGAGCTTCCCCCACCGAACCAACGTAGTCTCGCGTTCGCGTTCCCGGATGAAACCGTGAGCATGATCGTGATGGCCGAGCTCCGCGCGCGCTATCCACAACACGAAATTGTCAGCCTTCGCTATCCGCCGCAGGAAAACGGGCGGGTTTTCGCTCGGGTGCTATTGGTGCCGCCGGCAGCCACCCCGGCTAGCGGGGGCGGCATGCCTGCGCAGCCCGCAGCCCCCGCCCCACAAGCCGGCGCCGCCCCGCAGCCAGCGGAAGATCTTCGGTCTTTGTCCGAACCGCGCGGCATCGCGGTGTTCGCCGACGGTACGATTGTCGTGAGCGACTTCGGTCACGATCGGCTGGTTTGGTTCGACGCCAAACTCCAGCCGCAGTTTGCCGTGGGCGGTGTGGGGTCGGCCAGCGGTCAGTTCAAGCAACCAACTGGCCTGGCCATCGGACCTGGGGAAGAACTGTTCGTGTGCGACACATGGAACCACCGCATTCAGGTGCTGAGCAAAACCGGGCAGTACAAGCGGCAGTACACGGCCGGTTTCTTTTCGCCGCGTGGCGTTGCCGTCGCCCGCGACGGCACGGTCTTCGTTGCGGACAGTGGCAACAATCGTGTCGTGGTGTTGCGCACGGACGGCGAGGTGCTCGACAAGTGGGACGACAGCACGACGGGGGCGGCACTGCGCGAGCCGATCGGAATTGCCGTGCACCCGAACAGCGGTCTGGTGTTCGTGACCGACAATGGCCAGGCACGTATCCACGTCTTGACTCGTTCGGGAGAAAAGCGCGCGAGTTTTTCCGTCGAAGGGCTGGCGTTGCAAGCTTTGTCGGAGCCCCAGCTCAGTTGGGGTTCGGGTGTTCGCCTGTGGGTGAACGTACCTCACCGGCACGAAGTTCGGTTGTACCAACCTACCGGAGAACTGCAGCGAACTGTGCCGATCCAGATCGGCGAGCAAGCAGCCTTCCCCATGGGCGTTGCGGAAGACTCGCCACGCCGGCGGCTACTGGTGACCACCGCTGCAGGCCGCTTGCTCGCGTTGCCGCTGGAGATGCCTGCCTCGAAGCCTCGCGCAGCGACACGCCAAACCCGGTAGGGGCGCGCCGAAAAGGTTGCAGGAGCTCTGGGCGCATCCCAGCAAAAGTCCTGCGCGGCGCCTGAATCACCCCTCCGTGGCGTGGCTTTTGCGAGCAAGATGCTCCGCGAGTCCACGAACAAATTGCCCCGGATTCTCCGCACGAGCGATCGCGCGAATCATGGCCACGGCATCGGCACCGGCGTCCAGCACGGCTTGTGCATTGGCTTCCGTGATGCCGCCGATGGCCACAATCGGAATCGCCACGGCCGCGCGAATTTCCCTCAGCCCTTGCAAGCCCACTACCGGGTCGGGGTTCGCCTTCGTAGTGGTCGAAAAAATGGGGCCGACGCCAATGTAATCCACCGATCCGCTGCGAGCGGCTGCCAGCGCCTGGGTCAAGTTGTGCGTGGAATACCCGATAATCCGCGGCGGCGAAAACCAGCGGCGCACTACCGCCGGCGGAAGATCCTCCTGTCCCAGATGCACTCCCGCGGCATGAACCACTTCGGCCACGTCGGCGCGGTCATTCACGATCAGTCGAGTACCATACTGCTCGCAAAGGGCAGCCATTTCGAGAGCTAAATCCACGAGGCCACGGGTGTCGAGGGACTTGGCCCGTAGCTGCAGGAGCGGCGCGCCCGCTTCCGCAAGACTCCTTGCCAACCCGAGTGGGTCGCCGCCCGGTGCGGTATCGCAGTCTACAATCGGGTACACAGGCCAGGCAAAGCAGAACACGGCGGATTCTTTACTTGTCGTCTTGGGCATCGGCTCGCCCGAGCGCGATGTGCAACTGCCGCATCTTTTTGTGCAGGGTATTGCGATTGATCCCGAGCAATGCAGCGGCGCGCAGTTGATTCCCGCCGGTGCGCTCCAACGCCAGCTCGATCAGGGGGCGTTCGACGCGCTGCAACATCCAAGAGTACAAATTGGGCAGAAGCGGCTCGGGGCGCGACGCCAAAAACGACTCCGCTGCCCGCCGCACGGCGGCTTCGAGTGTCCACTCCTCGCTCGCGACCGGTTTTCTCGGCGCCTCGCCGATCATCAAGTCATCCGGCATCAGGAGGGGTCCGGGTGCAAGCACAGCCGCGCGGATGAGGGTGTTTTCGAGTTCTCGGACGTTTCCCGGCCATGAATAATCCGCAAGCTTGGTCAGGGCTTCATCGGAAATTCCGGATACATGGGTGCCGAGTTCGCGGTTGATTTTCTCCAGGAAGTACCGCACCAGCTCAGGAATATCCGCGCGCCGCTGGCGGAGAGGCGGAACCTGAATGGGGACGACGGCCAAGCGGAAGTACAAGTCTTCGCGGAACTTTCCCTCGCGCACGGCCCGCTCCAAGTTTTGATTCGTCGCCGCGATCAGGCGAACATTGATTTTGATGACGTCGCGGCCACCGACGCGGGTGAGTTCCCGCTCCTGCAGCACGCGCAACAGCTTTGCCTGCAGCTCGAGGGGCATATCGCCCACCTCGTCGAGGAACAAAGTGCCTTCGTTGGCAACTTCGAACACGCCCGGGCGCTGCTCCGTCGCTCCGGTAAATGCGCCACGTTCGTGACCGAAGAGTTCGCTTTCCAACAAGTCCCGCGGCACCGCCGAGCAATTGACGGCGACAAAGGGGCCGCTCCAGCGCCGGGAATGGGCGTGAATAGCGCGCGCGATCAGTTCCTTGCCCGTGCCACTTTCGCCCTGAATCAAAACGGTAGCGTCCGTGGCGGCCACACGCCCAATCGTCTTGAAAATTTCCTGCATCGCCGGCGTGCGGCCGACAATCTCGACCCCCAGTTCGAAGCGTTTGCGCTGGTCCTGCTCCAAGCGTTGCAGCTCAGCGCTTTGGCGCCGCATTTCCATGGCGCGCTGCAACAAGAGGCGCACTTGTTCCAAGTCGAACGGCTTGGTGATGTAGTCGTACGCACCGCGTTTCATCGCTTCGATGGCGTTGGCCATGGTGTTTTGCGCCGTCACGATCACAACGGAGGTCGGGCAGCCAGCGTCACGCACTCTGGAAAGCAGCTCGAGCCCATCCACTCCCGGCATACGAATGTCCACCAAAGCAATGTCGTATCGACCATCGCGCAGCTTGCTCCAGGCCTCTTGGCCGTTGGCGGCGGAGTCCACTTGCCAGCCCAGCTCGGCAATGGCTTGCGAGAGCACCCAGCGAATCGAATCTTCGTCGTCGGCCACTAATACCCGAGGAACAGTTGCTGTCATCTTCGTCCCTCGATCGGCAGATAGACTGTCACCACGCCACCGCCGTTTTCTCTGTTGGCCAGGCGAATATCGCCGCCGATTGTGGCAACGATCCGCTGGCAAATGGCCAAGCCGAGTCCGATTCCTTTGGGCTTGGTGGTGAAAAACGGCTCGAACGCGTGGTGGATCACGGCTTCGGAAAACCCTGGGCCGGAATCCGCAAATTCCACGCGGGCAAACTTTCCCGGCCCACCTCCTTGCACAATGTGATAGTCGGTCTCTACGCGGGTGACGATGGTCAGTCGGCCTCCGCTTTCCATTGCCTCGCAGGCGTTGGCAATCAAATTGAGGAACAGTTGCGTGAGTTGGTCGGCATCTGCACGCACGTCCGGCAGGCTCGGATCGATTTCCAGTGCAGTTGCGATGCCTCGCGCCCGGAGTTGTGGCCGGCACAAGCGCAAAACCTCGTGCAGCACTCGATGCACGTTCACCGGGACCAAGGCCGGCTCGCCGGGTGCACCCAGCACCAGGAGCTGTTCCACCAAGCGGGTCAACCGGTCGGTTTCTCGGATCATGATGGCCGTATATTCTTGGATTTCCGGTTCCTCGGCATAGCGATCCGCCAGGAGCTGCGCCGCACCTCGAATGCCGCCCAGAGGATTTTTAATCTCGTGAGCCAGGCCGGCAACCAACGTTCCGAGTCGCGCCAGTGTTTCCGTACGCCGGACCGTCTGCTCCAACTTGTGCTGGTAGGTCAGGTCATGGAACACCAGCGCAGTGCCTTCGAGCAGGCCATTGCCGGACCAGATGGGCGAGCAACTGACACGCACCGGCAAGCTTCGGCCGGGGTCGAGTTGCAACGACGTTTCGCCACAGGCTTGGCGCTGCAATGTGGCCAGCGTTCGGTTCAACAACTCCGTGACCACCGGCGAGCCGGCGAAAACGTCTTTCGCATTTCGTCCCACCACCTGAGACGACGACCAACCGGTGAGTTCTTCCGCGGCAGGGTTCAGGAACAACACGCAGGCCTGGGCGTCGGTCAGCACCACAGCCTCGCCGAGGCTCGCCAGTACGTTTTCCATGATCGCGGACAATGGAGCGTGCGCAACGGAAAATTTCACTGCAGCAACTCGTTCCCCAAGATGAGTCGCAAAACTAACACAATGCCGCCACGGCACAAACGAAACAGGGCATGGCAGCCGGTGTGGCGTATCCGCAGCCCGATTTCGGTTTTCCCTCGGTGCTGCTAACCGCCCCGGGTCATGATGCGCATCGGTCACGGTTATGACTTGCACAAACTCGTTCCAGGGCGCCCGCTGTACTTGGGCGGGGTCGCCATCGAGTACGACCAAGGGCTCCTGGGGCATTCGGACGGGGACGTCGTGTTGCATGCGCTGTGCGACGCTCTGCTCGGTGCCATGGGGGCGGGAGACATCGGGCAGCACTTCCCCGATACGGACGAGCGCTATCTGGGTACGCCAAGCTCGGCGTTGCTTTCAGAAGTCGCCAAGCTGCTGCAACTCGAGGGCTGGGCGGTGGTGAACCTCGACGTGACCATTGTCGCCGAAGCTCCCCGGCTGGCCCCGTATCGGCATGCGATGCGCTCTCGCATCGCGGAATTGCTGCAGGTTCCCATTGAAGCGGTGAGCGTGAAGGCCAAATCCAATGAAGGGATGGACGCCGTGGGCCGGGGGGAAGCCATTGCCGCAACGGCAGTTGCGCTGATCCAAGATCGTACGCAGCATTCCGTGTCGTAAAAATGGTGGCGGACAACCCAAGGGCGGGTCCGCTACGCTTCGCGGCGCCAACCGGACCCGCCCTATTCTTCCTCGCGACCAGTGTCCGCAGTGTCTTCCGGCTCGCCACCGCTTTCGATCTCGTCGATCATTTCCTCGAAATCGTCGCCGCCGAACTCGTCCCCCATCTCCTTTCCCACGTTGCGCATCCAACGGGCAAAGCTCTTTGGGTCGTTCTCATCGAGGTCCCCCAAGCGACTGGGATCAGCCAGCGCCTCCATGCGGGCCTCTTCGGACTTCGGCATCGCAAACCGGGAAAGCAGACGGTCGGCTTCGCTGGCTCCACAGTGCTCGCACCGCACCTCGTACGCTTCGCCCACACGCAACGTGAGGATCGAAAACCGCTTGCGGCATTTCCGGCACCGAAATTCGTAAATCGGCATCGCGTCTCCTCCCCGCCAGGGCGCTGGCACTCTCTAGCGAGATGCGCTCCGCTCCCGCAAGCTTGCCGGGCATTGCCCGAATTGACTTGCCTTCGGCTTGTACTGCGCGTACACGGGGCACTCGGGAGGCACTGGATCATGAAGGCAATCGAACCCGGGCGGCACCGTTTCGCGAGGTTTTTCTGCACCCTCGGCGTTGTTTCCGCCTTTGTCTTCGTTGTTGCTTCTAGTACCTGGGCGCAAGGAGAAACGGACCTTGCGATCCGGGCTACGTCTACTTCGTTTCAAGTCGGTATGCCCGGCCGGTACGTGATCACCGTCACCAACAACGGGGCCGCGCCCACTGAAGGAGAGATCGCAGTGATTGCGGAGTTCTCTCCCGGCCTTGCCTTGCACTCCAGTGCGGGCAGTTGGCAGTGCGCGCCGAGCGAGACCGGAGCCACTTGCACCACCAGTGCTGTGGTCCGTGCCGGGCAAAGCAGCACCTTCAGCCTGACCGTGTCGGTGGCGCGTGAAGCGGTTCCGCGAGCCTCCACCGTATTGCGCCTCCGATATGGGCCAGATTTGCGTCCGACCAACAATGCCGTTCTAAAGACGAGCGTCGTGCGTCCCTCTCGTCGTCCGATTCCCACATTTACTCCGTCGCCCACTTTCCCGCCGAATCGCCCGACGTGGACACCCACACGGACCTTGAGCCCCACGATTTCCCCGACTCCTTCGATCACGCCCTCTCCCACACCGACGGTGACCCCGATCCCTGCCAGTGCGAACCTAGCACTCGCCAAAGCAGTGTCTGGCAGATTCGTCGTCGGCAGCAATGGCACGTACATTCTCACGGTGAGCAACCTCGGCCCGAATGCCACGAATCTGCCGCTGGTTGTGACCGACACCCTACCGCGAGGGCTCTCTTTCGTCTCCGCCTCGGGGACGGGCTGGAGTTGCGGGCTGAACGCTGGGGCCGTGGAGTGCACGCACGCGGATGCACTCCCGGTCGGCTCCGTCACCGCACTCACGCTCGTGGTGCGCGTCGGGAGCGATGCGTATCCAACGGTTACCAACGTCGCCACGTTGGTGTACCCCGCCGATCCCGACCCGAGCAATAACAGCGTGCGCCGGCCTACGTCGATTCGCCGCTAATCCGCTCTGACCAGCAAGTGCTGCCCATGCGGCTGCAGGGGTCGGGCTTGTAGGGCCATTGGGCGTGCCCTCAAAGGAGGTGTGTCATGAATTCTGCGTATCGGCTCTTTGGGAACGAATTGTCGCCGTACTCCGTCAAGGTTCGATCGTATCTACGCTTCAAAGGGCTCGAACACCAATGGCTGGTGCGCAACGCCACGACCGAAGAAGAATTTGCGCGCTATGCCAAACTGCCGCTGATCCCCCTTTTGCTCACGCCGCAAGGCGAGGCGCTGCAAGATTCCACGCCCATCATAGAAACGATCGAGGCGCGGGAACCGGAGCCTTCGATTACACCGCCCGACCCTGTGTTGGGTTTCGTCTCGGCGCTCATCGAAGAATACGCCGACGAATGGCTGAACAAGCCGATGTTCCACTACCGCTGGTTTTACGAGGAGGATGCGGCTTCAGCCGCCGAGCGGCTGGCGGAGAGTCTCATGCCGGAGGCAGACCGTTCCGCTGCGGCCGCGATGATTCGCCAGCGCATGGTGCCCCGACTGCGATTCGTCGGCTCCTCCAATGATACCAAAGCCACCATCGAGGAATCCTATCTCCGTTTGCTCGGGTTACTCGAAGAGCATTTGCAATCTCGCCGTTACCTCTTGGGGGAGCGCCCTGCCTTGGCTGATTTCGGTCTTTACGGGCAGCTCTATCAATGTCTCTCCGATCCGACGCCCGGACAAATTCTTCGCCAGCGTGCGCCCCGCGTTGTCGCTTGGATCGAACAGATGTCCGCCCCGAGGAACCTAGGACCGTTCGAGGAATGGGGCACCCTGGCACCGACGTTAGAGCCGCTTGTACGAGAAATCGGCGAGGTGTTCATTCCGTGGACGCTGGCCAACGAGCGCGCTTTGCACTCCGGGTCCGACACGCTCGAAGTCGTTATTCGAGGGCGCACGTTCCGCCAAACGCCTCAAAAGTACCACGCCAAATCACTGGCCATGCTGCGGGCGAAATTTGCCTCCGTTGCCAGCAACCCCGAGCTGCGCCACTTGCTCGAGCGGTGTGGTTGCCTGAGTGCACTGACCGCAGTGCAGCACTTGTGAGACTTCGGCATTCTCGGCCGCTGCTATCCTCAAAACGCCCGCGGGGGCTTCGGTTCACCCGAAGCCCCCGCGGTGAGTGATTGCGAGTTCGAGACGGGGACTACGCAATGACGGGCTGTATCGACAGCCTCTTTTGTGACTTCGTTACTTCTTCTTTTTGCTCGTTGTCGTTTTCTTCTTCGCTGGTGCTTTCTTTTTCGCTTTGCTGGTCTTCGTTGCTGCCATACCGACCTCCTTGTGACCAATTGGGAGTGTCTTCACTCTGACGACATCCCCGTCTCGAACTCTACCTGCTCCTCCCCTCCACAACCTCCACTCGGCGGCGCTTATACGGTAAGTTGCAGCGCGAAGTCAATAGGAGAATGCCATTTTGGAAATTTTTTTTTAAACCGGAGCAATCGCAAAAATAACCCCTTGGCTGGAACTAAAATGCCGTTCACAAAACCCTGGCGGAGCAGGTAGGTCGCTGTTTTATCCCGCACCGGGTGCGGGCAACCTGGGCGATTGGCGTGGCCAAGTTGGATCACGATGAGCGTTTCAAAGCGGCTCGGCCGGGGTACAGGGCTCGTTGCCCGAGATGCTCTTCGATGCGAAGCAGTTGATTGTACTTTGCAGTACGTTCGCCTCGACAAGGGCTACCGGTCTTGATTTGCCCTGCTCCCACGGCAACAGCGAGGTCGGCAATGGTCGAATCTTCGGTTTCGCCGGAGCGATGCGAGATAATGGTTTTGTAGCCAGCACGGTGAGCGCTTTCGATCGTATCGAGCGTTTCGGATAAGGTGCCGATCTGGTTGGGTTTGATCAAAATCGCATTGGCCACTCCCATCTCGACGCCGCGGCGCAAGCGCTCTGGATGAGTGACGAACAAATCATCCCCGACCAGTTGGACCTTTTTTCCCAGTTCGTGCGTGAGCATCCGCCAACCGTTCCAGTCGTCTTCCGCCAAGCCGTCCTCGATGGATACGATGGGGTAGCGTCGGACCCAATCCGCGTAGAGCTCCACGAGTTCCGCGGCCGACCGGCGACTGCCATCGGACTTGTGAAAAACGTACTCCACTTCGCGCTCGTCGTAAAATTCCGTAGCTGCGGCGTCGATGGCCAGGGCGATTTGCTTTCCCGGCTGATACCCCGCCATCTCGATGGCGCGCAAAATCGACTCTAGAGCCTCCTCATTCGAAGCCAACGCCGGGGCAAATCCACCTTCGTCGCCGACGGCAGTGGAATAGCCACGTTCCTGCAATACGCGCTTGAGGCTGTGGAAGACCTCCACTCCCATGCGCAACGCCTCGCGATACGAGCGACTGCCCAACGGTAGGATCATGAATTCTTGAATGTCCACGGAGTTGTTTGCGTGGGCCCCTCCGTTCAGAATATTCATGAGGGGCACGGGTAGCACTTTGGCCTGCGGCCCTCCGAGGTAACGGTACAGGGGCTGCCCAGCGGCTTGCGCCGCCGCCTTGGCCACAGCCAGCGACACAGCGAGAACGGCATTCGCACCGAGTTTGCGTTTGTTCGGCGTTCCATCGAGCTCGCACAACAGCGCATCGATGGCGCGTTGGTCCCTGGGGTCGCGGCCGCGAAGTCGCGGGGCAATCTTGGCGTTCACGTTGTCGACCGCACGCTGAACGCCTTTGCCTTGATAGCGACGCGTACGGTCGCGCAATTCGACAGCCTCGTGACTTCCAGTCGATGCACCAGAAGGAACCGATGCCCGGCCGAGAACGCCCGTATCCAGGATGACATCCACTTCGACGGTCGGGTTCCCTCTGGAGTCGAGAATCTCCCGGGCCCAAATCTTCCGTATCTTCATGATCTCCTCCTCGATTGTTCTTCGAATCTCTTGGTGGAATACAGGAGCTGGCGGACTTGCACGCGACGGACCAACGGCAGTGCGTTTAAAGCCTTTCAGCACAAAACACAAAATTCTTCTCGTTTTGGCAACCGCGGGGATCGCTGCCCTTGCCGCCCATGCCATTTGGGGGCAGTACGGTTTGCTCCACTTGCGCTACCTCGAAGGCCAACAAGAGTTGCTCGAACAGCGTCTATTCCGCTTGCACCTGGAAAACGAACGTCTCCGTTCGCACCTCGACCGGATGGAAACGGATGACTCGTATCTCGATCAAGTGGTTCGCGAACGCTTGGGGCTAGTCGCTCCCAACGAGGTGCTCATTGAATTCGCCACTCCCACACCGACGACCACTGCCGGGCCATGAACCCGCCTCAGGGCTGCTTGAACGCTGCAGCCACGGCCTTTAGCATGGGTGCATATGGGTAGTCTCGAACGACTGCAGCGTGTGCGCGACGAGCTGTTGCAAACGTTCGTGGAGCGCGACGCGGTCATCGAGGGAGCACTCACTTGTCTACTCGCTCGGCACCACATGCTGCTCGTCGGCCCGCCAGGCACCGCAAAATCCATGCTCGCCGACGAAATTTGCTCTCGCCTTCACGGAGCCGTGTATTTTCAATGGCTGCTCACTCGCTTTTCGACGCCCGAGGAACTGTTTGGAGCCGTGTCGTTGAGCGCACTGGAACACGACGACTACCGCCGGGTGACGACTGGGAAACTTCCCGAGGCGCACATCGCGTTTCTGGACGAGGTGTTCAAAGCCAATTCCTCGATCTTGAACGCGTTGCTGGCGATCATGAACGAGCGCCGCTTTCACAACGGGCGCTCTGTGGAGTCCGTTCCGCTCATTGCTGTGTTCGGAGCAACCAACGAGCTCCCCGAGGACGATGAGTTACAAGCTCTCTACGATCGCTTTCTCGTCCGCTTCACCGTGACCTACATTCAAGACGACTTCCATTTCCTGCGCATGATCGAGTCTCGGCCAGTGGCCGAACGAGGTTCGATCGAGTTGCGCGAGCTGGAAGAACTTCAAGGATTCGTCGCAGACGTACAGGTTCCGCCCGGCATTTATCGCTGCCTCGCGGATTTGCGCCGCGAGCTGGCGCGCAAGCAACTGGTCGTCTCGGACCGGCGCTACCATCAGTGCGTTCGTCTCTTACAGGCGCATGCGTTGCTGCACGGACGTACTGGGGTTTCGGAGGACGATGTATTCTTTCTGGAGCACGTATTGTGGCGTGCACCCAGTGAACAAGCTGAAATTCGCGCCACCATTCGTGAGCTCTTGCGCGGTTACGAAGACGAGGCCCGCGCTCTTTTGTTTCAGGGACGCGAGATCGAGGAATATGCGCACAGGCAGTGGGACAACCCCGAGTTACGGAGCCGAGCCGTCATGGAGGCGCACACAAAGCTCCGCCAGTTACTCCACAAGGCCGGCGCACTGGTGGACGCGGCTCGGGCCGCAGGCCGGCCGACGGATACGGTAGAGGCTGTGCAGCGGGAAATCGAAGACATCCAGAGAAGGATGCTGGAAACATTGTAAGGTGTCCCGGTGAAAGCGCCTCGGAGTCGTCATTGGCTGGCAACGCCGCAAATCGCGCAGTTCGCCGCACCGCCGACCGGAGAATTGGTTGCCCAGTGGATCGAGACCGACACGTACGACGCCGCCGCGTTCTCGTCCATTGTCCAGGACTGCCCCTCTTTGCAAAAGCTCTCCGACAGCGGGCGCAGGCTTCTCCCCCATTTCGGAGCGTTTCTGTTCGACTTGTATGCTGTGCTTTACAAGGCAGCGATTGTCATGCGCGATCCCGAGCAGGTGCTGCCGAGTGCCGGGCTGTATCGGATCGTCCTCGATGCCATCCTGCGTGCCCCGGCCTTGGCCGTTTTGCGCGAGCGGACTGTGCTGGACGAGCGGCAAAGTGGCCTGGCAGCAGCGCTTTTAGGAGAGGAGATTTTGTCCCTCCTGCGCGCAGAACGCCTAATCAACCGCGCCCATATGCTGGATTACTGGAGCCTCCACCACCAGGAACAGGAGCTCGCCGACTTGCAGGAACAAGCCATATCTGCCGCGGAGTTGGCGCAAACCGTGCCGGAGGGACGGCGCAGCGCAGTGACCCAACTTGCGGAACACCTCCAGCGGCAGGCGGAACTCGTGCGCCGCAACCATGTCTACAAGGCCCGCGATGTGGAACGCGGTGTCCGGGAGATGATCGACCGTCAGAGCAAACACCTAGAGATTGGCGTCGGACGGGTGGCTGTCCGTACCGCTGAGATCGAACAGCAGTTGCAGGAGTGGCAGGAACGCTGGGGCGGCCGCTTCGGGCAATCCGTTGGCTTGCAGGTCGAACTGGGCAAGCGCCTGGCGGACAATCCCCGCTTGCACAAACTGGCCCGCTTGGTCGGCCGGATGAAGGCACACGCTTGGGCGCTTCGTCAAAAGACCTACGAGCGAGAGAGCCAGGAGGTCCATGCGGTCACGCGCGGGCGAGATTTGAGTGCTCTCCTGCCTTGCGAGCTCGTAGCGCTGCGCAATCCGTGGAGAAAGCGCGAGTTCGGCCGGCGACTTCTGGAGGGCACTCTCCTGCAGTACGAGATTCGCGGGCCCGCCGAACGAGGGCGCGGGCCGCTCCTTGTATGTCTCGACGTGAGTTCCTCGATGTCGGGGGACAAGGAAATTTGGGCCAAGGCCATTGCTTTGACGTTGCTCGACATTGCGCAGCGGCAGAAGCGCTTGTTCCGCGTGATTTGTTTTTCGGCTGCCGACACACCACTATTCGAACTCGATCTCAACCCCGGAGAGCGTTACGCGAGCGATCCCCATCGGATTCTCGATTTCGCCGCCTATTTTCCGGGCGGCGGTACCGACTTTCAAAAACCCCTCGAAGCCGCCGTACGGTGCTTGCAGTCCAAAAAGTATCGCCGCAGCGACGTCGTCTTCGTCACCGATGGGGAGTGTCACTTCGATCCAGTGTGGCTGGAGCGCTTTCTGGATCGAAAGCGGGAGCTTGGCTTTCGGCTGTTCGCGGTACTGATCGACGTGGGTTCGTCGAGCCTAGGGGCGTTGAGACAAGTGAGCGATCGCATCACCTCGGTTCGCCAACTCACAGCCGAGGCAGGCTCCGAACTCTTCCTCGCGCTTTAGTGGTCGAGACCGAAGCGCTGCTCCTCAGCCCTCCTGCGGCAACAAGCGGTCCGGGCACGGGGCAGCCCGGAAGTCCGCCAGTAACGCATCCAGCCGTTTCGCAGTGGCCTTCATGTACTCGTACAGGTGCTTGTGCAGCAGTGCGAACGTCACCGCGTCCCGGAACGCGCGGGGACGGCGGAGCAAGGTGTTGCACAACAACGACAGTGTGAACCATGCGCGTGCGGGACTCGCCCGCAAGACGCAGTACCACAGCACGCGGAAAAAGATTTTCAGGTCCTGCGCCGAGGTCACCACCCGAGTCTGTGCGAGTTGGCCGCGGTGCAAAATGAAATCCATCACCCGCTTGCGGTAACTCCGGTAACTGTACAGCCGCTCGAGCAAGCGCTTATAGCCCTCGTACAACTCGGCCAGCGACATGCCGGCCGGCACGATGTTGGTGAACACAAACTGGTCCCCGACCGATTCGGCAATCAATCGGCCAGCGCGCTTCAAGCGCTCGTAGAGAGGAGTCTTCGGCACCGCATTGAGCATCCCCGTCATGGACACGGGGATGCGTGCCTGCTGGATGAACTCGAATTGCTCGTCGAAGATCTTTGGGTCGTCGTGATCGAACCCCACGATCATTCCGGCCATGACTTCGATACCGGCACGTTGGATGCGATGCACCGCATCGAGCAAATTCTCGCGCAGGTTTTGCGTCTTGTGCGTCTCCTGCAAGCTGGCCGGCCGGGGAGACTCGATGCCGATGAAAATCGTCGTGAAATTCGCAGCACGCATGAGGTCCAGCAGCTCGTCGTCCTGCGCCACGTTGAGGGTCACCTCGGTCATCATCTCGATGGGGTATCCCTGTTCTCGCTGCCACTGGGCCAAAGCCTTGAGCAGCTCCTTGGCCTCCTTCTTGTTGCCAATGAAGTTGTCATCCACCACAAAGATGTTGCGCACGCCCAAGCGGTGGATTTCTTGCACCTCGGCCATCACCTGCGCGACAGTCTTCGTGCGCGGGCGGCGGCCGTACATGACAATGATATCGCAGAACTCGCAATTGAAGGGGCAACCGCGGGCGAACTGGATGGTCATGGTGCGGTAACGATCCACTTTCAGCAAGTCGAAGCGCGGCAAAGGGGAATCGTGCATACTGGGCTTCTCCACTTGCCGGTACTCCGGCTTCCAAGTGCCGCGTTCGTAATCTTCGAGAAACTGCGGCCAGGTATATTCCGCTTCGTCAATAAAGATCACATCCACCTTGCCGCGAAGCTCCTCGGGGCACAGGGATGCAAATGGGCCTCCGACGACGACAAATTTCCCGCGTTTTCGGAACTCGGCGGCCAGCTCGAAAATTCTCTGCTTGTGGATCACGTAGCCGGTGAGGCCGACAATGTCGGCGTCGGTGTCAAAGTTCACGTCTTCGACGTTTTCATCGCACAACACGACTTCGTGCTTGCGCGGAGTGATGCCCGCTACCGTCGGCAAGGAAAGATTCGGGAACACACACTTCTTCCCGAGGCTCGGGAGAATGCGGTCAAACGTCCAAAACGATTCCGGGTTTTTCGGCGCGACGAGGTAAATCTTCATGCACGACCTCCGTGGCAAAGCTTTGCGCTTTCTACCACGCCCTCGAGTAGGCGCGCTAGACACCCGCGAGTCGCTTGCCGGTTGCGGGTGATGGCCGAGGAGAAGGCCAGAGGTGCGAGCCTCAGGAGGCTCTCGGTCTTTCTTCGCGCAGCACGGACCCGACCTTATTTCTCCCTCGACTGACCTTGTCTCGCGGCCCAGCTTTGCAGGTCCTTGATGCGGGTGTACCCTCCGGTACCCGGAACCACGCCCTCCCGGCGCGCGTCGTGGATGGAAGCGACAGGGCACAGGGGAACGCAAAACCCGCAATCAATGCACTCCTCGATCTGGATTGCGAAGCGGCCGAGGAAGTCGCCTGCAACCGGGTAAATGGCATCCACTTTCCCCGGGCAAGCGTGCTCGCACGCACCACACCCAATGCAGGTCTCGTCAATGTAAAAATGACCGTGCCGAGCCATCGCCGAATCCAGTTGTTGGATCAACCCGCAAAGCGCGTCGCGATCCGTTCCGACAGGTTGAAAAACTCCTGCAGACTTTGGGCGTATCGAAAGTACAAATCGCGCCGGACTGGATCCTGTGCCGCGACACGCATGGGCGTGCCCATATGTGTGAGGTGGTTGAGGGTTTGTTCCAAATCGGGTCGCCCGTGGTTGCGCGCGATGCTCTCGATCATGTCGCGCCAGGCCGCAAGCGAACCCTCGATGCGGAAATCGGCCCGCTGTGCATCTTCTGGCCCAGGGACTCGCACATCCGCCACCTCGAATTCCTCGAAGGTCACTTGCACCACGAATGGCCAGGGGGTTGTGTCCGTCACACAAAACTCCGCCACGCAATCGCAATAGCCGAGGTGTTCAAAGCGCGGCCGCTCTGCGTTGGCAATTTGAGCCAGAAGCTCGAACCACTGCAACGACGGGAATTCCGCGATCGTTCTCCCCGCTCGGGTGCTTTCCGCCCTCACGGAACCGGACATCGTCACGCGGCCAGCCTCCAGGGAGCCTCGGCGGGCAAAATGCAGCGAGCGCGCCGATCGAAACCTGCACGCTGGCAACGTTGCAGGTACTCCTCGATAAACATGGACCAGACGCGCATCATCCCCTCCATGCCTGCATCGATGTTCCTCAAGCCACCGCCCAACAAAATCGCGATGGGCTCCACCAGCGTCGGTTCCGTGAAGGCAGACAAAATCACTTGCTCGCCGACGTCCGCAAACCGATGCAGCATTTCCTCGGCCCGGGTGCGGTCCGGTTGATGGTCGAGCCACCACTGAAATTCGAGCACCCCGTACGAGACGTGCCGTGCTTCGTCTTGCAAGCAACGGCGGAAAATTTCCTTGTCCACGTAAGTCTTGGCAATCATTTCACCGGACCGGAATACCGACAGCACCAGCCCTTCGGCGAGCAAATTGAGCAGGAAGGTGCCCATCGTGTGCGTCGGTGCATCCAGAATTGCCTTCAGAGCCCACTCGGCCCCGGGAGACGAGTGCAACAACCCTCCGCCGGCAAGAGCACGCTTGCGAAAAACCTCTTGGTGGCGTGCTTCATCCATGATTTGGGTGGACAAAAAACTCTTGACTTCCAGAAAGTCTTGAGGGATGCGGTACATCCACTTGGCAGGGAAATCCCCGGCAACGAACTCGACCTCCGTCAACGCTGTGCACAACTGGCACGTGGCCTTTTCCAAGTCCTCGGGCAGCGGCGTCAACTCATCCCACGGGATGTCGCGAGTCGCATTCCACTGCCGTGCTTTGGCCTCCTCGTACAAAGTCATCACGTTCTCGGCCCAAACCTCGTCCCGCTCGAGCACGGTGTAATCTTCCACCTCAGGCATCTCGTCGCGATACGGGTCCCGAACCGACCCCCGTGGTGCAAAGTTGAGCCAATGAGCCACTTCCGGGAGCTCACCGTACCCCGGCACCCGATGGATGTCTGTGTACGTTAGCCCGCGCGACGATGGCTTCGCTCGTTTCCCCCACTGCGCCTCGCGTGTATCCATCCAGTGTAGAGAAAACTGGCCGCGAGCCAGCCGCTCCGCATTGCGCTGCAAAATCTCCATCCAACGCGTGTACCGCTGGCGAAATTCTGCCTCGTATTCTGCCAGCACCTCCGCCACCGGTCGCCGCCCGGTCAACGTGGCCACGACCGCGGTATACTCTCCCTCACCGACACGCGTCACCGGCTGTTCTGCCATCGCTCGCCTCCTGGGGATCCTATTGATAACTTTGTCATTACGCCCCTTCGCAGACGAAGTCAAGCTGGTTTCCTGATTTTTGATCGCCCGGGCGACCGCGCCTCGACTCGGTCGACTCGCCGCTTGGTACACTGGTACTCTTCTGCCGCACCGCTTTGTGTTCCGTCAAAAATGGTTCGAGCGGCGATGCCATGCGCCGCCTGGAGTACTGTGGTAGAAAACTTCGCTCATGCCGAAAAACCGTTCCCACGTCGCCGAGCATGCAGTCGGACCGGGAGGTCGCCGAGGCCGTTCCGCCAGCCGGCAGCGCGCCCGCCGGATGGCGCCGGAATTGCGGCGCGAGCAGCTTCTTGCCTGTGCCCTGCGGGTCTTTGCGCGCCGCGGGATTAGCGAAGGGAGGCATGCAGAGATTGCCCAGGAGGCAGGGGTCGCTGTACCCACTGTGTTCGTATATTTCCCGACGCGCGAGGCACTGGTGGAAGCCGTGCTGCAAGAAGTTGCCCGCTTTTACATCGACATGACCCGGCGCATTCATGCCCGCGAGGATCTCCCTGCAGACGAAGTGCTCTTGCTGCACGCTCGGGAGTTTTCCTCCTCCGTCGCGACTCATGAGGACTACGCGCGCGTCTGGCTCGACTGGAGCACTGCAATTCGCGAACAAATGTGGCCCCGGTATCTCGATTTTCAACGACAAGTGGTCGAAGTTATCGCTCGCACGATTCGCCGCGGCCAAAAAGAAGGCACGATCCGCACGCATCTCGACCCAAAGTTCGCCGCCTTGTTCGTCGTCAGTGCGGCCCACATGGTAGCCCAGATGCAATTTTCGCATCAGCCTGCTCAAGTTCTCGACCGATTCTTGCGCACGCTCGTCGGCTCGATCACCGGCGGCATGCTTCCCTCGCGATGACCGCGGCGGGCCTCAGCGTGCCATAATCGGTCGGTCGCCTTGCCAAGCCAAGAGGCGTTCGCGTATAGTTTTCGTCGTGTTTGGACTCGGCCTCGGGGAGCTCGTCGTTCTTCTCGTGATCGTTCTGATCATTTTTGGAGCCGGGCGATTACCGGAGCTAGGCGAAAGCCTTGGGCGTGGAATTCGTAACTTCCGAAAACAACTCCGTATGCCGGACGAAATCGACGTAACCCCGAAAACCGATTCCCACGACGATGCGTCCCCTCCGAAGGAGTCTTCTCAGCCTTGACGCCTCGCGGCGACCACGCGCAGGCGAAACTCGCTCGGGTGCCTATTGTTCTCGTCTTTCCGAGGCCCGCCAGATTTCCCAGGATCCAAGAAGAAGACGATGGCAAAGGAAGCCGTCTTGCCCGGGGGAACAATAAACTGCTTCGGAGGCGCGACTTGCTGAAGAATGGAAATTTCTTGGGGGGTCAGATCCCGCAAAACCCGGGCAGAAACTGCGTTACCCAGAAAGACGGATTTTTGGTCCAAGACTCGCCCCGTGGGGTCGAAAATTTCAGCGGACAACTGCACTGCTTGCAAGGGACTCGTCGCAGTATTGAGGGCCAAACCGGAAATGACCAAGGCCGGACGCCCGTCCTTCGTTTGCTGCACGGTCGCCTCGACACCTTCCAGCCGCACCCGGCGCGCCCACAAGCGCTCTTCCCCGACGCCCTGGCCCACGAGTGGTATCTTCGACATCAGCGCCTGCGCTTCCTCGGGCCGCGCGATCAAACTGGCCGCGAAGAGCCCATAAAAGGCGGTAATGGCGCCTACGAGCACGATCAACGTGCGGAACGGAGCGCGGTCGTCGCTGCGGGGACGAGGTTCGGGCGGCAAATCGTCCCAATCCGGGAGGTAACGAGGTTCCTCTGGTTCCGTCAGCACAAAATCATCGTCATCCAACTGGAGTTGCACGCCGAAAGACTTGTCTTTCGGTTCTTCCTCCTTGCTCCGGGGCCGGCCGCCGCTAGATTTGCCCGGGCGTGGTTTGTTCTGTTCGTTGTCCGGAACCTGTACCCCTGCATCTGCCGCCTGAGGCGTTCCCGCTGCAGGGGTTTTTCGGGGCACCTCGGTTCCCATGTCTCCAGGTGGCTGCTCTTCGGACCTCCTAACCCTCCGAGCAGATTCCGATTCCGCTTTGGCTTCCTCCCGGGTCACCCCGCCACGCGTAAAGGGGAAGACGTGCTTGCAGCGCGCACATCGAAGGCGAACGTTTGCACGTGGCAACTGCTCCGGCGCAATGCGGTAAGACGTACGGCAGTTCGGGCACTGAACAAAGGCCTCCATCGGCAAGCTCCAAGACGAGGGATTCTATGAGTCAGACAGAAAAAAGCAAATCACGAAACGGCGTGGTCAACGAATTGTCCGTCGTGCTGCCGGCTTTCAACGAAGAAGCCAATATCGAGCGGGTCGCCATGGAGGTTGCCCGCTATCTCGACACGACGGGGATCGACTACGAGATCATCGTGGTGAACGATGGGAGCCGCGATCGGACCGGTGCCATCATCGAGGCGCTCGCCCAAAAGATCCCGCGTTTGCGGCCGCAACACCACGAACAAAACCGAGGTTACGGCGCCGCACTGCGCACGGGTTTCAAGGCGGCAAGCAAGCGGTTCGTCTTTTACATGGATGGAGACGGCCAGTTCGACATCCGCGAGTTGGCGCTCCTCCTTCCGCTGGCCACCGACGAGGACCACATTGTCACGGGCTACCGCATCAAGCGGAACGATCCTTTCATTCGCCGCTTGAACGCCCGCTTGTTTGGTGGCTGGCTTGTACGCGTGTTGTTGAACGTCCGCGTGCGCGACCTCAATTGTGCGTTCAAGCTCATCCCCAGGAAGATCCTCGATGCGGTCACCCTGGAGTCCACCGGCGCCTTGATTAACGCAGAGCTATATGGCCGGGCGGTACGCAAGGGCTTCGGGATCAAAGAGGTGGGCGTGCACCACTACCCGCGCACTGCTGGCACCCAGACCGGTGCGCACCCGATGGTTATTTTGCGGGCGTTTTACGACTTGTTCCGGCTGCGGCAAAAGATCGTATCGGAGCACTAGGGCGAACGTCGCCAGGCCACAGCGAACCGGTGCGCCTTACCGGGTAACGGGCAACACGAACTTCTGGATGCGATGGTTCATCGTGTCCGCCACGTACACGCCGCCTTCAGCATCCGCGGCGACGCCGATTGGCCGGTTGAAGTCGCCCGAGCCGGCTCCGCTCCGACCCCAGACAAACACCAGCGTTCCTGCTTTATCGTATCGAGCGACTCGATGATTGAACGAATCCGTAGCGATTAGGTCGGATCCCAGAATCGCCAAGTAGGGCTCCGTATAAAATTCTTCCCAGCCCGAGACGAAGTGCTCGCGGACGAACGTGCCGTCTTGACGGAAAACCTGCACCCGCCGGTTCCCCGTGTCGGCGACGTACAACTCGCCCTCACTGTTAAACGCGAGACCGACCGGCTCGATGAACTCCCCTGGACGGGAACCCTCGCGTCCCCATTGGTGAAGCTGTTTACCGTCCGGATCGAACTTCACCACGCGCTTGTTGCCCGTGTCCGTCACAAACACCGCACTGCCATCGGGTGCCACGGCAACGCCTCGCGGCCCCCAGAAGCCGGTGGTTTGTTCTTTCCACGCAGTGACAAACTTTCCGTCGGCTGTGAATTTCTGAATCCGGTGGTTCCAGGTGTCTGCGACATACACGGAGCCATCTGGGCCCACAGCGACTCCACAGGGATCGTTGAATTCTCCCGGGTTTTCACCTTGCTTGCCCCACACGTTCACGGCTCGCCCATCCGGAGACAGGCGCTGGATGCGATGGTTCTTGCTATCCACCACGTACAAAAATCCCTTGCTATCCAGGGCAAGGCCACGAGGCTCCTCGAACTCTCCCGGCGCGCTCCCCCTCCTGCCCCAGATGGCTACCGGCTTTTCGGAGGCGGGTTGCATTGTGTACGGCCGAGGGGCGGGTGGAGGATTGACCGCAATCGGGCTGATTTCCTTGCCCGGACTCAACTCTTTCAGCACGTACATCACCGCGTCGCTCGAACCGACTGGGCTCCACGCCTGGCGGGTAAAAAGCCAACGCGTCAAAGTGACTGCATTCATCTTCGACCAGTCCGGCTCCCACCAACCACGAATTGCAAACGGAATTTTCTCGTACTGGTCCAGCAACACCTTGTCGAAATTCGGAGCTAGCTCCTTGTCCACGATCACGACGGGCGTGTCGACTCGGCGCACGTCTGCAGCCCAATTCACCGGGTAGTGCCGGAGGTACCAGCTGAGCGGCCACGTGGCATTGCCCGACACCTGCAGGCGCGTGTTCTTGCCCGTGCCGAGCTTTTCACCGGCTTCCTCGATCTTCTGCATGACCATGTGAATGTCGTACGTGGACTGCACGTACGCCAAGAGCTCGGCCGTGCGTGGACCCGGTGCCTCTGCCGGACGTGGTGCACCGTAATAGTAATTGCTGGCAATCAATATCCAGATCGTGAGCGAGCCGAGAGCGACCGTGACCACCACCGGTACCGGCTGGCGAAAAGAACCGGCTTCCACCCGTTCGGCATACCAACTCGCCGCCAGCACGGACATTGGCATCAAAATGGGAAACAAGAGCCACGGGACCTTCTCCTGCGCCCACGAGTAAAACCCCACACAGCCAAGCGTGTAAATCACCATGAATCGCAGGAAGCGGCTCGGAAGCCAGCGCTGCATCACGGTGAGGCCTGCGAAAGCCAACGGCACCAAAATCACGACCCCGGCTTGGTGCCAATCGTAAAAACACCAGCCCACAAAAACGGCAAAGGTCGCAATGGTCAGGTAAAAGAACACTCGCGTGCTCGGGCGTTCTTGGGCGCGCGCGGTGGAGAGTGGGCGCAACAGCAAGAACAGAGCCGGAAAGAAAATCAGAAATTCGTACGATACCAACTGCGGGAAATAGTACCACCACGGACCGCCAATCCGTTTGATCTGATGTTGTCCCCACCAGTACGTCAAAGCGGGAACGACCGGATTCCAGTTTTCCGGGTGAGTAAAGAATGACGTATAAAACGTCAGCGACACGACCACGAACAAAACCACGCTTCCGACAATGGGGATCCACTTTTCCCGCAGCAGCGCCTTAGTTTCCCCCCACACTTGCGCGAGTTGCGTGCGCCACTGCGGCGCGTAAAGCACCTCCCAAACCAACATCAGCATGAGACTCAAAAAGCTCACCGGGATCAGGGCGTACATGTCTTCCTTGTTGCAAAAGGCAACCGCCAACCCGAGGGCCGACAAGTACAGATAAATATCGCGCCGCGTCTCCCCGAAGCGAAAGGCAAAATAAATCGCCATGATGTTGCCGAGACCGACATACACGTCGTGCCGCAAAAAGCGCGTGAAATACGTCAAGGCCGGAGAGAAAGTGAACAGGGTCAGAAACGCAAAGGCCACCGTTGGGCCAACAAACCGCCGGAGGGGCCATGTGAAGCCCAAAATCCCCAGTCCGAACACCACCGCACTCAAGCGCGCGGTAAAGTCACTGTCCCCCAGTAGCCACATGACCAAGGCGGAAGAGTAATACAAGATGGGCCCGTGGTAGACGGGATCGTACTTGTAGTGCGCGATGCCTTCGTCCACGATCTTCCAGGAAAAGAAGGCGTGAATGGACTCGTCGTGATGGAAAGGTCGTTCACCGAGCCAAATGAGACGGTTCACCACCGCGATCACGAACACGGCAACGGTGAGAACCTGCCAGCGCGTGTAGCGCCCCAACATCGGCTGGTCCCACCACCCCGTGGCTGTGCGATTCGGCGCCTCGACCGCCTCGGGCGACTGGTTGCGAATCACTGCTCTCTCTGCCATACGACGTCACTCGCGCGGCGCCTTCTCCCCGCGCAAAGCCGAAGTCGTGTATATGCCACCCGTGATGTTGTCAACTAACTTTGCGCGCACTCCGGTTCCCGCATGAAGCTTTCCGTCGTCGTTCCCGCATTCAACGAGGCGCGGCGGATTTTGCCTTCGTTGGAACGCACGCTCGAATATCTGGAGGCTCAGCCTTACAACTACGAAGTCCTGGTCGTGGACGATGGCAGTACAGACCAAACTGCCGCCGTCGTGGGGCAGCGTTTCGGTTCGCATTCCGCTTTACGAGTCCTGAGCTACCAGCCCAATCGGGGCAAGGGCCACGCGGTAAAATGGGGAACACTCCGGGCTCGCGGAGAGTGGGTGTTAGTCACGGACGCCGATTTGTCGACTCCCATCGAGGAGCTTCCCAAGCTGGCCGAGGCGCTCGAACGCGGCTTCGATTTGGCCATTGGCAGCCGCGCGGTACCCGGAGCCGAGGTGCGCAAGCGACAAAACCTGCTGCGCGAGCGTGCTGGGAAGTTATTCAATTGGTGGGTTCGGTGGGTCGTGGGGTTGCCTTTTCATGACACGCAGTGCGGCTTCAAGCTGTTGGAGCGGGAGCGCATGCAACCCGTCGTCGAGCAACTTTCGGTGGACCGGTTTGCCTTCGACGTCGAGCTCATCGCCCTGGCACTGGCGATGGGTCGCCGCGTAACGGAAGTGCCTGTGGTTTGGGTCAACGTTCCAGATTCCACCGTCAGTCTTTGGCGCGGTATGGAAGCTTACTTGGAAGTGTGGCGCATCCGCAGGCGGGTACGGGCGCTGCGCGCGGCGTACGAATCGGCTTGCGATGCCCGGGCTTCGCACCTGGCGAAATGAACGTTGGGAGGGAGTTCCCGGAAGATGGGGCGTAAGTGGATCAGGCGGTCGATCCTCGCAATCGTGCTCATCGGGGCCACTTGGCTTCGCCTGTATCAATTGCGCGATGTGCCCGCAGGTCTCTTTTGTGACGAAGCCGCCTTTGGTTACAACGGCTATGCGATCGCGCAAAGCGGCTACGACGAGAACGGCCAGTTCTTGCCGTTATTGGTGTGGTCCTTTGGCGGGTACAAGAACACGGTTTACATCTACTCCACCGCCCTAGCGGTCAAGTTGTTCGGGTTGGACGAGTTTTCCACCCGCTTGCCCGCTGCTGCCTACGGGGTGCTCTCGATTGCCGTGGCCTACTTGATCGGCAAGGAGCTCTTCAGTCCTTGGGTCGGATTGTTCGCTGCAGTTTTTCTTGCGCTCGCACCGTGGCACTTGCACTTGAGTCGCATAGCGTTCGAGATGACGCCATTTGCCTTCCTCTTCGGCATGGCCGTGTGGCTGCTCATCTTGTACACGAAAGGCCGGCGAACCTTGCCTTGGGCTGCGTTTTTCTGCGCCGCCTGTCCTTATAATTACGCAATTTCCACGGTGGTCGTGCCGCTCTTCTTGCTTGGTTTTGCTCTGCTGTACGCACCCACGCTGGTGCGCCGGTGGAAAGAAACCCTTTTGGCCGTGGCAGTGGGCTTACTCACCATCGCCCCGCTCGTGGTCTTCTACCAGCGCCATCCTCAAGGGACCATTTACGTGCAGCGCACCACAGCTTTCGATTGGAATGCTCCTTGGCTGCCGCAAGCAACGCGGTATTGGGCTCACTACAAGGCGTTCTTCGATCCGGTGTTTCTGTTCGAGCGCGGCGACCCCATTACACGCCACGCCGTGCGCGAGTTCGGAGAGCTGCTTCCGATTTACAAGCCATTTCTTCTCATCGGCCTGGTCGCAGCGTTACTCCGACGGGATCGCTTCAGTAAGCTTTTGCTCTGGTGGCTCGCAGTGTATCCGACCGGAGCCGCATTACTGACCGAAATACCCTCTGCCACCCGCGCTTTTATCGGAGTGCCGGCGTTTTGCCTGCTCACAGGCTTGGGACTGGCAACGGCGCTGTGGGTCGCGAACATTCTACGCTGGAAACCCTTGGTCCGATCGGTTCAAGCCATTGCACTCGGGGCAGTGGCCTTCCAGCTCGCTCAGGAGTCGTACCGCTACGTCACGTTTTACTTCAACGAATATCCAAAATACTCCGCACCCACGTACGGTGGCTTTCAATACGGCTACCGCGACTCCATTCATTTTATGGAACCGTTGCGGTCGAAGTACCAACGGCTCATGCTCACGGCCACCGAGGTCAATCAGCCCCAGATTTTCCCGCTCTTCTACAATCGCGTGGACCCCCTTTACTACATCCGCACGCGTGACATTGGCTACCTGATTGCCGATCCCGCATTTTATTCCGAGTACAGCGTCGAGGGTCCCATTCTGTACCAGCTTCGCGACTCGGACCTCGCCTTTTTCAGCGACTACACGATCTTGAAGGAAATCATCGCCCCCGGAGGACAACGCGAGTTCGTCATTGCCGAGGTGCGGGCGCGGAAAATGTTTCTGACTCAATGGCTCGTTCTCGGCTTGTTTGGCAACGCAGACGGAGGTGGCATCCGCCGGGACTTTATTGACCCCCACAACATTTCGAAGGACCGCGTGCGCGCCACCTTTAGCGACGCATACTGGCGGCCGATGTTTCAGCGCAACGTGCGTGTGGACCTGAATGGCTTTTTCGCTGCCGCTGATCCTTTACACCCGGGCAACCCCGAGTATGTCTGTGCCTACGCCCTCACGAATATTCAATCGGAAAAATCTCAGGAAGTTTTCTTAGAACTGAGCGGCGGTGGAGATCTCGCGCGGGTTTGGCTCAATGGCAATTTGCTCACGCCGGCCCCGCTGGTCCTCGGTTTCCAGCCGTTACGGAAGTCGGTTGCCTTGCAAGCAGGGAGCAACCTCCTGCTCGTCCAAAGCTGCGAGACCGTGGGCGACTGGTACTTCGTGGCCCGACTCACCGATGCTGCGGGGAACGATGCGCCAGGGGTACACGCTGTTGCCGAGATTCCCACTGCCCCGGTCGCCGCGCCCACACCGAGTAGCGGCAAGAAGCATGAAGAAGTGCAGCTCGTAGAGGGGTTTGCGGAAATCCTCAGGTTTAAACACACGCAAGATAGTTACCCAGACTACCGAGGCGGCACGCAATCGTGGTGGGCGTACGTTCGCGACCCCGAAGCCGAGGTGGTGTGGACGACCGCGCCCCTTCCGGCACACAAGCGCACGGTGGCGGTACTGACAGCCTCGTTCTCCGAAGTTCCCTTCGCGGGAGAACTCTACGTGAATGGCAAATACGCTCTGTCGTTCCAGCTCAGCCCCGAATTCGAGACCCAAAGCTGGGCAAGCGGAGCCTTTCGAATGACCTTCCTATACCGCACAGCAACTGCCGGGCGCAGCGGGCTGCTGTTGATCGAGGTACCTGCCGATGCGGTCAAACCTGGGGACCCATTGGAACTCCGCATCACACCCACAGGGGGAGACGATGCCGGCTGGTTCATGGTGAAAGGTTACCGCGACACTCTCGCTTACGAAGATATCCCGCCGTCGGAGGCTCTGGGCCTCGATGATGCCGGCTGGGAGAAAACCAAACCAGCCCCCAAAGAGAGTCTCAAGCCGGCACCGGTAGAAAACCGCTAGAGAGACGAGCCGCGAGCCACCACGACCGGAAATCCAGTCACGTCGTCAACGCAGAGAGAAGATACCCTTGGCCCGCACCGGGCAAGGAACCAGTTTGCTGGCAGTATCCCAGAGTCAGGCGAACCCGCCATTCCTTCTTCGTGCCGCCGTGCTCGAGCGTCGAAGCGCGGGCAGCGCGAAGTATTTTGTCATTGCGCAGTTGCTTTGACGAGTGCCTTCCCAGCTACCAAAAGTGAGGGCCAGTTCGCCTGCCACATTTTGTCACTCGGCGCCAGAAGTATCGCGGCGATACCCGGAACGTCACTTTTTGATCGCGCGCACACGTTCCTCAGGGCCGTTCAGCACCCGCCTCGACCCAATTCCTTTTGCTCGCTCCTCGTTCATCCCGCCTGGCACGACGCCTGCTTTTCACCGTCCGCCGTAAGCACATCGCAATCACGGGAGAAAGCGAGGCGAGGGACCATGCGAAGGGCACACGCACCACCGTAAAGAAAGAGGAGACAGGATGGCAGCTCGCGGAGGGCGCGACAGTCTACCGCGAGTTTCAACGAAGGTGAATCAAAACACGACGCAAGGAAAATCGAATCAAAGGAAAAGAGGAGACAACAATGAAGGCAATTCGGAACAGCAAAGGTTTCACATTGATCGAGCTACTGGTGGTGGTAGCGATTATCGGAATCCTGGCGGCAATCGCCATTCCGCAGTTCGCAGCGTATCGCCAACGCGGCTTTGACTCGCGCGCGCAATCCGATCTGCGCAATGCGGCTACGGCCGAAGAAGCGAACTACGCACAGACCCAGGCTTACGTTTCATGCAGCGATGCAGCCTGCAATACCTCCTTACCCGGCTTCAAGAAATCGAACGGGGTATCGATCACTATGACCGCCGCAACACAGTCCTTCACCGGCACGTCCACACACAGCTTGGGAACGGGCAAGACCTGGAGCTACGACTCCGCCGCCGGCGGTATCACGAACTAACCTGTTCGGTCGGCTTCGTAGTCGGACGAAAGGCCGGGCCCTCCGCGGGCTCGGCCTTTCTTTTTGGCGGCAAGCAGAGTCAATGAAATGCCGGCGTGTACGATTGTGTTGACCAGCTCGATAGTCCTCTAAGCCTGATCGGCTTATTCCGACCATTCCGGACGCGAGGCACAAGGATTGCGTAGCACGGTGGCACTCGGGTCTGATAATCGGATGAGGCCACCAATGCAGACGATACACGCGCCACCTTGAAAAACTCATCAAACGGTTGGGTTTGTCCCTTCCCTTGGGGGGGCAGACAAACTCTTTTGCAGCGATGTTGTGAGTACAGACCCGGGTAGCAACACCTGACAACGAGCTTCGCGGAGGATTAAACATGAAGGCAATTCGGAACAGCAAAGGTTTCACATTGATCGAGCTACTGGTGGTGGTAGCGATTATCGGAATCCTGGCGGCAATCGCCATTCCACAGTTCGCAGCGTATCGCCAACGCGGCTTTGACTCGCGCGCGCAATCCGATTTGCGCAATGCGGCTACGGCCGAAGAAGCAAACTACGCACAGACCCAGGCTTACGTTTCATGCAGCGATGCAGCCTGCAATACTTCCCTTCCCGGCTTCAAATTGTCCAACGGCGTGTCGATCACCATGACCGCGGCAACGCAGTCCTTCACCGGCACGTCCACGCACAGCTTAGGAACGGGCAAGACCTGGAGCTACGACTCCGCCGCTGGCGGTATCACGAACTGACCCGACAACCTAGCGCAGTACTTCATGGAAAGGGCCGAGCGGAAACCCTCGGCCCTTTCTTTTTTCGGCACCGTTCCCCCCAGCGGCCTCCGACAGCGCCGGCTTACGGGCGGCCAGTTGTGTCGCCGCCGCTTGTAGCTTATTTAGCGCGCCCATGGCGGGTGCGGACCAACAGGGCAGGTCCTTTCTTTCTCCACCAGTGCGTCTGATTGGTGCGCTGGTTGCACTGGCACTGGCTTTGTGGGCTCGTGCGCTCATCTTCGAGCGCGCATACTGGGCCCTCGGTACTCCGATTCTTGTCGCGGCGTGCTTTCTCGCCGCACTGCTGGCTGGCCGACCACGAGTAGAAGCCGCGGTGCTGCCCGCTGAGTTCGCCCCAAGAGGAACGCGGCTCTCCACCATCCTCGGATGGGCCGTTGCGCTCAGTGGCCTTGCCGTCTTCGGCTGGACCACGTGGGCGCTAGTGGTTGCTTGGCAACGGAACTTCGACTGGGCGGCACCGCTCATGGTTGGTGGCGTCGCATTGTCCAGCGGGGGTCTTGCACTCGTGGACCGCCGGTGGCGCAGCAGAGCTGCGCGAGAGCCGGTGACAGCCCCGGAAATTACACTGCTGTTGACAGTGCTGGCCTTGGGCACGTTCTTGCGCTTCTACAAGATTGAATATTTTCCGCCACTGGATGGTTTCGTGGCCATCGAGGAACCGCAATCCGGGCAGGGCGCTTGGGCAATCATGACCGAGGGAGTGCGACCTTGGGAGTTCCTCCTCGACCGCTGGATTCCCGTGCCCTTTTTCCACTGGCTCGGCGTTTCGATCCTGTCTCTACGGATTCCGTTCGTGATCGTGAGCTGCTTCACCTTGCTTGCCACTTATATCTTAGCCCGCGAGCTGGTCCGTTGGCCGGCTGCTCTCACGGCAACCACCCTACTCGCGGTTTCTCACTGGCACCTGCACTACGCTCGGCTCGCCCACAACATCTTTCCCACCACGCTTCTGAGCGTGATCGTGTGGTGGCTGTGCATCCGACAAGCGAACACGGGCGGCCTGCGGCTCTACCCGTGGATCGGATTTTGGTCCGGTTACTCCCTCTACGCCTACGCCGGCTATCGCGGTATTCCGGTGGTCGTTAGCGTGTTCTTGCTCGGACACTTCTTGCACCAGTGGTGGATACGCAACCGCTCGCCCGCAGATCGGACGGCTTGGAAGGTTTTGCTCGGAGGTCTGGCGCTCGTTGTGATCTTCTTTTCAGGACCAGTGTTGGTTCTCGCCAATCAACTACGGAACAATCCGACGTACTTCCTCGAGGCGTTCTTCCGATCTTACGCCAACAAGCAGTATTACGTATCCGACTGGCCCACCTGGTTGCGTTTGCGCTGGGAGAGGCTGATCGACACGGCCAAGATCTTCCACCACTTCGGCGACACGGAGCAAGCTTACAACTTGCCCGGAGAGCCGATGTTGGATCCGGTTTCGGGAGTGCTGTTTACCACGGCCCTCTTTTTCTGCCTTCTTTATCCGCGCCAGCGATATCAGGGGTTTTTTGCGTTCGCCTTTCTCTTCCTGCTTCTCGCCGGAGCTACGCTGACACAGACACTGGTCGTAGCTCGACTGCAAATTGTGGTGCCGCTGGTGTTCGTTTTAGTTGCTTTGTGGGCCCAGAGGATGTGGGAGCTTTCCAGCGAAGCGCACCGGGCTTGGGCGAAGTGGACTTGGGCAGGAACAATTGCGGCTTTTGCTCTCGCAGCCGGCATTCTCAACTGGAACATTTATTTCGGGAAAATGATTCACAACCAGGCCATGCGTGCGGTGTATCGCAACTACTACACCACCGCCATTACGTACCTGCATTCCCTGCCGGACGATGGCTACCTCGTACTGTTCTCCGACATGCGCAACTTCTTTATTCCCAGCGATTACGCTTGGTGGCGCGGTACGCGCGTTCCCGGAGAGGTCAGCACGGACATTTACCCGCTACTGGTGGGCTCCCGAGGAGCGTGGAACGGACGTTCGGTGCACGTGTTGCTGCAGCGGCCGTTCGAGCAAGAGGACCTGGCCGACCTATTGCGGGCCTATCAGCCCGCCGCTTCGTGCGAATGGATCCGCCATCCCGAAGGATATCCGCATCTGGACCAAATCGCGTGCGTGGCGGGGCGGAATCTCGAACCCAAGGTTGTACGCAGTGGGCTGCGTGTACGGTACATTCACCCTAAGACCCAGGAATTGCTCCTCGAGAGGAACGAGCCCGCGATTTCGTGGGCATTGCTACCCGAGATTTGTTCCCGCTGGCATCAGCCCGACAAGCCAGGCTGTATCGTCGAGTGGCAAGGTGAGTTTTTCCTCGATGGCGAACAACCCCGGGAGCTCGCCGTCGAGGCGCGAAATGCCCGCGTTGAAGGACATGTGGACGAGCGGAACTTTAGTGCCGATCGCTCCGTACCGATCGAGGGGTATTTGCTCGGCGGTGAAATGAGCGCGGCACGCTTGTCCGTCGAACCCGGCAACCATCGGATCGTGCTGCGCGCCGAGCCCTCCACAAACGACAACGACTTAGGCGTTCGCTTACGATGGAAAGATCCTTTGCACGGTTGGCGTCTGGTACCATTCGACCGGGATCGCGGCGGATCGGCCGTAACTAAAACGGATACCGATCGCGGCGGACGCGATGGGACGGGAAAACAGCCATGAAGAACCCCGGCCGCGATGTGTCTCCCGTTCGTCCAACCAAGGTATCGTAAAACCCATGGAAAACCGCTTGGTCTTTTTGGTCAGTCCCCCCCGCTCCGGCTCGACACTACTCATGCGGATGCTGGCGGCGCATTCGCAAATTTACAGCCGGCCCGAGCCGCATATCATGCCGCCGCTCGCCCACCTCGGGTACTTCGACAACGTGGATGCCGCTCCGTTCGATCACCTGCAAGCTGCGCAAGCTATCCGCGAATTTGTTGCCGATCTTCCGCGCGGAGAGGCGGACTACGTGGATGCTTGCCGAGCATATACCGACACCCTCTACGGCCGCATGCTGTCCAGTCACGGGCAAGGGAAGCGCTACTTTCTCGATAAAACCCCTGCTAACGCGCTCGTACTCCCGTTTATCACGAGGCTCTATCCGGCCGCGCGGTACATCGTCTTGTTACGACACCCCGCTGCAATCTTTGCTTCCTATGCCAACTCCTTTTTCGATGGCGACTACCGAGCGGCGCAGCGCTTCAATCCGATTCTGCACCGGTATGTCCCAGCCATTGCGCGTTTCCTCCGCGAGGAGCCGGCACCCACTGCCGTGGTACGTTATGAAACCTTGGTGCAACAGCCCGATGCGGAAATGCGCCGGCTGTGCGCATTTCTCGATCTTGCCTACGAGCCTGAGATGATCGAATACGGCAGCCACGAATTTCGCGCGAGAGGCCTGGGGGATCCGATTACAGTGGAGCGCCAAACCCGACCGGTCGGCGACTCGGTGGACCGCTGGGCCGAAGAGCTGGCACACGATGCGGACAAGTTCACTTTCGTGCGGGGCCTGATGGAGGGAATCAATGACGAGGATCTGCGCACCTGGGGATTCGCGCGCGAGTCGTTGTTCGAGCTTGTCGAAGCGGCTCGCCAGCGCCCCAGGCGGCAGATGACACCGCCCGTTCGCTGGAACCGGTTCTTACTGGAGCGCAAGCTGCTGCGATGGGCGCGAAAATTCGTGCACGGAGTACCCGGAATGGAGCAGTCGGTGCGCAAGCTTCGACTCGTTTGCGACGTGTTGCTGCGCGGTTGAGCAAGGCCTGGATGAGACTGGTCACTTGCGCCTGCTGTGCAGGGCCGAATAGCTCTAAAATAGCGGAGACGCCCCTAAGATAGCCCGCTGGAGTAGAGCCACCCGTGTGTCCGACTTCGAGGCATCCGATCCGCCAGCGCATCTCCCTGGGCCGGTTCGTAACTGGCCTCGCCGCATGCGTCTTCGTATTTCTGGCGTGCTGGCGAGATCGCCAGGCGGAGTTCCAGCCGCGGACGATTTGGGGCGAGCTCTCACCGTTGTTCGAGAAACTCCGAGAGTGGGGTTACGGGCTCACGCTCGCCGCGCTGGATCGGTCGGATCTCGTGATTTTGATTGGATGCGCGACGGGCGCGATTCTCGCTGCCATTGCCCTGCTCCTCGGAGGACGACGCGCCCTCGTCCTTTGGCTTTGGCTCTTGGCGGCCCTCGGCGTTGCCGGAGGACAGTGGGCCCTACTTCAGGAACGCTGGAGTGTCGGACTGGCGGGCTACGCAGTGGGGTTCGTGCTTGCTGCTTTCTATGGATGGCGCATTCGCTCCCATCAGCCTGCTCCTCCACCGCCGCCAACCTCGAACGACTACGCTTTAGCCTTGTGGGTCGCCATTCTCTGCACTTTTTCTCGCCTCTGGGCGCTGTTGGAATTACCGGCTCGCTTCGAGGGCGAAATGGGGATCTCGATGCTCGCGGGCACGAGCTGGCCAAGCCTCAAGGCTTACCTGGTGGAGTCAATTTCGGCCGTTTCGATAGGTTGTGCACACCTATTTGTCGAGTTGGCTTCCTTTGTCGCGTTCGGGGACTCGGTCTTTTCGTTGCGTGCCACCAGCGTCGTCTTCGGCATTGCCACCGTGTGGAATCTTTTTTGGCTCCTGCGCCAGCATGTCGGCCGAGAGGCCGCCTGGTGGGGCAGCGTGCTGGCAATTTGTGCTGCGGAGCAACTGTGGTGGTCGCGCAGCGAGAACAGTTACTTTATTGCCGTTTGTTTTGCCGGAGTTGTGACCTCACGACTCACTGCATGGCTTGTGGCTGACCCGCGCTGGTACAAGGCCTTGCTGGTCGCTGTTTGGATGGGCACAACGCGCCTGTTCTATCTCGCTTCGGTCACTTTGTTCCTCCTCCCCTTGTTCGCCATGGCCCATGCGCTGTTGGTGGAGCGCCAGCGCCGTCACCAACGGGTGGTGGCGCTAGGTATCCTGGCGATCGGCGTTGGACTGTGGGCGACGAGTCTTTCCCTCGTCCATGTCGCGGTGCGAGGCGAGTGGCGTTGGATTCATCCGGCCGCGCATGCGGAAATCAGCGGCGATGCGCAACCGCCCCTCGGGGAGCGAATTCGATTCATCGCCCAACGCCTGGCCGACAACGTTGTCGCAGTCGCCAAGCAGTGGACCGTCGTCTCCGGATTTACCCAATGGTACCAGCGCCACACCTGGCCTCATCCGCCGACCATCATCAACATTGGTATGGTCGCGGCCGGCGTGGTCGGACTCGGCGTTGCGCTCGGGCAATGGCGCTCCTGGTTCCCCAGCATGCTGGTGGGGTGGTTTGTTTTGGGGAGCCTCCCCGCGTTAATGAGTATCGAGCCGGCAGACCGCCGCATGGCCGCAGCCTTCCCGGCCTACTACGCGCTCGCCAGCTATGGCTGGCAGCACGTGATCGACTGGGTTCGAACAGGGCAACGTCCATTGGTCACGTGGGCCTGGAGGTTGGCCGGATGGGGCATACTGGGGCTCGTCGCACTTTCGAGCCTTTCAACGCACCTCATGCTCCCCAAGCGAGAGGTGAGCTTGGCCGCTCTGGGTCGGGCAACGCGAGACATTTTCCGTTCGAGCGAAGCCATCTACTACGAGATGGATCCAGCGGCCTTGCCGTTGGTGGTTATGGTGCATTCTTCGCAGTGGCGCAGCCGTCTGCCTTGTACCGATCCTCTCGCACCCAGCTCGTGGCTGTCCACCATCATCGAACGGCCGTGCTCGTTCGGCGACATTGTTTGGAACCTCATGATCGACAAGGATGCGCGGTGGCACCGAAAAGTGGCCGATTCACCACCGCGGCAATGGACAGTTTTCCTGGCCGCGGTGCCCGATGCCGAGCGAAAACGGGCGTTGCTTCGCCGCTTGTTCCCGAACGGCCGCGAACGACACGTGGCCGCGATCGAGTGGAGCTACGATTTGACCTTGTTCACGGCAACACAGTCCGATCTCGAAGGTTTGCAGTCACCGGAAATAGTGGAGCGGCCGATTTTGGAAGTACAGGCGGGCGAGCAAGGCTTCCCGGCGTGCCTTACCCTTGTTCGAGCCTCTGTGTTTGCGCCGCGGGATGGATGGTACGCGTGGAAAGTGGAGCCGCCCTGGCAACTCCTGCGATGGGGTTTAGGTGTGGCCGCGGGCACAGACAACGCGGGCAGTCCCATGCCGCTCACTTCGGGCTTCCATTCTTTCCATTTGGAGACTCGGGGACCGTGCGGACGACTGCCCACGGTGTTGCTGCGTGGGGAAGGACAGGACGAGTGGCGGCCAGCCACCCTGTGGAGTGGGTGGCTGGCCAACGACGTATTGACCAAAGCAGCTCCTTATACGAGCTACCCAGGTTACGAGTCGGCCGGAAGAGTGATCGAAGATTGGGGCGAAATCGTGGATATTGGGCCTTCCGGCCCCGACTCCATCGTCGCCGCCGTATGGCGCGAGGGTCGTTATTGGTTGGTAGAGGGAAGTCTCTCGGGCGGAGTTCTCGCCTCCCACGTCTTGGCAATCCCGGCAACGGTACGAATCGAGGGGTTCGTACCGGGTCCGGGGGGATACTATTGGGTTCTCACGGAGTCGGGAGTTGTCATGACAGATCGGGAAGGAAACATTTTGCACCGCTGGCGTCCGGAAGCAGCCCCCATCCGGCCGCAGATTGTGTGGTGGGCAAATGGCACCCAGGTGCTTTCAGCGATTCCGGGCTCCCGCGAAATACAGTTAGCGGACGTCACGGGTAACGTCCTCGGGCGTATACATACCTTCCAAGGCGGCCGCGGGCACTTCGTCGAACCCACCGGAATTGCCTTCGACCCAGAAACGGGGAGATTCGCGGTTGCAGAGGCCGATGGCCACGTGCTGCTGTTCCGTATGCGAGCCGAAAAGCCGCTGGATTGGATCCTGGATGCTGAGATTTCTGTGCCACTGAGCGTGCGCGGGGCAGCCCGAGTCCTGACCTTCGCCTCAGGCAGCCGCTTGATCGTTGGAGATCTCGAGTGGCCGCTTTTGTTTTTCTACGACCGCGAGGGCCGCCGCCTGCTGGCTGCGGATCCCGATCACGACTGGGCCAAACAGTTGACCGGGGTAGGAGTTGTTCGGCGAATTGTGTCCACCGATGGGTCCCTGCTGCTAGTGGCCGGAGGTCGAGGAGCCTTGCATTTTACGGAGGCTCGCAGCGACGACCGGTGAAGGCACACGGGGCAAGACCGGAGCTGCGCCCTGCCCTACACCGAGCGCGGTGCCCCTTTACGGCACCGTCGCTGTTCCACACTCCTTCGCTCGAGCCGCCGCAGCGCCTTTGCGCCGGCCCCTAGAACCGCTACCGACACGGACAACCGCGAAAAAGTGGGTGTCCCGCTTCGCGCCGTTTCCCGCTTCGTGCCGTTTCGTGCCAGGGAGGACGATTGTGCAATATAGGGGCGCATGGCGTGCGCCCCGACAACGTTCCGGGCGAGGCCAGCCGCAGGCCGGGTGAGGGTGGATGGGGTACCTAGAATTCCTCGAAGGGCAGCGGTTGTTCCTCTTCGTACATGATCGCGATCACGCGTTGATTCGGGTCTCGCGCGTCTTCAGCGATCGTCACATTCGCGATCAAGTTCCCTTTCTTATACGTCATGAACGCGTGGTTCGGCCGGGCGAACTGCTGCGTCACGTTCCAGCCCGCTTGCGAAAGCTTTTCATGGTAAAAGCGGTTGATATCCTCGACGCTGCCTTCCGCACGGAAAATCACGTTGTGGGCATTGTTCGGCAGGTCGTGCACCTGTTCCAGCTTGGCACCGGCGTAGATGGGCACGTCGGCCGGGAAATCCTCGGGCAAGCTCACTGCCGCTGGGGTCGGGCTCTCCGCGGCTCGCTCCACCTTTGGAGTGGGCGTGGCTTTGGCCACCTGCGCCGGCGGGCTGGCTGTGACCACTGCCCCTTCCCGCTCGGCGAAGCCCGAGTGGGGCGGCTCGGGAACCGGAGGCAAGGCACGCTCACACGTACATGACGACATGGACATTGCCAAAGCCAGTCCCGCCACCAACCATTTCTCCATCCCGCGCATCGGCCAATCCTCCTTACCGTGACTGCCCACTATAGCGAATGGCCGCGACCGCGTAACCGGTGCCGCGCCAGCGAGTTCCGTTGCGACCCTGCGCACGGGCCGTTAGCGTTTGCCGTTATGGAACAACGCTTTTGCGCGTTTTGTGGAAGCGCGCGGGTTCCCGGCGGGCGCTTTTGTATCTCGTGCGGCCGTGCCTTCGAAGGGCGCTCCCGCCACTGGCACATCCCCCCGCAGTGGGCTCCCGCATTTGTCATCGGCACGGCCTTGCTGCTGACCTCGGGGGCCATCGTGCACGGCCTCCTCTTCCCCGCACCCAAGGGGGGCGTGAAACGTGTGGAGACGGCGTCGCAACCCGCATTGCCGGACGACCACCCACCCATCGAAATCCCCCAACAAGTGAAAGATGCCATTCGTGAAGTCGTAGAACGAGCCAAAGCGGCACCCGACGACGTGGAGCTGTGGCGCCAAGCCGCACAAGTACAGTATCGGGCCGGACTTGTCGACCGGAGCTACCTCCCGGAAGCCGCCGCCGCTTACCGCCATGTACTGGAGCGCTTGCCCACGGACACCGAGGCGCTGCGTGCCCTGGGCAACATTGCATACGAACAGCGCCAACCGGCTACGGCCGTGCAGTATTACCGGCAGTACCTCGAACAAAAGCCGGGCGACCCGGAGGTCCGCACCGACCTGGGAACTATGTTGCTGGCACTGGGCGACACGGAAAAAGCGCTGGAAACCTATCAATCCGTGCTGCGCGACGACCCCAATTTCTTCCAAGCCCATTTCAATCTCGGCGTCGCCTATCACGGTTTGGGAAAGATGGACGAGGCCAAGGCCTCGTTCGCCCGTGCGCGGGAAACAGCGCCGGATGAGCGTATCCGCCAGCAGGTCGACCAACTCATTGCCCGACTCGGCGGCGCCCCCGCCCCTTCCCCGCCCTCCCAACTTGCGGCGCCCGGAGAGGCCGGTGGCAATGGATCGTTCCGCGCTGCTGCCGAAAGCATCTTTCGCCAAAACCCAGTGATGGGTCCGAAAGTCGAACGCATCGAGTGGACGAGCGACGATCACGCTAGGGTGTATGTGCAGGACTTTCCTATGGACCGCATGGGCGACGACATGCGCAGCATGTTCCGCGAGCGCATGCGCGCCCGCATTCGCGAACAAAAGGGCCGCTTTCAGGTGGTCGCCGCCGTGCGGTTCGATTTGGTGGATAGCGCTACCGGCAACGTCATGGAAACACTGAGCGAGTGAGGCGGTGGCACCATGAACGACGAAGCACCCGCAAGCGCAGCTTCCCGATCCAGCTTGTGCGACTTGGTCGTCGTCGCCTTCGAACATCGGCGCGCGGCGGAACTCGCCGAGCTCATCCGGCGTCAAGGCGGCATTCCGGTCTCTGCGCCCGCGATGCGCGAAGTGGCGGGCGAGAACCGTGCCGAGCTCAAGAACTATCTCCAGGAACTCGCCGACGGACAAGTGGACGTGGTGGTGCTGCTCACCGGCGTTGGGTTGAAAACCTTGGTGCGGCAAGTTGCGGATCATTTTTCACCGGCCGACGTGGCTGCGGCCTTGCGACGCGCCACGCTGATTGCACGCGGCCCGAAGCCCGTCGCCGCCCTGAGGGAACTTGGGCTTACGCCGCAGTGGACGGTGCCGGAGCCCCACACCTGGGAGCAGCTCCTCCAACTGGTGGACGACAAAGTGCCCGTGGGCGGAAAAACCGTGGCCGTCCAAGAGTACGGGCTTCCCAATGAGCAACTTCTGCACGGCCTGACCCAACGGGGGGCACGAGTACGCCGCGTGTCCATCTACCGATGGGAGTACCCGGAAAATCTCGCCCCATTGCGCCACGGCGTGCGATGCGTTCTCGACGGCCAAGCTGCCGCCGCGGTGTTTACCAGCGCCCAACAGGTGCACAACGTTTGGGCCTTCGTGGAGAACGAGTTCGAGAACGAATTCGACCTTTGGGCACAGCGGCTGCAACACATGGTGGTCGCCTCGGTCGGCCCGGTTTGCTCTCGGGCGCTGCGCGAGCATGGCATCGAGCCGGACCTGGAAGCGAGCCCACCAAAAATGGGCGTGATGGTGCATCTTCTGGCCCGCGAGGCACGCGGTTGTCTCGACCGCAAACGGAGCGCTAGCGAACCCAGCCCACAGGGAAACGCAAACAGCCCCTCGCGTTGACGCTTTCGCTTCGCTTTACCCGCGAGCCCTTTCCTTCTACACCAGCAGCCACCGTGAGCGATGCAACGTTTTTAGCCGCCTGCTGGCGCCGCCCGGTGCCGTACACGCCCATATGGCTCATGCGGCAAGCGGGGCGGTACATGCCCGAATACCGTGAGATCCGCTCCCGCTTGAGTTTCTTGGAGCTTTGCCGCACGCCCGAGGTCGCCGCTGAAGTTACAGTAACAGCTGCGGAACGCCTGGGTGTGGATGCCGCCATCTTGTTCGCCGACATCCTCCTTTTGGTGCAGCCTCTAGGAGTCGGCCTGGAGTACTCGCGCAACGACGGGCCGATCATCCAACGCCCCGTTCGCAGCCCGAAGGACGTCGAGCAGCTACCCGCAATTGATGCTGCCGCGGAACTGCCCTTCGTGTACGAAGCGGTGCGCCTGGCGCGCGCGCAGTTGCACGTGCCTCTGATCGGTTTTTCGGGCGCGCCGTTCACGTTGGCCTCGTACTTGATCGAGGGAGGCGGCTCGCGCCACTACCTCCACACGAAAACCCTGATGTATCGCGCCCCGCAAGCCTGGCATCGGCTCATGGAGGTTCTGGCCAGCAATGTCGTGTCTTACCTGCGCCGGCAAATCGAGGCCGGAGCCCAAGCCGTGCAAGTATTCGACAGTTGGGTCGGCTGCCTTTCGCCGGCGGATTACCGCGAATTCGTTTTGCCCCACATGAAGCGGCTGTTTGCCGCTTTGCCGGAAACGGTGCCCGCCATCCATTTCGGAACGGGAACGGCCGGGCTCCTCGAGCTGCTGCGCGAGGCCGGAGGCAGCGTGATCGGGTTGGACTGGCGTGTAGATCTGGGCACCGCCTGGTTGCGAGTGGGCTTCGACCGTGCGGTTCAAGGGAATCTCGATCCGGTCACACTGCTCGGATCGCGCGAGGCGCTCCTCGTGCGCGCCCGGGAAATCCTCGATCGGGCCGGGGGCCGCCCAGGTCACATCTTCAACTTGGGCCATGGCGTCCTGCCCCAAACACCCGTGGATCACGTGCGGGCTCTGGTGGACTTCGTCCACGACTACAGCCAGCAGGTAAAAGATAAAACAGGCTAGCCTTCGGCAACAAAACGAGTCAATTTAACGGCATGTACGATGCTGTTCTGCTGGTCGCTTTTGGTGGTCCTCGCTCCCCCGACGAAATCGCGCCCTTTTTGGCGCACGTAACCGAGGGGCGCAACATTCCTCCAGAGCGCCTGGAAGAGGTGCGGCAGAACTACCTTGCCGTCGGCGGCCGCTCGCCACTGGTGGAAATCACCTTTCGGCAGGCGAAGCGTCTGGAAGCGGAGCTCTGGTTCAGGGGACATCACCTGCCGGTGTACGTGGGGATGCGCAACTGGCATCCATTCTTGCACGACACACTCGCGATCATGCAGGCGCGGCGGGTGCACCGCGCTGTGGGCATCATCTTATCCCCGCAACGCTCGCCGGCTGGATGGGACCGTTACGTCGAGGATGTTGCGGCCGCTCGCACCCGGATCGGACGTGACGCCCCAGTGGTGGACCTGGTTCCAAGCTGGCACAAACACGAGGGCTTTCATCGCGCCGTGGCCTGCCGCGTGGCGCAAACCCTCGCACAAGTGGCGGAAGCGGATCGGCCGCAAGTTCCGCTGATCTTCACGGCTCACAGCCTGCCCGTCGCCATGGCATCGAAGTCTCCGTACGTGGAACAGCTCGAAAACTCCGCCCGGGAGATTGCCGCCCGCTTGCGTCACGAGGTCTGGCGGCTCGCGTTTCAAAGCCGGAGTGGACCGCCATCCGAGCCCTGGCTCGAGCCGGATATTTCGCAATGCATCGCCGAACTGGCGCGCTCTGGTGCAAAAACCGTCGTGGTTGCCCCGATTGGCTTTGTCGCGGATCACGTCGAAATTCTTTACGACCTCGATGTGGCGGCCCGCGCGACTGCCGAGCAAAACGGCGTACAGTTCCTGCGTGCGGGTACGGTCGGAGAACATCCGGCCTTTATCGGCATGTTGGCGGATCTCGTCGTGGCGCAACTGGCCGACGGATAAACATGACCCCGGGAGTGGTGATCGTGGGCGGCGGCATCTCCGGACTGGCCGCAGCCCATCGTCTCGTCCAGCGAGCCGAAGCAGCACGACGCTCTCTCGAAGTGACCATTCTCGAGGCCGCGCCGCGCCTGGGTGGTGCCATCGTTACCGAGCACATCCAGGACTTCGTGATCGAGGGCGGACCGGATTCGTTCCTCACGGAAAAACCCTGGGCTCTGGAACTCAGCCGGGAACTGGGCCTCGAACCCCACCTGGTGGGCACCAACCAGGCATATCGCCGAACGTACATTGCCCACCGCGGGCGATTGCACCCTTTGCCCGAAGGTTTCCTCTTGCTCGCGCCCACGCGCCTCTGGCCGTTTGCGCTCTCCCCCTTGTTCTCCTGGAGCACCAAGTTGCGGATGGCGGCGGAGGTGTTGCTGCCAAGAGGGAGAGTGCGGGATGACGAGAGCCTTGCCTCGTTTGTCCGGCGCCGCTTTGGCCGCCGCGCCGTTGAGCTTGTGGCCCAACCTCTCATTGGAGGGATTTACTTGGCCAAAGCCGAACGACTGAGCCTGCGGGCCACGATGCCCCGCTTTCTCACCATGGAGGAACAACACCGCAGCATCATCCTGGGTATGCGTGCCCAGGCACGCCGCCTGGCAAAAACAGCGAGCGGTTCGGGCGCTCGCTGGAGTTTGTTCGCCTCCTTCGACCACGGATTGCAGGCGCTGGTAGATGCTTTAACCCAGCGGCTGCGCTCAACCCGGGTTTGTCTCTCCACCGCAGTCATACGTATCGAGAGGCGAGGGCCGGGGTGGTCGGTCGTCACCGAACGCGGTACCAGCTATTCAGCCAATGCAGTCATCCTGGCCGTGCCTGCGAGTCGCGCGGCAAGCCTGGTGCGAGAATCCTGCCCGGACTTGGCGCGCGAGCTCGATCGGATCCCGACGCTGCCCTCGTTGACGGTCAACCTCGCTTATCCGCACGCCTCGATGGGCACCGGGGTGACGGGTTTTGGCGTGGTGGTGCCCCGCACCGAGGGCTACCGCACCTGGGCTTGTACCTTGAGCCACCGGAAGTACCCTGGGCGAGCACCCGCAGGGGCGTTGCTGCTGCGGGCGTTCCTCGGCGGAGAGGACGAAGCCGAGATTTTGAACTGGGAAGAGGGTCAAATTGTCGCGTTGGTGCGGCGCGAAGTGGAATCTCTCTTGCAAATCGAGGGAATGCCGCTGTTTGCGCGCGTGCACCGTTACCCTCACACCATGCCGCTCTACGAAGTCGGTCACTTGCACAAAGTGCAACGCATCGAAGAGTGCCTTTCGGCCGAGCCCACGTTGGCGCTGGCCGGCAACTCCTACCGCGGGGTCGGGCTTCCGGACTGCATCCACTCCGGACAGCAAGCCGCGGAGAAGCTGTGGAAAGCGGCGGCTACACTCTATCCCTCGGCAGAGCAACCGGCACGAAGCGCGGGGGCCGCCGGCGTCTGACACGCCGCAGGTCGACAGCTCCACTCGCCGTTGATAAAACCGCCCCGCGCGCCCAGGCGCGCAATTTCTTTCGAGGTGATCGTACATGGCAAGCTGGCTCGTCGTTCCACCGGGAGAAAAAATTCGCTGCGTCCAAGGCAAGCTGGAAGTGCCGGACCAGCCCATCATACCTTTCATCGAGGGTGACGGCACCGGGCCGGACATCTGGCGTGCCGCTCAGCGCGTGTTCGATGCGGCGGTGGCCAAAGCCTACGGCGGCAAGCGCAAGATTGCTTGGATGGAAGTACTGGCGGGAGAAAAATCGTTCAACAAGCTCGGCACCTGGCTGCCCGACGAGACCGTGCAGGCATTCCAGGACTACATCGTTGGCATCAAGGGCCCGCTGACAACGCCGGTCGGCGGCGGGATTCGCTCGCTCAACGTGGCACTCCGGCAACTACTGGACTTGTACGTGTGCTTGCGGCCGGTGCGCTATTTCCGCGGGGTGCCCAGTCCGGTCAAGCAACCCGAACTCGTGGACATGGTTATCTTCCGCGAAAACACGGAAGACATTTACGCCGGCATCGAGTGGCCTGCCCTCTCGCCCGAAGTGCGTAAGGTGATTGACTTCTTGCAAAACCAAATGGGCGTCAAAAAAATCCGCTTCCCGGAAACCAGTGCGATTGGCGTGAAGCCTGTGTCCATCGAGGGCAGCGAGCGCCTCGTACGCGCGGCTATCGAGTATGCCCTGCGCTACCAGCGCCGCAGCGTGACCTTGGTCCACAAAGGCAACATCATGAAATTCACCGAGGGCGGCTTCCGGGATTGGGGTTACGCCTTGGCCAAGCGCGAGTTTCGCCAGCAAATCGTCACCGAGCGCGAAAGTTGGATCCTCGCCAACAAAGAACAAAACCCCCAGATCAGCATCGAGGAAAATGCGCGCCAGATCGAACCGGGCTACGACATGATGACGGCCGAGCAACAAGCCAAAGTTCGAGCCGAAGTGGAGCAAGGGCTGGCGCTGTGGGACTCGCACGGCAACGGCAAGTGGAAGAGCAAGTTACTGATTCGCGATACGATCGCGGACATCACGTTGCAGCAGGTTCTCACCCGCCCGCGCGACTTCGACGTGATCGCCACGCTGAATCTCAACGGCGACTACCTCTCCGACGCGCTCGCGGCTCAGGTAGGCGGTATCGGCATTGCACCGGGAGGAAACATCAACTACGTCACCGGCCACGCGATCTTCGAGGCCACACACGGCACCGCGCCCAAGTACGCAAACTTGGACAAAGTGAACCCCGGATCCGTAATTCTTTCTGGGGAAATGATGCTCCGTCACCTCGGCTGGAACGAAGCCGCCGACCTCATCATCCGCGGCATGGAAGGAGCGATTGCAGCGAAAACCGTGACCTATGATTTCCATCGCTTGATGGAAGGCGCCAAACTCGTTCGCTGTTCAGAATTCGGTCAGGCTGTGATTGACCACATGTAAGTGCCCGCGACCCCGAACGGCGGTGGCTATGCCCGAGCCGCGGCTCGGTTGTCGCCGCAAGGGCCGGCCGCCGTTTGGGCCCGCGCTCTTGGCGGCCCGAGAGACATCGTTGGCTGGCGGTGTCGTTGTGCCCACCTGCGCCATTCCAGCCGCGAGGCTTGCCCTCCCAACCGATTCGGGGCAATGTCGCAGCCGTTGGAGCCAAAGGGAGACGAACATGGCGGACGGGCCCAAGGTGATCGGTTCAGCGGTCATACCCTGCTTGCGTTACCGAGACGCACCCAAGGCCATCGAATGGCTATGTACGACTTTTGGGTTCGAACCGCACGCGGTCCATCGTGGCTCAGATGGCACCATTGCGCACGCCGAGCTCCGGCTGGGGGCCGGAATGATCATGCTCGCCTCCGCCACACCGAACGAGTTCGGCCGTTTGATGAAGCAGCCCGAGCATGTCGGAGCTCCGGTCACTCAGTCTGTTTACGTTGTGGTGCCCGACGTCGACAGGGTTTACGGCCAGGCGGTTCGAGCTGGCGCCACGATTGCGATGGGCATTACAGACGAACCACACGGGCGGGGTTTCAGTTGCTACGACCCCGAGGGACACTTGTGGAGTTTTGGAACTTACGACCCGTGGTGATGCCGAAAAAGCATGGTGCCGCACCGGCCCAGCCGATGCGGCACCGCTCTTGCCCAGTGTTCTCGACCGTATCCGCTGTTTCGGACGATCCGAGATTGTACCCCGATGCGGTCCCAGCCGACTACGCGGCCACTACGGCATCCGCGATCCTGGCCCGGGGCCGTGGCGGTAGAGGCCGATAGCGGTCACGCCAAGCGCGCCAGCAAGCCTGACAGAGGTCGTGCCGGCGGTCCCACCGGAAGCGGCCCATGTAACAGTACTTGGCCGGGCGCTGGCCGCAACTGCGGCAGATTTTGAGGTCCTTCCGTCTTCTCACCTTGAGTGGTTTGGCGTTGGTCATGGCTCAGAAGGCTACTCCCGCAGAAGGCGGAAATGCAAGGGCAAGGCTCGCGGGACCGCAGCTTGGCAATGTTACCGCCAACGATTGGCCGCCATGCCCAACTCGCCGGGCACCTCGGGCAACCCCAACCGCCAGGGTTGCCCGAGGGACCAAAGCCAGCGCGACCCACTATGGGGCGATGTAGTACTGCCCCATTAAGATGAACATCTCGTCCTCGGTGGTCACTCCACCGGTCAGCGGGCAGGCATCGCACAAGCCGTCACCCGCTCCCTCGCTGCTGTCGCACGAGGCGTTGCGTTGCCGTTGATTGTTGCCCGAACACGGCGCGCCTACCTTTCCCGCAACGCAATGAGTCGGCGTCTGGCACGGGCCGCCTACGCCGGGAATCGGTACCGGTGGTACCGGCGAGGTGGATTTCCGCTTCACCTCCTCGGGGTTGGTAAAGCCGTTGTCGTACAGCGCACAGTACGTGAAGGTGCGCTCACTGTCCGAAAGGGCATCGTACTTTCGCGGCGGGTCGAAGGGAAGCACTACCGGATCGTTGTAAATCAAGCTCACGTACAGCAAGCTCTCGTTGGGGTCGCGTTCCATCGGGCTCGGAGCGCCCGACAATACCGCGTTTACACCCCGCAAAATCTCCTCGACCGTTACGGAGCCGTCATCGTTGACATCCGCATCGACGCACCCCCTGATGCTTTCTTCTCCCAACGCGACCCGCACAGCCCGAACGATTTCGCTGACCACCACCTCACCGTTTTCGTCGCAATCACCCGCGCGCTGGCGTTTGAACGCCTTGCACGGGTAGCCCTGGCACACGTCGGGACTCGTAAAGTCGTAGCCCAGCGGGCTGCAAGCCTGCCCGGCGTTCGGACCTCCTTGGCAGGAAAACTCACCCTCGAAGGTCCGCCACCGCTTCATGCGCTTATGGGCGTGGGAGCTCAGCTCGAACAACCGGGCAAAGCGTGGCAGCGTATAGTGACTGCAAATCTCCTTTGTTTGAAAGGGAGGGACGGGCGTCATTTTGAAGATCGTGCGCGTATCGAAAATCTGCAGCGACGGCGTCACTTGCTCCTCGGGCGGGGCAAATTCGAAGTTCAACCACGCCCGCAATAATCCCGGTTTGTCGGTCAAATTGAACGCGTGCGAATTCCAAATGATCATGCCTCGGATGGGCACCTCGCGGTAGACTCCGTGCGGAAAACGAAACTCCGAAGCGGTTTCCTGCGTACCCGTGAAGCCGGACGAGGCCAGCCCCAGATTGAGATCTTGCGGGCCAAAACCAATACACGCAATGCTGTTGACGGGGGGCGTGGCGCAAATTCCCTCGCCACAAAACGTCAGGTCTGTGGGATCGCAGGGCGTACCGTCCCTCTCTCCACCACGACAGGAGAACTGCCCCCATTCCGGGTCGTTCGGTGGTGTTTTACCGGTGTACAAACTCACGATCAGGTGATGGCTCAACGGATCCTGCCGGATCTCGTTCCGCCTGTAGCGGAAGGTATCGCCATTCGGGCCGCGAAACTGCGGCGGCACTTGGTCGCTCACGTCGTAGTAACTGACAAAGCAAGTTTCCCTCTCGGAGTGCGGCGCCAGAGTGTACGGGGGCATGCGAATCTGAATTCCCTGGCCCGGAGGCGGCGGATCCAAGGGCTTGATGGCGATCGGCTCCGGAGGCGGCAGGCAAGCATCGAGAAGTTCCCCGGTACCCGCTACGACCCCCTCGCGTGGGGCACCTGCTTCGATCCAGCGGCGAATGGCTTCGAGTTCGTCGCGGCTCAACGCCGGCAAGGGGTCGAGCGGCATCGGTCGCAACGGTGCCTGATACTGATTCGGAAGAGTTTTCGCCGCGAGATTGATGAACAACAGGCTCAAGTCGCGCCTTCCCGGCACGACTCGCTTCCAACCCGGAAGAATCGGCGAGGAGACGTCAATCAAGTTGTCGTAAGCTGCCTCGGCGCGTAAATCCAAGCCGCCGGAGCGAGCCTCGCCGTGGCATACCTGGTTGGTGCAGCCTTTGTTTTCGAATATCGCGCGTTGAATCAGCTCGTAAGTGCTAGAGAAATTGTTCGAGCACTCCTCCGCCCGCGCAAGGCTCGCGCCCGCGAGCCACACACTCGCGAGCAGAGTCAACCCCAGTCCGATCGGTCGTTCCCTCCGCATATTTTCTCCTTGTCAGTTCGGCTGCCGACCTACAGGCGCGACAATTTGTCATAATTGCATCGCACTTCGGATTCAAACAAGAAAGTGGGCCCGCTCGAAAATCCCACCTCAGCCCCCTTTCCTCCCGCCTGAGCGGTCAATTTTCCCGCCCGAAGTGCAAGCCGAGCGCCGCGCCAAACCTGTCCTCCGCAGTTTCCGCGGCACGTATCATCCGCGCATCTTGCCACGCCGGGCTAAAGGGCTGACGAGCTGCTCAAGGGAGAGAGATCGTAGTTGGGGTGAATGATGGGTTCGGCAGGGTGGTCTTCGCGGTTGGTGTTGCGGTCAAAATGCTCCAGCAAGTTCGGGCGGCCGGCGATGCGGTCCACCTGACGGGTCTTCCAGCGAGCGAGGCGTTGCACCCACCGTGTCGCGCGAGCCACTTGCCGCACGTGTTCCTTGACGAAACCGTTGTTCATCAGCCGCCGGATCAGCCACAGCGGGAAACCGTGCACCGCCAGGGTGTACAACACGTCCCAATACAATGCGTCGGGTGCCCGATGCTGCATCAGCGCGCCGCCCCACAAGCGGTAGCCTTTTTCGGCACGGTCCTCGACGTCATCGCGGGTGATGTACCCGTCGCGCAGCGCGCGTTCCGTCAGTTCGACTCCGGGGAAATACGTGAGCGAGAAGAAATTTGCGTAGAACGGCTTGGGTAGGCGCGCGAGCAGCTCGACCGTCGCCCAGCGATCCTCCACCGTTTCGTAGGGATTATCCAGAATAAAATCGAGATTGCGCACGATCCCATACTTGGCCAAGAGCCGGCAAGCAGAGACGATGGTTTCGTCCGACGTTTCTCGTTCGTAACAATCACGGCGGATGCGCTCGGAGCCCGATTGGATCCCCATCGTCGTGCACCACAATCCGGCCGCGCGCATCAGCCGAACCTTCTGTTCGTCCACCATCCCGGGAAAGGAAAAAAATCACGAACGGAAGACCAATTTCCGCCTTGTAGCGCTCGCAAAACTCTTCCAGCCACGGGCGCGGCGGCGCGAAAATGTCGTCGCTAAAGGCGACGGCCCGCAAGTGCCGGCGTTGAGCCTTGGCCATGCGCAGCTCGGCCAACACATGCTCCACACCGCGCCGCCGCAAGTACGTTCCCAACCCTTGTGCGGCCGGCCGGGTAAAGTTGTGGATGCAAAACGTGCACTGAAAGGGGCAGCCCCGCACCGCCATGATGTCGTAACTCACGGCGGCCTCGTCCCAGCGCGCCACATCCCGCCACCGCCCATTGCCGAGATAGTACTTGTTAGCGGGCGATAGGTCGGGCAGCGGTAAGACGTCGAGATTAGGAATCAGCGGCCAGGGAGGGTTTTTCACGCTGGTGTCGCCGCGGCGAACCCAACACCCGCGCAAATCGCTCCAATCCTCCCCCCGGCCCAAGCGATCGGTTAGATCCGCGAGGACATATTCACCCTCTCCGCGGCACACGATGTCGGCATACTGGAGACAATCTTCGCTGCAGGTTTGGGCATGGATTCCGCCCCAAATAACGACCGGCTTCGCCGCCGCCTTGATTCGTTGCGTCAAGCGTGCGGCAAGCTGGAAATAGGTGGACCACACGCTGACCGCTAGCAGGTCCGGTTGCAGGCGCGTCACCAAATCCACCACCATGTCCTCTTCTGCGGGCGATGGCGGCACGTAGGTGAAGTAGTTCTTGAAGTAGACCGAATGCACTTCGTGGCCGCGTTGTCGGAGTAGCGCGTGAAAGATCCGCAGGGCGTGCGACTCGTAGTTGTAAAAGGTCAGCAGCACCACGCGCAGCGGCCGCCCTCGGGCTGGGGCTGCCAAGTCGATCGGCAAGGGTTCGGCCGGGCCCATGGAACTGCTGGGTACCACAGGAACGTCGGGTTTGCCAAGAAAGGATTTCCCTCTCTCCCTCAGATCGCCCACGGCTCTTACCGGAAACTTGCCTCCCTCTCTCCCACCGGGTGTCCATTTCCAGGGTCCCGCACTCCACCCTCTCCCTCTGGGAGAGGGTGGCCCGTAGGGCCGGGTGAGGGTGGCCCGTAGGGCCGGGAAAGGGCGGCGCGCAGTGCGGGACGCGCGCTACCACCGACCGATGCTATTCTACTCGCCACACACGACGCCGTACGCGTAGGGGTTCGGTGCGGTCGTCTCCTTCTCCCGCTTGATCACCTCTTGGAGCGCGGCAAACAAAGCCTCCGCGCGCACTGGTTTGGCAAGGTAGGCGTCCGCTCCCGCGGCGAGACAGCGATCGCGATCTTCCGCCCAAGCGTCGGCTGTCAACACAACGATCGGCACTCGCTCCGCCCGACGAGCATAGGCCGATCCGTTTGCTTCGCGGTGGCGAACGATTCTCGTCAGTTCGATGCCGCCGAGCTTGGGCATCTGCAGGTCGACGAGCAAAACATCGAAGCGATCGGTTTCCAACACGGTAAGCGCGGCTTCACCATCCCCGGCAACGACAACCTCGTGGCCCTCTTTTTCCAACAAGCGCCGCAGAACCAACTGATTGACCGGGTGGTCTTCCACCACCAGCACTCGCCAAGTGGACGATTTGTCGCCGCCGCGTTCGAGCGTGGAAGTAGCCGGAGCCGATTCCCCTGTACGAGGGCTCTCCGCGTCTGCGGGCAACGCCGGCAGCGCGACGTGGAAGGCGCTGCCTTGACCCACTGTGCTCTCGGCCCACACTCGTCCGCCCATGGCCTCTGCAAATCGGCGCACGATCGCGAGGCCGAGCCCGGTTCCCCCGCCTCGTCGGCCCGTCTCCGTTTGGCAAAAGGGCTCGAAGATGCGCTGCAAATCTTCCGGTGCGATGCCGGGGCCGGTGTCGCGCACGACAATGTGCAAATGGGTGGACCCTTCAGCTTCGCTTCCCCAGCGGGCTTCGAGACGCACGCTTCCTCGGCTCGTAAACTTGACGGCATTACCTACCAGGTTCACGAGCACCTGCCGCAACGCCTTCGCGTCTATGTGGATCATCGCCGGCACGGAGGCGTCGATATCCAAGACCAGTGCAACCCCTTTCTGGCTCGCACGCGCGCGGAACATGCGGCAAACGTCCTCGAACGTGTCGCGACAGCGCACCGTACTCGGACGCAGCTCCAGCCTCCCGGACTCGATGCGCGAAAGCTCGAGCAAGTCGGTCAGTAAAACCAACAGGGCTTCTCCCGACGCCATCGCCGTGTCCACGTACTCCTTCTGCTCGGCAGTCAGCTCGGTCTTTTGGAGCAAGCTCAACATGCCCAACACGCCGGTGAGAGGGGTGCGAATTTCGTGGCTCATGCTGGCGAGGAACACTGTCTTCGCGCGCGTGGCCGCTTCGGCAACTTCCTTGGCGCGGAGGAGGTCGCTCTCGAGGCGCTTGCGCTCGGTCACATCGTCAATGAGCGACACGAAATGCACCGGCAGTCCGAACGAGTCGCGCACTAAGCCCACGTGCAGGCGCGCGAACACCAATTGCCCGTCTCGCCGCACGTAGCGCTTCTCCATCACGTAAGTGTCTCGCTTGCCCTCCAGGCACTCGGCCACCAGCGCGAGGTCCGGCCCCAAGTCATCTGGATACGTGAGCGACTGAAAATCCCTTTGGAGCAACTCTTCTTCCGAATACGCAAGCATTTGGCATAACGCAGAGTTGACGCGCAAAAAGCGGCCGTCCGGAGCGACGAGCGCGATCCCGATGGGGGCGCGTTCGAAGGTGCTGCGAAAGCGGGCCTCGCTTTGCCGGAGCTCCTCCACGATCTTTACCCGGTCGGTAATGTCGCGAAACACGAAGTGGAACCCTTCGACGAGGTTTCCTCGTTTTTGGAGCTGTGCGGTTTGACTGAACCACTTTCGCTCTCCGCGAGCCGTCACCAAGGGAACCTCGCGGAAAGTCTGCGGTATTCGGTCGCGGTACTGTTGCGCGTAGTACGACTTGACATCTTCGCGTGCAGCGGGTGCTACCAAGTCGAGAAAAGAACGTTGCAAGAGAAGCTCTCTCGTCGTGCCCAACAGGTCGGCCGCAGCGGCGTTGGCAAACAAGATCCGGCCATTGATGTCCGTGCGCAAGATTCCCTCGGCAGCGTTTTCCACCAGCTCGCGGTACGAGGCACTGACTTCCTCCGCTTGCTCCGCCCTCTGGATGGCTTCCCAGTGTACCTGCTCGACGTCGCGGGCCACGCGCAGGGAAACGCCCAAGGCCACCACGACTGCCACGCCCCATGGGCTAGCGAGCTCTGATAGGGAACTCCCAGTGGAGTGCAGCAAGGCAGCAAAAATTAGGAACGTCGCGATCACGAGCGTGCCCTGAGGTTTGAGTCCCCAAGGAACGACGGCTGGCAAGACCAAGGGAAACGTTGCGAACACAAGGACAGCCAAACTGATGTCGTTCTCCATCCACGCGCCCAAGCCGACGCCAGCAACCACACACAGGGCAACAAAAAGGCCCACGGCCACCGCCTTGGTTCGCGCGAACTGGTGGCGCAGCAACTCTGCTTCGGCAAGAAGCAGACCAGCCAAGGCAAGCATGATCCCGAGGGAAACGGAGGGGGACGAGTCTCTCCCCGCCAGGGCATCCAAACCGCCGATAACCAGAAACGCGATCGCAGCTAAGGGAGCGGCCTGCTGGATGCGCCTCGCGATCGACTCCCTGTGCCCGAGGCGCACTTTTGCCGCCACATCGGGCGCGAGCTTCTGCGCCGGACCGGCAACCGCAAAAGGAAACATAATACAACCCTCCAGCAAACCGGATACCACGTATCGGCGGGCGAGGCGGCAAGCCGAATCGCCCCCCGCCGCCTCCGAACGCGCGTCAATTGCCGAGAAACCCTGGGCTGTTGTTACAACGCCGCCGCCATTTCCGTCCGGGAGCAGCGCCTCGGGCGACCACAAGGGTCGCCCTACAACGTCCAGGGAGGGGCCGGCCGCAGGCCGGGTGAGGGCGCGATGAAACGGCTAGCGGCCAACAGTGACCAGCGAGCGGCGAGCGATAAGGGGTGAGGGGCGAGTCGGGAGTGGCGAATAGCGGATGGCGCGGAGGCCATAGGGGGGCGTGCCGTGGCCCATCACCTATTCTGGGGGAAGGGACGATCGTGCAGTGTCGGGGTGCACGGCGGTGCGCCCCGACAACGTTCAGGGAGAAGTCGGCCGCAGGCCGGGCCTGCCCGTTCACGCTGCAGGGCAACCAAAGAGGGCGTGGGAGACGGCCAGCAGCAGCTCGTCAATGGTGACCGTACCGTCGCCATCGCGGTCTATCGTCTCGCAGGCAGCGAGACTCCCTTCCCCCAACGCCGCGCGCACACCGAGGACGATTTCCTCGACCGTGACCACTCCGTCTCGGTTGCAATCGCCTGGGCATGCAGCCGGCGGGGCCCCAGCCACTTCCACCACCATTTCGCGCGGCCAGCCGAGATTGCCCGCTTGGTCGCGCAGCCGCACCTTGACGAGTGTTTGCCCCGGGCGAAATGCCGATGGAGTCGCGATGACCGCGCAGAACTGCACCGTGCTGCGGGGCGACACGAAGTGGTCGGTTCCATCGGGGAACGACGTACAAGCATAGTCCGGTTCGTCGCGACCCAAGGGCTGCAACGTCCCGTCATCCACACGGCAACCGAAATCGTTGACGGCCCGTACGACGCTGGCCAAATCTACAAACTCCAGGTTCGGAGTTGCAGGCACGCCGCCCAGCACCGGTGGAGTGTGATCGCACAGCGCGGGGTTCCCATCGCCGAGCGGTCGGGAGAACAACACCTGCAGATCGGGCCAGCCATCTGCGCCAAACGCCCTCAAGCCCACGGGCACGCCGCTGCGACCCGGCTGCCCCTCGGCGACGAAGAAAAAGCCCGCACCACCGGGGACCCGATACACGGGACGGCCTTCGGCATCGTACGCGTCGGGCAACAGCGGCCGTCCGTCCGCACGGGCCAAACCCAAATACGTCACCTCGGGCCCGGAGGGGCAAGCCGGCGCGTCGAAGGCAATCCAGTAGGGCTGATCGTCTGGCTTTCCGCAACTGCTGACGAGAAGCGTGTACTGCCCCGTCACTGGAGCGCGCAATGCCACCCTTCCACCGCAAGAATCTGCGCGCCCGAGCGCTCTGCCATCCGGCGTGTACAAACGCAGGCGGATTCTTTGCTCGCCGTTGCGCGGCAGGCCTTGGCCGGCCCATATGGCAATGTCGTCGCCGGCACGTGCCAAGAACGTGTACGCGTGCGTTTGCCCGGGTGTGGAGAAACGGCGCACGAACGGTACCGTCCCACACGGAAGCGGCTTCCCGCAGTTCGCAGCGCCTGCGGACACCACCGATGCGGTAAGCACGAAGCGACCCGCGTCGCGACCGAAGCAGTCGGATACTTCGACCTCCAAATCTTCGGATCGCCGGGCGTCAGCCATGACGGATCCACTGCATGTCGTCCCATGATCCACCTTGAGTTTGAGCAAATCCAGTGTGCCGGAAATATCGAGGACGTCCACGACAACCTTGGCGCTCGCAGGCAGCCCGACCAGCACGTACTGGCGTTCTTCCTGCCGGCCTCCGCCGAGGGTACCGACCACGGGCTGGCCGCACTGGATGACTTCGGCGCTGTCATCTGCACGGGCAGCGCCCGAACCACCCACCCAACCGGCACTCACACAAAAGCAAGTGACGGCTACCCACATGCCCGCGCGGGCAAGCGGCGCAGTACGAACGAACGATGCGAGCGAGCTCAACGAAATGCGTCCTGTTCCACCCATCCTTCGGTGCCGTTGGGTAACGACACCCGATACCACTCGCGTTCTTCCGTTCCAATCGTCACCTCGTCGCCTCGCCGGAGCGTAGCCAGCACCTCCGCAGCCGGATGGGGTTCGCGCCGCACCGGTGCGCTCGATGCCGCCACGCGCACCACCTTCTCCAGCGGCACCGAGCGCGTGGTGCGGTCCGCCCCGCCCAACACGGTCCAATCGCGGACTTGTACGGCGATCGCCAACACTGCCCCGGCTGCAAGTGCGAGCGGCCAAAAGCCAGAAGAGGTCAGCCGGCGAGCGCGTTGCGGCTCCGACGCCGCCCACGCGCTGCCGGCCGCCGTAGCAGCCACACGGTGGGGGGGGGCTGCTACCTTCTCCGCGAGTTGCGGTGGTACCGCAACATCGCAACCACGCTCCATCTCTACGATACGGCGCTGTGCCAATGCAAGAGCCCACAAGCACGCATCGCAAATTTCTAGATGAGCCTCGACGGCCGCCGCAGTCGCGGCATGGGCGAAGTTCAATGCGTATTCGAGAAGGGTTTCTTCGGCCGGGCATTCGTTCTTGCGCATAGTTTCCATGGCTCACGCTCCGCGGTGTTTGTCGTGCGGCAACTGCTCGACCGCGCCGAGATACCGCGCGACCTCTTTGCGCACCCGCAAAATTTGCGAGGCGATATTGCCTACCGTTGTTCCGAGCAAACGGGCAATTTCCTTGTACGGTGCGGTCACCTTGCGACCGCGCAACTGTTGCACGAGGCGTTGGCGTTGCTGCTCGCGCCAACAAAGCTTGCGCTCGAGCTCGCTCCGCTCGGCCGCGATTTTGCGGGCCGACGGCGAACCCTCGTGCACCGCGGAACTATCGGCTTCGAGGCGGGCCAAGCGGCGCCGGTACAAGCGGATCCAACCCTGTACCGCTTCGAGCTGATCCTCGAGCCGCCGCAAGTTGGACTCGCGCTCGCGCACCAGCGAGCGCAGACGTTCGATTTCTCCCACCACTTCGGCCAACTTCTTTCCGCTTGCCCTGGCCAGATGCCGCAGTTCTGCGGGCGAAAACTCGGCATCTTCTACATGCAGCAGTTTGAGCACAACCGCCTTTTCCAACGGCAACCGCGCCAGCGCCTCCTCCCACGAAGTCGAGCCGGAGACGGAATGAGCCGGTTCTCGTTTGACAGAGGCTTCCCAGCCCGGCTGCTGGTCGGCCAGGGCTTCGAGAGACACGGTTTCCAGCACGCGCTCTTGCCGCTTCCATTCCAGAACCAAATGATCCAGCGCAAAGGCCACGAGGTAGCTGCGCAGCGGCACTCGACCCTCGTAGGTGCGCAAACGACGGAACAAGCGCCCCTCGTCGAACGCGAACACGTAAAAATCGCCAGCGTCCTCCGGAGGCACGCGATAGGCCCGCATGGGGAAGTTGTAGATCAGTTCGCCAAACTGTTCTTGAAACTGCCGAATGGCACTCGCATCGCCCCCTAGGCAACGTTGCACCAACTCGCGTTCCTCGGCGGAAACTGTTCGCTCGGCCATCCCTCTCCCACCGTCTAGCCGCCGAGGCCTCCCGGGCAAAGCCGCAGATGTGGGGCAGCGCCACGCACTCCACTGTTCGCGTTGCAACTGGGCGTTTTGCGTGCTTAGCACGGGGCTCCCTCGCTGGCCTTCTTCAGATCTGGCAGGACAGTAGGATGCGGGAAAATTCGTTTTTATTGCCGCAGCGTGCACGGCCAGTGCAACATTCCGTTGTTTTTTCTCGCCCCACCCGATTGTTTGCATTCTGCGCGGGCAACCCGGCCGGCAGAGAAATCCCAGCGTATGCCCACCGGTGCGTTACGGGGCTCACGGCATTGGTGACCTTGCTGATTTGGCTCGTTTGGCACGGTTCCGTGTGTCCGGCCGTTGGGGCTGTTGCGTGGGCCCAAAGTCCGGCGGATGCGCGTGCGCGCCTGTGGGTGCTGGCGGTGGGGGTGAGCCAGTATGCGCAACCGGCGTTGCGGCTGCGCTTTGCTGCCGGCGATGCGCGCGCGCTGGCCGGAGCGCTCGAAAAGCAAGCTGGCGGAGCCTTGTACGAATCGGTGCACACGCGGGTGTTGGTGGACGAACAAGTCACCCGCGAGGCGATTTTGGAGGGCATGATCCGGTTTCTCGGACAGGCGCGGCCGAACGATGTTGCCGTACTGTTTCTCGCTGGGCACGGCGTGCAAGATCGTTCTACCGGCAGCTATTATTTTTTGCCTGCACCTGCCACCACGGCAAACTACGTGAGCGCTGGTTTGCGGATGACCGACCTCGACGAAACCCTGCGCTTGGTTCGGCGGAGTGCGCGCGGCGTGGTGGTGATGCTGGACACTTGCCACTCTGGCGCCTTGCGGCTGGCCAGCTCCCACTTGGAAGCGCTCGACGATCCGGCAGCGCGCTTGAACGCTGGCGAGGGATTTTTCTTGCTCGCCGCGAGCAAGCCCGGCGAGGAGTCGGAGGAGCGCTCCGATCTCGGCCACGGCGCCTTCACGTACAGCATCCTGCAAGGGCTTTCTGGAGAAGCGGATGCGGACCGCGATGGAACCATCTTGGTCACCGAGCTCTTCGGTTATGTCGCTCGTACCGTGGCCAGCCTGACGGCCGAACGACAGCACCCCTACTACAAGGTCGAAGGCACGGACTTCAGTTTCGTGGCTGTCCCAAAGGGATCGCGCCCCGCGGTAGCTCCCGCCCCGATTCCCCCGCCTGCAACAGACCGCCCATTGGAGGCCGACGCACTCGCCGGCAATTCCGTGGCTGTGATGGCCTTTAAAAATTTGCGTTCGGACCCGGAGCACGACTGGGTCGGCATTGCCCTGCGCACGGCCTTCAATACCGAGCTGAGCAAGGTCAAAGCCTTGCACGTATATGCGCCAGAACTCGTCGACCGTTCTGTGGCGCAGCGCGGCGATTTGCTCGCCGCTGCCCGTCAACTCGGCATTGACCGTTTGATCACCGGCTCCTTCAGCATCGTGGGCAAAGAGATTCGCATTGACGCGCACATCGTGTATAGCCGCACGGGCCTGCAGGAAGGCTCCGACAGCGTGCAAGGTTCGCTCGACGACTTTTTCACCTTGCAAAAGCATCTCGTCTACAGCTTGCTCCGGCGCATGCACGTGGCCGTGCCCGCAGATGCGGGCAGCTCCGGCGAGAAAAGTAACCTCGACGCGCTGCGCCTGCTGCTGGAAAGCGAAGGCGAGATCGAACCCCTCCCCGAGGTGGCGCCGGCTCCGACGCCAACAGGCAGGCAGAACCAGCGCCAGCGCCAATCGCGCGGATGGAACACCTGGTGGAGCCTTGGCTGGGCCGCCCCCGTTTGGGCGGAAGAAGTGCGCTCTTTGGAGGAGGAAGCGAGCGACCTTTTGGGCCGCTACCGGAAAGCCCTGACCCGGAAAGACGTGGAGGCGTTTGCCCAGCTTTACGTGGAGTTTCCTTCTTCGCGGCGAGCCACACTGGCACGCTATTTCGAGAATGCAGTGGACCTGCAGGTGGAAATCGAAGACGTTCATGTGGAACGCCAAGGCGAAGACATGGTCATTTCTTTCCTGCGTCGCGACCGTTTCACCGATCGGGAAAGCGGAAAACCGGTTACCCTCGAAGTACGGCTGACCCGCCGGCTCGTCCGCACGGCGCAGGGTTGGCTCATTGCCGGTAAACCATAGGGATGGGGGATGCGGGTGAGCATAGCTCGAACCAAGCCGCCCTGTGCGCGATCGAGACCCGGGCTCTTCTTCGCCCTGTTGGTGCTGGCAACCGTCGGCACGCTGTTTCTGCTGCCGCCAGCCATGGAAGCGCAACCCCTCGGAGAGGGGGTCCCGTCGCTGTTCGGTGGCGCGTTTCGCACCTCTATCACGCCGCGCGCCTTCAACGACGTGCAGCAGCCGCGCGTGGCCGACCAGTTCCGGGCGTTGTCGGCGGCTCTGGCCACAGCGAGGGCGCAGGTACCTCCTCCTTCGGTAACGGGCGCCTTCCGGTTCGAGTTCGACGACGCTGCGGAAAGCTACGTGCGGCGAGCACAAAGTTTGGGTCCGAGTCTCGCAGAGCGAGCCACCACTTTGGGAGCCGGCACGGCGTCTCTCGGCTTCTCTTATACCCGTATCGACTTCGATACTCTCGAAGGCACGTCCTTGCGGCACTTGCGCTCCGTGCAGCCGGCACTGTCCGCAAGCTTTCTCGATCAATTGCCCGAACAAGATCGCCTTCCGGCTGCGGACAATTTACTCGAAACCACTCTCGACTTTCGCCTGGGGTTCGACTTGTGGTTCCTCACCGCAGCCTACGGACTCACGGACTCGATTGACGTGAGCGTGAGCCTGTCTTTGGCGCGGGCGCGCATGCAAGCGAACGCACGCGCAGTCATTCTCGACCCGAACGGCGATGGCGGCGCATTTTTCACCGTGGATCAGCGTGGTGTGGTGGTGGACAATCTGGGCTCTTGCCCCGGCGAATTTTTGTGTGCGGCGGACAGTTTCGACGCCACCGCCTTCGGTACGGGCGACCTGTACCTGCGGGGAAAGTGGCATGTGGGGGACTACCGCTGGGCGGACGTTGCCGTGGTTGCAGTGGCCACCTTACCGACAGGCCGAGCGCGCGACTTGCTGGGTTTTCACGACCCTACGTTGACCCCGTGGCTCGTCTTCTCCAAGCAGATGGGCGACTGGGAGCCCCACCTGAACTTGGGTTACGCGCTGCGCAGCCGAAACGACGTGAGCCAGGCGCAATGGATCGCGGGCACCGACTGGCGAGCGTCGTCCTGGGCCACGCTCGCGGTGGATTTTCTCGGATTTCATGACGACTGGCGCGACGGTATCAACGACAACGTGCTGCAAACCGCTGTCGGCTTCAAAGTCAATCCGTTCGGCCAATGGGTGGCCGCTGGAAATGTGCAACTCCCTTTGAATCGCGACGGCCTGCGGGCGGACGTGATTTATTCGTTCCAAATCGAGTACGCCTTCTGAGATCGCGCCCAGCTAGGGGCACACGGTCCACCGCGCCGGTTGCGCCAGCGTGCGAACTGCGCGGCGCACGTTCGGTGGATGAGAACGAAGCATGCGCTTGCAGCAGACTGGCTCCGCTCGCTAACGGATAGCGGTGCTCGTTCTGGAGGAACGAACATGATCATCGTAATGAAGGCCGACGTGGACCCGGATTCCCCGCAGGTACAAGAAGTTGTCAAGCGCGCGGAGCGCTATCCCGAGGTACGTGCCGTCGTCCGCAAAATTCAAGGGGCAACGCGCGTACTCACGGAGGTGTACTTGCTCGGGCCCACGACCTCGATTCCGGTCGAGCCTTTCGAGGAGATGGAAGCCGTGGAAAAAGTGATCCGGATTCGAGAAAAGTATCGGGCAATCGGGCGTCACGAAGGGCAAGCCGAGGTCGTCGGGTTCGAATACAACGGGATTCATTTCACTCAAGACACGTTTCATGTGTTTGCGGGCCTTTGTGCGGTGGACACGAGAGAAAACGTCGAGGCCATGTTCCGCGCCTTGCGCGACGTTGGCTTAACCACCACTCGCGCCGGAGCGTACAAGCCGCGCACGAGTCCATACGATTTCCAAGGTCACGGTAAAAACTGCTTGCCGTACGTGTTCGAACTCGCCGGCAAGTACGGGATCCGGATCATCGCTATGGAGGTGACCCACGAGTCGCATGTGGACGAAATCCGCAACGCGCTTGCGGCCGCTGGGAACCCTACGGGCGTGATGTTGCAGATTGGGACCCGCAACGCCCAAAACTTCGAGTTGCTCAAAGCGGTGGGGCAACAGCAAGATTTTCCGATTTTGTTCAAACGCGGCATGGGCATCTCGCTGGACGAGTCTTTGAACGCTTGTGAATACTTGGCCACCGGCGGTAACCATCGCATCGTATTTTGCTTGCGCGGGGTCAAGACTCACTTGGGCGATCCACACCGCAACTTCGTGGACTTTGCGCATGTGCCCGTGGTGAAGCGGCTCACTCGCCTGCCGGTATGCATCGATCCCTCACATTCCGTGGGTAAAAAGACCATGGCGCCCGATGGCATCCTCGATATTGCCCATGTCACTGCCCAGGGCATAATTGCGGGGGCCAACATGGTGCTGGTGGATTTTCACCCACGGCCGGAAGAGGCACTTTGCGACGGCCCGCAAGCGTTGCTGCTTTCCGAGCTCGAGCCGTTCCTGCGCGACGTGGAAGTCGTGCGCCGCGCCTATCTCGAACGGCAAAAGATCTACGCCCCGGCCGATACGGCCGCTCGAGCCGCCGCAACCGCTGGCCTCTAGCGGTCACAGGCGTAAACGCCCAGTCTGCACCAGCCCTCTCTCTGCACGTTGGGTGGGCGCACGGCCCTGCGCCCTACACTGCACGGGATTCGCGCCTCGCTGCTCGCCACTCCATCCTTTCGCGCCACCGCCTGCGCCCGCGGGCTTCAAGGGGCTGCGCCAGAGTGGCACTCGTAGCATGGCGACTCTTTCCAGTCCGAACCCACGTCGGCGGGATGCTCGAATTCGAGGCCGTTCTCGGCGGTCGCATACTGCTTGTTGTCCGGAGGACCTTGCGCCCGGACGATATGGCACAAGTTGCAGTCGTTGCGAATCACGCTTCCATCCGCGGCGGCATGCCGGCCGTCGTGGCAGCGGAAGCAACCCGGAGAAAACAAGTGACTATCGTGCGAAGGGTAGGCATCCCAGCGTACCTTCATTTCCGGGAAAAAGTTCTCGCGGTAGATCCGTTCGAGCTCCGCTACCGCCCGGCCAATTGCCGCCCCTTCCCGCTCGGCAATCTCGGGGAACTTTTCCCGATAAAAGGCCGCCAGACCCGCACGCAACGCAGCCAGCGCGGACGGTGTGTCCTCGTAGTCTTCCGTGAGCAAGTCGATGGCGGCTTCCTTGACAGAGGGCAAACGCGGGTCGAGTACGCCGGCAGCCAACGCCTCGTTGACGGCATCCCGGGGTGCCCGGAACACATGCGCCGGGCGGTTATGGCAATCCATGCAGTCCATGGTCCGCCAGCGTGCGTCGGCCGGCGGATCCCCCTCGACTTCGGGCGATCGGTACAGGACGCTCGCGCCGGTTGAGCGATTGGTTGCGCGCACCCACCAGATGGACGAACGCGCTTCGTCCGCCGCCACGTATTCCACAACGTTCTCGATCTGCATGTGCCAGTGAATGCCCCCCGCTTGCGGAGTGCCCGGACGACCACCCCCAACCAAGATTTCCATATCGGTCTCCCAGCGGGTGTTTGACTCGTCGGCGAGGAAATAGACATACCGCCGACCCACGCGACCATATGGTTTCTCCGGCCAGTGGCAGGCCTGACACGTGTCGGTCGCAGGTCGCAAGTTATGCACCGGCACCGGGATCGGACGCGAATACGTACCGGTCACATAGTGGTAGAGCTGGCGCACACCCGAGAACTTGGAACGCAAGTACCACTCCGCCCCCGAACCTACGTGGCAATCCACGCACGCCACCCGCGCGTGTGGCGATACTTGGTAGGCTGCGTACTCCGGCCCCATCACGCGATGGCAAAGCGCACCGCAAAACGTGACGGACTCGGTGGCCTCGTAGGCCTGAAACGCCCCGAACACCGACAGAAACGAGAACAGCAATCCGCCCGAAGCGACCAGAAGAGCCGTTTTGCGCGTCTGCGGCTGATTGAAGTCGATCACCGGCCAGACTAACGCCCACGCTGCACCAGTGCGCCGCCAATGCCTGCGGCTCCACCACCAGCCGACAGGCACGAGAGTCAGACCGAACAACAAAAATGCGGGTGTGACGATGAAAATCACGATGCCCGCGTACGGCGCCCCAGGACCCGGCGCGAGCGTATCGTAGAGCCACAAGAACACGAAACACACTGCCGCCAGGCCAGCAATGACCCAGCCCGCCATACTCACCGGGTTGCGCCACAAATTTGGCCGCTCGCTCATGGCCGCACCGAAAATCCCAGCGCGTGGGGATGGCAAGTAAAACACGGGAAGACAAAGTGAGGATCGCCCGTGCCGTCGCCACGAAAGTAGCGGGTGGTCGTATGGCACACCTCGCAGAGCCCGGAGCCCGGGCGAGTTGCGGCGGTGAAACCGGCGTCGTCACTGCCGCGCAAGTTCTCGAACCTGACGCCGCGCTCCAATCCCATCGGAGTGCGAATCGCCTCCCGGACCAGAAACACATTCCGGCTGCCATGAGGATTGTGACACACGGCGCACTCCTGCGCTGTTCCTTCGGCGGGATCGTGGTGCGTGCGGCGACTCGTACCATGGCAAGCCGCACATGGCGCCACCGACTGATGGCCCTTTCCCAACGGCTCGCCTTCGCGGGGCACGTGGCATCGGCTGCATTCTACCGCCAAACTCCCGTGGGTAAGCTCTAGGCCGCGCTCCGCGGTATCGCTGTGGCAAAATGCACAAGTGCCGAAGATGCGGCGGTCATCGCTGAAATGGCTCGCGCCGACAAAATCCGGTACGAGATCGGCGCCCGGAAGCGATCGGTGAGCCGGCCCGTATTCGCCTAGCTTTTGGCGGTGGCACACGATGCACCCGAGCTCGGCCGCATTGCTGGCCTCGACGTTTTCCCCGAGGTCGCGGTGGCAATACGCGCACACGCCGAACCGCTGCCAGCGACCGAGCGCGTGATCCGCACCGACGAAAGCCGGGACCAGCGCAACGTCCGGAAGTCGGCGATGGCCAGGCCCGAATGCCGCGGCCGCTTCGGCATGGCACACGGAACAGGCGAGCTCATCGGTAACCGGGCCGACGGCCTCGGCCAAACGGCTATGACAAAATGCGCAGCTTGCCGAGGTTGCAGCAAGCGCCGACGGGCGGTGCGGGTCGCTCGGTGCATCGGGCACGAGTGTATTTAACGGGCGCGCGCGGTGCCCCGGTCCGTAACGGCCCGGGGCTCGGTCGCTATGGCAGGTATCGCATCGCAAATCTTCGGGCGAACCCAGAACGGCCTCCACCGCGCGGGCTTCCGCGTTGTGACACAACGCGCACGATCCCCAAGCGCGTTCCGCTTGCGGGCGATGCGCGCGCGGGGGCGGAGCGGGCACGATGTCGCGCGACGGCAACGTGAAGTGGCCGGGGCCGAACACGCCTGGGCTGCGCTCGCTGTGGCAGGTGCTGCACGCGAGCTCTCCTGGACCGCCGAGGACTTCGGTGAGGTCCTGTGCTTCGCGATCGTGACAAAGGGCGCAGTGCCCCCACGCCGCATTCGCACCGGCAGCGTGGGCCTGCGGCGGAGCACTCGGTACTTGCCCGGCGCTCGGCAGGCTGCGGTGCCGCGGCCCAAAGCTCGCCGCCAGCACCGCGGTATGGCACGTTTCACATCGCAAGAAACCCGCAAACACGCGTAGCTCCCCACTCGTGTCGTTATGGCAAAAGGCACACGAACCAAAGGCCGCATCTGCGCCCAAGCGATGGCCGGTCGGAGGATAGGAGGGAACCAGTTCTGTTCCTGGCAAGGCACGATGCCCTGGCCCCGCGAACCCGGGCCGAGCATCCGCATGGCAGATCGTACAGTTCAAACTCGCTGCCACGGGCAGCATGCCGTCCGCCTCGCCCGAGTGGCAAAACGCGCAGGTTCCAAACGCCTGCACAACGGGCGGGGGCGCTCCCGAAAAGCGCGGTGCGCCCGGATCGCCACATCCCCACAGCGCAGCCAGCAGGGCAACACCCGCGGTACCCCACCGTTTCAACGCCGGCCTCCTTCTTTTTCGTGACAAGCGGTGCACAGCCGGTTGTCGTCAATCGGGAGACGCAAAAACCCTGTGGACTGCGGTGCAAACGACCACTCCAGCTCGGCGCCCGGCTGCGTGCCCACCGTCCCCTGAATTTTTTTCTCGATCGCCTGGCGGATTTCTTTGGCCAGACCTGCTGGGGGCAATGAGCGTGGAGCCGCCAACGTCACTTCATCGACCCGCGGGTCATGAAACAAGTGGCAGGTGCCGCAATACATGCGCCCATCTTCGGCCAAGGGGAATTCGACCCCGTGTCGCTCCTGCGACGGCAAAAGGGGCTCCACCTCGGCGGCTGTGGCACGAAGGTGCTCGGCCGAGCCGCTGTGCAGGGTGCGGTCGTGGCAACTGAGGCAAGTTTCTTCTTTGGAGGACAGCAAGTTTTTATCCTCGTCGTGACAAACGGCACACTTCTCCTCGTCGGGCTCGCCGTTCGGAAGCAACATCCAGTGGGGACTCTCATCGTTGGCAGAAACTCGGAGAGCGAGACAAAGCAGCACGCTACAAATCAGCCAGGAGCCGGGCCTCATGGTGCAACTCCGTTGTCGCCGTGGCAGGCAGCGCAACTCGCCTCGCCCTGGTTCCGCACGACGCTGCGGATAAATGCCAGATCCAAATCCGAGATGCCCGTCCGATTCACGCGGTGCATCCGGTCGGGCAGGTGGCAAAGAAAACAATCCGCGCGCCCCCAACCCGAAGGATGTTCCTCGGCGACGAGCACCAAACCTGCGGGCGACTCCAGCAGATTTCCATAGTTCTCCACGGGCGGGCGGGCATCTTCCCCACACGCTGCGAGCAGCACGAGCGCAAGGCTAGGCCACAGCCCACGGATCATCCGGCGCCTCCGATTCCGGACGTTCGGTGGCATTGGATGCAAAAGTCGGCACGATGGCAACTACTGCACTGCATGGGATTTGCCCAAGCTTCGATGGAGTGGAAGAAGCGAAAGCCGCGTTCGTGCACGCGCGTGTCGATCGTATCGCGGCGAGCGTGACAATCCACGCATTCTTGCTGGTGATGGCAATCCTGACAGCGTTCAGGTTCGGCGTGGCTGGCGGCCGCATGAGCCGTTTGCCAGCCGGCGCGGTGATCGTCGGGCAAGAGCGGCCAAAGGTTGCCGTGGCAGTTCCGGCAGCGGCGCGACGCCGACAGCATTTTGTACTCGCCGGGCAGGTGGCACGAGTGGCAGGCCGCGCTTCCCGGGTGGAGCGCCTGCAACGAGAGCGCCTTGGCAAGCTCTTCGTCTTCGGTTTCGATCCGCAAGGCGAAGACGTGGCAGTCCACACAGGCCACCCCTTTTTCTCGAAAGGCGCGCTGGTGCACTGCGTGATCGAAGCTTTGGCGCGCATCGCGGGTACTGCGTCGCAGTGCTTGGTCTGTGCGCGGCTGCAAGTAAGCGTTCGCGGGCATCCACTGGCGGCACGCAGCCACGCCAGCGCACACAACCACGAGCGCGCAGCCCCAACGCAGTGAGCGCATGTTCACCCCGCCCAACCTCCCGGATAGCGCAACACGGGTCGTTCCATGGCCGGGGCCTGCCGGCCGTTCCGGTATTGGGCGTTGTACGTCACGAAGAAACCGAGGCGAAACTCCTGATCGAAACGCGGCGAACGGTTGCCTTCGAAATTCACTTCCACGAGCAGCCCACGAACAAACTCGTACCCAACGCCCATCCGACCGCTAACGACCGTGTCGCTCTCGTTCGTCACTTTGTCGAAGCCGGCCACTTCGATTTTGGTGCGGAACAAGATTCGCTGGTACACACGGTTTTCGTAGTAACCGCGGAGCGCATACAAGTCTCCACCCCGGCTATCGGTGATCGCCACCTCGGCCCGAACCCATTCCAAACCATCCCCTTCCGGGAGCCATGTCACTCCCACGCTGCCGCGATTCCCATCCACTGTTTTGCCGGGAGATTCTTCGAAAGTTTGGAAGGCGTAGTCCAGCGACCCATACACAGTTGGGCGCCACTGAAATTGCAAGCCGCCACGTGCCTGGCGCATGCTGGCTACCGAAAACACAGAGAACAGCGGATCGACAAAACGGTCCAACCCCGCCAGCGTTGTTCCGCTGCGCGCGCTCGGCTTGTAGTAACTTGCCTCGACGCGGGCAAACACCCGCGGATGGAGGGCGAAGCCACCTCCGCCAGTGGCTTGCTGGAGATTGCGTTCGGCCGTGTCATAGGTGGCCAGCGCGTACATTTGCGGCCGCCACGGGAGGTTCAAAAAGTTGCGGCCCCAAGTTGCGCCCACGAGCTGGTTCACGCGCCGTTGCTCGCGTTGCAGTTGAGCGAAAGTCAACACCATTTGGCCCAACGGGAGCCAGCGCAGCCGAGTGGAGCCTCCGAAAATCTGCTCGTCTTGCGAAACAATTTCCGGCCCGCGCAGTGGTTCGAAGTATCGCGGTTGCCCCCCGAACAACGAAAAACTCAGTGGCCCGCCGCGATCCACACGCAACCGCCCGGCGTCCGCCACGTACAAGGCGCCGGGAACCTCGTCGAGGAGTTGCCGACCTAAAGACAATTCCAGGCCACGAAAGGGCACGCGAGCAAAGCCCAGGTAAAAATCCGAAGCGCCGTCGGCGCGGCTCCAGTCGCGGTCCAAGCGGAAGTACGTTTCGCCGCCGACACCGTGATGGAGGTTCGGGGCCAAGATCACGCCGTAAGCATTCGTCGGCGCTTCGGTGGAATCCGCCCGATCCCCTTCGCGTACTTGGCCATGGAGCAGCACGCCACCGGCCAGGTCTGCTGCACGAGCCGGCAAGCCCCACAAGCACGCGATGGCGATCCACCCGAGGGTACGCTTGCACGGCAATCGCATCGCCATCCTCGGCCCGTTACCACAACCTATCTTTCCGGCATGATTCGTCTCTTACACGGGCCGCACCCGCAACCCGCCCTACGCGCGTGGCTAGGCAAGCGAACTGGCATTAGAACACCCGCGCGTGTGCTCCGGAGACGGGGAACGAACGGCCTTCTGCATGGCAAACGGCGCAGGCTTCGTGACCCGCGGATGTAGTTTGGGTGGCGGCGTGAGCTTTGGCGATGTCGCTGTCGTGGCACGAAGTGCAAGCGGAAGTAATCGGCCCGTCCCGACCCACCACGATCTCAGCACCTGTCCCTGGATCCAAACGCGTGAGCAAAGAGCCATGTGCGGGGCCAGGGAACGGTGGAATGAGATACGTGCCAGTCAGGTGACAGGAGCGGCAGTTGCGGCGGTCGCCGGGGTACAACACTTCGGAGAAATCGAAGCGGGTGAAGTTCTGTGGCGGGGCACCAAAACCGTAAACGATGTACGGTTTTTGGGAGAGTTCCTCGCCGGTGTGGATCTTGTGGATCAGCACCTTCATGTCGATCGTTGCGGTAGCGTCGCCGGCAGCTACGGCCGCTGGATCGCGGCGCCGACGCGCTGCATCGGTCTGGTCCGGGTTGTGACACATCACGCAATACTCCACGGTGTTGCGCAAGTTGCCATGCACACTGAAGTCCACGGAAAAGTCGCCGTGGCAGCGGGCGCACAACTGGTCGTCCACCACCGCGCGCCGCACCACAGCGGGTGAACCATCCACGCTGAACGTGATCACCGGATTCGGTGCCGCTTCCTGCGCGACTTTGTCGCCGATCGGATCGACTCCCGGCAGCGTCACCTGCCGCCGCGCCTCGGCGCCGAGGGCCCAAGTGCCGCTCGCATCGGCCGGCACAGGGAACGGGAACTGGTAGGTAAACGTCCCAGCTTCGTCGGGACCTGTGAGGCTTCCAGAGGCGCCGCCACCGACGGCCGTCGCCACCAGCATCGAGGAGTACTCGGTGGTGGGTCCGCTCAATGTAAAGGCCAGTCGGTTGAGCCCGGAAAGGTCTCGCAAGGGAGTACCTGCGCGGTCGGTTACCTGGAACGTCACCACCGGAGTCGCTCCGGCTTCGTGGTTTGTCAGGCCGAGAATATGGACTTCCAAGCCGGCGAGTTGCCGCGATCGCAAGGGAACTACGTGGGCGCCGGCAACAGACACATCGAACTCCCGGCCAGAGTCGGCCTCGTGGCAGAACGCACAGTCGCCGTCCTCGAACCCGCGGCCCTGGAAATGATTCGTGCCCGGGGGCCCGGCGGCAGTCGCGTTCGTGGAGGGATTCACATCATCGTGGCACGAAGCGCAAGGCGCGGTGGCCGGGCGTGCCCGGTGATAGTCTGCCGTGGCTCCGTCGCTGTGGCAGACCGCACAGTTCTCGATCGCGCGCGGGAATCCCACACCGGCCACTTGCCCCGAGGCGAGTTTTTCCGCGAACACGACGTCGCTCCGCAAGAAGCTGCTGTAGATCGCGTACTTCGTCCCCGGTGGGCCTGCTACCACCGAAGGCAACTCTTTACCGCGATGGATTTTGTGGATCATCACGCTGAAGTCCACGCTATTGCCTTTTTCGTCTACCGCTTCTTGCGTGTGACACACCGTGCAGAGCCTGACCTCTCGCCGGTTTCCGTGAGCCACCAAGGGATCGTGGCAGCTATTGCACTGCGCCGTCGTGCTTCCTTCCCGGATTCGTGGCGTTCCTCCGGCGGGGACAAAGTCCAGCACAGGGTTGGCGCTGCGTTGCACGCCCTCTAGGACACGGTCGACCTGCATGGCCACGGTGTAGGTGGCGTCCGGAACGACGCTTTGTACTGCACGGCGGAAGGTGTACCGGTAGAGGCCCCGAGCGGCGTCCAGGGTCTCCAGCGTACCTCCCGAATCGTACGCCGGGCGGGTTCGGTTGATGTCGTTGGCGTAACGATCGAACCGGCGCCCGAACTCTCCGCCTCCGGAGTACTCCTCGATGTGAGCCAGGGTGAGTCTCACCCGTGCCTCGCGCGGATTTTGGGTGGCGCTGAGTACAGGCGCCAGCGGTGTTCCGTCTTCGTCCGTCAGTGTGAAGGTCACTTGCAACTGGCCGGATGGGTTAAATGCCGCGCTGACGATTGCGGACTTTACCCCCTGGCCCACCGGTGAGGGCACGGCGCCCGTGGTCGGAGTTGGCGAAGGGGTCGGAGAAGGTGACGGCGTCTCGGCCGCTGGCGTGGGCGTCGCCGTCGGCTCTTCCGTCACTGTGAACGTGGGAGTTGGTGGAATCGCAGTTGGAGTTGGGGTGGTCACCGGGCAGCCCTGCAACGCGGCAACCACAGCTTGGAGGATCTCGTCGATCGACACCGTTCCATCGCCGTTGGTATCTGCGGCCAGGCAGGCGCTGGCACCCACTGAGCCCAGCGCGATGTTCACGGCAACGACGATTTCGTCCACGCCGACGTCGTTGTCTCCGTTGCAGTCGCCGACGCACGTGGCCGAGGCGACGGAGGCCAGCGTCACTGCGCTGGCTACTGTAGCACACGCCCTCGGGACGAGGCTTCCCCAACGCCAGACCATCCACGACTTCATGCTGCCAACCTCCTTCGCTGCAAAACCGGCAGTGAACTTCCGCGCCGCTGCGAGCACTCCCACACCGAGCTGCAGTGGCTACCCACCCACGCGTTAACGCTTCCTGACCCCTCGAGACACATGGCACCCCACACCTGCCACACCCTGGGCCAACCGTGAAGGGGTAATTTACGATTTTTCGTTCAGCCCCCGGGATACGGCAACACTGGTCCCCCACGGGCCCGCCCAGTGAGCCTCGCGCGCGAAGGTGGATGTCCCATGTGGGCCCGATGTCGGCCCGGTGTAGGGGCGCACGCCGTGCGCCGCTACACCGTAGGATCGTCCCCTCGCCTGCGGAACACTCCCCTCTCCGCGGAAGCTGTCGGGGCGACCCTTGTGGTCGCGCGAGGCGCTCGCCTTCTCAGGGAGAGCGCTCGGGTGTGGGTCCGATTCCGGCGAAGTACTCAAAGGCGGAGGCACGTGGGGGCGACCGGCCGGCTGCCCCTACCCTTCGCGACTCGCCTCGGTACTCGCGGCGTCATTACGAACCATACGGGACACCCACGTTTGAAACGCGGCGCTAAGCGAAAAACACCGGCGGGAACCGCACGCTTCGATTGACTGCTGTGGCCACGGCCCCGATAATTTGACCCATGTCCTGCCGGCAACGTTGCAGTCGTGCGTTGGCTCTTCTCCCATTGGCGGCATTCCTGGTCACCGCCACGCGGGTCACTGCCGCCATTCTCGAAGTGCCCACGTCGTACCCGACCATCCAGGCAGCACTCAATGCGGCGGGCCCCGGGGATACCGTGTTGGTCCGCGCCGGTGTCTACTCCGAAAAAGTCCGCTTCACGAACGGTGGGGCCCCGGGGGCGTTTTTGACTCTCTCCGCTGCCCCGAACGAAACGGTCGTACTCGACGGGGCCGGTGTAACGGGCGCCAACATGATTTTGGTGGAATCGAAGAGCTGGGTGCGCATCCAGGGCCTCGAACTGCGCAACAACCTCCAGGTCACCGACGGCTCCGGCATCCGGATTGTCGGAAGCGGTTCGCACATCGAAATTCGAGACAACCGCATCCACGACATGCGCGGCAAGAACGCCATGGGCATCACCGTCTACGGAACCGACCCTGCACCCATTTCCGATCTCGTGATCGAAGGGAACGAGATTTTCGACTGTGAACCCGCCCCCAGCGAGGCACTGGTCTTGAACGGCAACGTGACCAACTTCGCGGTTCGCAACAATTACGTCCATGACGTCAACAACATCGGCATCGACTTCATCGGCGGCGAGCGTGACATTCAACCGGACCCGACCAAGGTCGCTCGATCCGGAGTTTGTGAAGGCAACCGCGTGTTGCGTGCACGGTCTTCTTACGGAGGCGGCTTCGCCGCCGGGATTTACGTGGACGGCGGGCGGGATATCCTCATCCAAAACAATGAGGTCCGCCAGAGCGACCTCGGCATCGAGGTCGGCGCCGAGAATGCCGGCGTCGTCGCCTCCGGGATCGTCGTGCGCAACAACCTGCTCGCCTTCAACGAGAAATCTGGTCTAGTCTTCGGCGGTTACTCGCCCGCGGTGGGGCGGGTGCAGAACTCCGTCTTCGAGAACAATACCTTGTATCACAACGACACGCTGTGGAGCGGTTTCGGCGAGTTATGGATTCAATGGGCCGAGAACAACGTCGTGCGCAACAATCTCGTGGTGGCCGGCAAGCAAAACCTGCTTCTGGTCACGACACCAGGGGCTACCAACAACACATTGGACTATAATTTGTGGTTCGGTCCCACGAGCGAAAGCCAAAGCCGCTGGGTCTGGCAAGACGAAGCGCTCACCGGCTTCGCCGCCTACAGAACCCGCAGCGGACAAGACAGCCACTCGCAGTTTACGGATCCTTCGCTGCGTGCACCGGCCGAGGGTGACTTTCACCTGGAACCGAATTCTGCAGCCGTAGATGCGGGCGACCCGACCACCAACGTGCCTCCTGGCACTACCGACCTCGATGATGCGCCGCGCCTCAACGGAGCCCGCGTCGACATCGGTGCCGACGAAATGACCTGCGGGAACAACACTGTCGACCCGGGCGAAGTCTGTGACGACGGGAACACCACCGACTGCGATGGCTGCGATCGCAACTGCACGCCATCAGGCCAGTGCGGAAACCGCATCGTGTGCGGATCGGAACAATGCGATGATGGCAACCAACACTCCGGAGATTGCTGCTCCGCTTCCTGCCAGTTCGAACCAGCCGGCAGCCCGTGCGACGATGGGCGGCTGTGCACGACGGGGGATCAATGCAACGGATCGGGATCGTGCTCCGGCATTGCACTACCTCGAACCAGTTGCATCCAGCCGAATCGCCCCGGCGCATCCCGTCTCCGAATCGCAGACGCCACGAACGATGCGCGCGACCTGCTCCAGTGGAGCTGGCGGGCAACCAGCGGTACGAACTCCGCCGACCTCGGCGATCCGCAAAGCTCCACGGATTATGCGCTGTGTGTGTTCGACTCCGCCAACAACCAACCCAGCTTGGTCGCCGAACTTCCTGTAAGTAGCGGCGGCAGTTGTTCCGGGCGGGCCTGCTGGCGAGCACGGCGGGGCGGCTTTGTCTACCGCAATCGCTGGGCAAACGAAGCCGGAGTGCGAGCGCTTCATATCGCTGCGCGATCTTCGGGCGCGGCCACCATGAGCCTGCAAGCAAAAGGACCCAAGCTTTCGCTTCCGGCCCTACCACTGTCCCAACAGCCCGAGGTGGTGGCGGAACTGCGCAACTCGCTCGGACGATGCTGGCAAGCCCGGATGACCACACCGGCCAAACGCAACGGCGCTGCACAGTTTTCCGACGCCAGTGACTGACTGCGGCAAGTCGCGCAACCTTACCTTCCCCAGCACCCTGGCTTCGATGGCGCGACTCGGGTACACGAGCCCGTCATGGTTTGCGTTCTAGGTCGTAGCGGCCGTCACTGGCCCAAGAGGTTCGTTGTCGTGTGCCTCGCGCTGCTCGGCGCGCTAGCAGGCTGTGGCAGTGACGGCGACCCGTCTACGAGCAGCGTTGTTCCGATTCCCGAGCCCCCGCCCGGCTGCAACCCGTTGGCTCCCGAATTCGATTGCCTGCTGCCGTTTCCCTCGAACGTGTTCACCGTGGCGGATGGGGAGTATCCCTCGGGCCGGCGGGTGGCCATCCCCGACTCCGCCCTACCTCACGACATCCACGACCGCCCGTTCGACCCGTCGCGCGTCCACGTTGCCGATGGCTTCTCGATGGGCACCCAAATCCTGGCATTGCTCGGCGACGCCGTGGACCTCGCTAACCTCGCCACCTACGATCCCAGCGATCCAGGGCGGCTCCTGCGCTCCCTCGCGCCCAGCAGCCCCACCGTCATCTTGGATGCCGATACGGGTGAACGCGTCTTCCATCTCGTGGACCTCGACCCGCGCGCAACCAACGATGCGCGGCGCGCCATCGTCTTGCGTCCCCTCGTCCGCCTCGCTCCTCGCCATCGCTACATCGTCGCTCTGCGAAGATTGACGGACCCGAGCGGCCGCCCGTTGCCTGCCCCATCTGGTTTCCGGCAGCTTCGTGATCGAACGATCACCGATCAGGTACTTGCCGCTCTCGCGCCGTACTACGAGTCGGCCATCTTCCCGGCCCTCGCCCGTGCCGGTGTCGATCGCCGAGAATTGCAGCTTGCTTGGGATTTTACGGTCGAATCGGAAGAACACGTGACACGCGATCTGCTGGCCATGCGCGACGACGCCCTAAATCGTTTTGCCGCCTCTCCACCGCCGGTAACCATCACCAAGGTGGAACCCTCGCGACGTAACGAATTGGCACGCCGGATCGAGGGCACCGTGGAGGTGCCGTTGTATTTGCAAAGCGCTCGACCCGGGGCCGCCATTCGGCGCGATGCCTCGGGAAAGCCGATGGCAACCACCACGGTGCGAGTACCGTTCCTCGCCTTGGTCCCGCGCACTGCGGAAGAAAGCCCCCGGCCTCTGCGGCTCTTGCAGTTCGGGCACGGGTTCTTCGGCTCCGTAGCCGAAATGGAGCTGGGCTATTTACCTCGATTCTTACAGGACTTCGGCTTCGTTGCCCTAGGCACAGAGTGGTGGGGAATGTCGCAGGCCGATCTCACTACCGTAGCTGCCGACCTGCTGAACGATCCGAGCTTGGCGATCCGCTTCACCGACCGTGTCCACCAAGCCATGATCAATTTCTTGGGTCTGGCCGCCGCGCGGGAGCAGCTTTTGCAACTGCCTGCGTTCCGTGGTCCCAATGCACCGGTGGCCGACCCAGGCGAATTGTATTTCATCGGTTTGAGCCAAGGCCACATTTTAGGGTCGACTTATCTCACCCTATCGCCCGATATCGAGAGGGCGATGGTCGGCGTCGGCGGAGCGGACTTTACATTCATCATGTTTCGCTCGCGGGCGTTTGGGCTGTTTCTCGGAATCATCGCCGGGATGTTCCCCGACCCGCTGGATCAACAGAAAATGACCGTGTTGCTGCAAACCGTATTCGACCGCATCGACCCGCTGACTTACGCGCCTTACCTCGTGTCCGCACCCTTACCTCGCGCACGGGCCAAGCGCATTCTCATGCAAATGGGAACGGGAGATGCGGAAGTGCCCAACTTATCTACGGAGCTCCATGCACGCGCGGCCGGAATTCCCTTAGCCCTTCCGTCGGCGCACCTGGTACCCCAATTGCCGACGGTTTCGTTCCCCGTCGACGGATCCGCCCTGGCCGTGTTCCATTACGACATCGAGCCCTTTCCCGCTATCCAACCCATCCCGCCCACGGAACCGAACGAGGTGCACGAGGGCCAAAGAGAGCTCCGCTCTGCGCAACGCCAGGTGGATGCTTTCTTTCGACCAGGAGGATTGATCGAAAACTTTTGCGAAGGCCCCTGCGATCCGGAGTGATGCCAGCGACGGTCGTTTGGTTCTACAATGACCTGCGGGTCGGCGACAATGAAGCCCTCCTGGCCGCCTGTCGGCGCGGGGCTGTCATTGGGTTGTACACTTGGACCCCGAGCGAACTCGGCGACCGCGCTCCGGGTGCGGCCCGGCGCTGGTGGTTGCACCACGCCTTGACCAGCCTTGCCGCTAGCCTGGAACCTCTTGGTATTCCACTCGTGTTGCGCCAAGCCGAGCGAGCTGAAGTTGCGGTCGAGGACGTCCTCCGCGAAACGGAGGCAGATGCCGTCTACTGGAACAAAAGGTACGATCCGGCCGTGTCCGAACGCGACCGCCGGATCGCCGCGAGCCTCCGGCGCCGGGGAATTTGGGTCGCAGAGTACGACGGATGGTTGTTGCACGACCCGGCCTCGTTCCGCACGGAGCATGGTGACGCCTACCGTGTGTTCACTCCGTTCTGGCGCCGCTTTACCCGCCACACGCCACCCCCTCCGCGTCCGCGACCGACCGGATATTTCCGCCCGCGATGGCACCCCAACAGCGACGATCTGGCGGCCTGGCGATTGCTGCCACACGTCCCTTGGGACCGGGAGTTTTACCCCACCTGGGAACCCACCGAGCAAGGCGCCGAACGAGCCATCGAACAGTTCGTGCGTTTGAAGTTACCTGCCTATGCTCGGAAGCGCGACTTCCCCGCCTGCGAGGGAACATCTCGTCTCTCGCCGTACCTGGCAACAGGCCAAATTTCTCCTCGGCAGATTTGGTATCGGGTCTCAACGGCTGGGACCGAGAAGCAGTTCGCGGAGCCGTTTCTCCGGCAGCTCGCGTGGCGGGAGTTCGCATATCACGTTTTGGAAAGTCACCCGAACCTACACGAGCAACCGCTGCGCGCCGAGTTTCGCCACTTTCCTTGGAAAGACATTGCGATGTCCGATCTGCGGCGCTGGCAGCGAGGACACACCGGCATCCCCATCATAGATGCGGGCATGCGCCAGCTTTGGCGCACCGGCTGGATGCACAACCGCGCTCGAATGATCGTGGCTTCGTGGCTCACAAAAAATTTGCAGGGCGACTGGCGGATCGGCGAACAGTGGTTCTGGGATACACTCGTGGACGCCGACCCCGCCAACAATGCGTTCGGCTGGCAATGGGTGGCCGGATGCGGAGCCGATGCCGCGCCGTACTGGAGGGTGTTTCAACCGCTGCGGCAGGCCAAGAGGTTCGATCCGAATGGCGACTATGTGCGCCGGTGGGTTCCAGAACTCGCCCAACTTCCCGACCAATTCGTTCACGAGCCCTGGCTTGCGCCCCCCGAGGTTCTCCAACGGGCCGGTGTGAAGCTCGACACGACCTACCCGGCACCCATGCTGGATCCAGTCGAGAGTCGCCGCGCTGCCCTCGCAGCGTTTGCCGCTTTTCGCCGGTCGAACGGACAATAAGGAACGGCACCCGACCCCGGCCGGCTCAGTTCCCGTTGGCGCGGTTCTGCCCGGCATCGCCCGTCAGCGCATCCGCCCGAACAGCAGTGCCGTAACCTCCGCTTTGCGCCCGACGCCGCTCGCGCCGGATCACGGCGCGAGCGTGCGCTTCTACTACTTCCTCCTTGCACATCCTAAGGAAGCTGCGGGATACGATCGCCAGCAGCGCCGCGTCCTCGACGATACCCAGGAAACCACGCGAGTCCGCAATCAGGTCCCGCGGTGCGGCGGCGTAAATCAATGCGGCAACCACCAGCGCCTTCCCTACCCCTGGAGTGCGCTTGTCCCTCAACAAGCGCACGTACACTGCCGCACCGCGCCGCATACTCGCCCCGACCCCCCGCAGATCACCGGCTAACCCTCGCTCCACGATCTGCCGACTCCAAGAGCCCGCAACCAGCACCCACACGAAGCCGCCGACGATTCCCGGAAGCCACGTTACCCACAGCCGCAATGCATGGCCGACCACACGGCGAAACCGCCGCAGAGCTTGGCGCACATCCTTCCGGAGTTGCTTCAAACGAGGCGTCACGTCACCGTCGGTGACAAGGTAAATCCCGCTTGCTGTGCCAGCAGGTAACACGCCCCCGGCTAAGCCCATCCCCGCTTCGGGTGCGTCAGCAGCGCCAACGTCCCCGGCCGAATATACAAACGCCACGGCAACGCAAAGGCTCCAGCGTACCGCGCGTCGTCCCACTTCGAGCACCACGGCCCGGCGCCGTCTCCTTGCCTCACACGCGCTGTGGCCGGCCGTGTTCCAACAGTCGTTCCAGTTTTTGCCGAACCACTTCCGCATCCGTGATCGGCTTGGCGATATAGTCGTCGCAACCTACTGCCAACGCTCGTTGCTCGTCGCCGGCCATCGCTTGGGCCGTAAGCGCAATGATGGGTATGCTTCGGCCCACATCGCTTGCCCTCAGTCGCCGCGTGGCCTCCCAGCCGTCCAGTACCGGCATCTTGAGGTCCATAAAGATCAAGTCGGGAGGGTTCTCCGCCACCAGCCGCAACGCCTCTTCGCCGTTACCCGCTTCCACGATTTCGTAATCCCCGAAACGCCGCAGGCGGTAGACTAGAATCCTCCGGTTGTCGACATTGTCTTCCACAACCAAAATCCGTTTCCGCGTCATAGCCTCAGCATATAATCGCAAGCCAAAGATCCAAACAAGAAAAAAGGCCGCCGCCCATCATAGGCGGCGGCCTTCCACCACGGCAAACAGCCAGGCCTCAGTAGGCAACCGTATCGGCCTGGCTCTTGTCACCTCGCAAGTGAACGTTGAAGCTCGCGGAGCGAACGGCGTTGTTGTTGGGATTCCTGTGGAACTCCTCCACTACCGCCAAGATGCCATTACCGGGGTTCCCATCGCCGCTCAGCACCGGCCGGATCACGGTCTGCCCGGCGAGCGTCCCTTGCACCGCCACATTGAACACCGAAAAGGCTTCTTGCCCGGCCCGCCGATCGAGCCGCGACAGTTGGGTCTCGCGGAAACACCGGAACCGCGTACTCGCAGACATTCGTTGCTCGAACTCGTTAAAGACAACGAATTGCAGCGTGTGCACGGGCGCGTTCGGGTCGCTTTCGAGGCGCTCGCTGCACGGCACCAGCGTGATGTCGCTCGTTACCTGCCGAGTCGCCGACAGGTTTGCGTTGTCGAAGAAGTGGTCCACAACAACCTGGGCCGAGCACCCGGCGTACTCTCGGTTCTGCCCGCCTAAGAGCAGCGTGGTATCGCTCTGGGGAGAACCGTCGGACGCCACTGCTTGCACTCCAATTGCATTGTACGTCTGCACGTCCACCAACGCACTATTCACCCGGTAGATCGATGCATTCCCAACGAGGTCGTTGCGGTTCACCGGCGTATTCGGGTCGTCTCCGGTACCGACGACCTGGACGCACTTGAGCTCGCCCAGAAAAACCCCCGGAGCCAGCGGCGGAACCCGGCCGATGTCCTGCGTCTGGCAAGAGGCTCCAATCCCGGAACAGTCGCTATTCGCACTGCACGGAAGCCCTGGAGATGTTCCACCAACACAGAACCCCGTTGTGACCACCCCTTCACTTGCGCGCCAGCCCACCGGCTGGTTCGCGGTGAGATTCAAATCGAAGTTCTGCGCGTCGCAGGAGCTCAGCGTGCAAATTCCGCCGGACGCACAATCTTCGTTGGAATTACACGCCCCGAATCCGTCCACTCCGCGGCCCACCGTGCACCGCGGAGTGCCGTCCACGTAGAAGCAGTGCACCGTGGTCGGGCTGCTGCTGGTATTCGTGATACGGATCACTGTATCCATCGGTACCCCGTTGAGATCGCCGGATGTGTCCACGACGATTTTTGGAAACACGAGGTAACCCGCGGCTTCCTCCGTGCTCACCTTCTGAGCGCTGGCTGCCCAGCTCAGCCCCATCACCAAGGATCCAACCAACGCCGCCAGTGCGGCACGTTGCCCGATCCAGCTTGTGTTCCTCATAGCGCCAACCTTTCTTTGGTCGAACCGCATCATGGCGTCACCCTCTTTCCCTACGGTAGCCGAACGGTTCCCACCGCAGATCCACCAGTATGTACGTTCGACGCAGCGGTGCCGGTTACCCCGGCCTGATCCGCGTGCGCCGATTCCGCCACGGCAACGGCGCCAGCACCCGAAACGCTAAGCTGCGCCTGCGCAAAGATCGTGCTGATTGCGCCCCCGGAGAGCAGAGTGGATCGGAACTGCCCGGTTGTTTGCGGAGTGTTTCCTAAGTCTACGGATGTCCAACACTGGTACGGGAACGATCCGCTAAATGGAGACTCGAACTCGTCGTACACGATGAAAGATACCGTGCCGTTGCTCCGCACACCGGCCTGAAGGTCGATATTGCAGGACAGGAGCGTGAGGTTGGTCGAAATAAACGAATTCAGGCTTGCGCTCCCCAAGTCCTCGATCACCGGATCCAGCGAACCGCGCGGGCTGAAGTTGAGCGTGAGCTCGCTCGGGCAAGTCTCGTACTCCGTCCCGTTCAAGTTCAAGGGGTTGTCGAGGCTATTCGCCACCGCTCCCAGCGCGAACGCATTGTACTTACTGACGTCCCCATTCGAATCGTCTAGGATTGTGACTTCACCCTTCAATCGGTTCTGGCCGAACGGGTTTCCGTTCTGGTCCACTTCCACACAAACCAACGCGCCTTGGAAGCCGGGTGGAACCGGCGGAATGAGCCCAGCATCGAAGCCGGCCCCCGCGCTCCCGAACGGATCCGTTGGATCCACGCGACGACCCTGGGATACTCTCCATTGCGTGGGCTGCTGGCGCGTCAATACCAATTCAAAGTCGGTTGCCCCGCAGTAGCCCCCACCGTCCGGCGCGAACAGGTAGAAGCAATGCACCCAGTTGATGTTGTTGCCGGTATTGGTGAGCTGGATAATGGTGTCGCGGTTTTGCGTTCGCACGACCTTCGGGAACATGAGAATCGAGCCCGGCCGATCACTACCCGAGCGTGTCTGGGCATGCGTTGCGGCAGCAGACCCGAGGATGCACATTACGCTCATCCCCAAAAGCCAGCTCCTCCTGAGTGCCCTCATGATATTCTCCTCCTTGCGGTTTCCTTCCGCATAACGTTGGACCTCTTCACCCCTTACTCCCGTCGCAATGGCCGCAGTGCTCAAGGCAGCACGATCACATCTTGACGCCCGTTACCCATTTGATGCAGATCGTACGCAGCACTGCTTGGCGGCGTGAGGCCAGTCAGATTTGCCCGGGCGACACCAAGCAAACCGGAGCCGAGGGGTGCGCTACCGCCGACCCCACGAATCCGAGTTTGCCCAGCAAGGCTGCCGGCAACACCAGCACTAAAGATGGACCTTGCAGGGTTGCGCGTGTCGATACGGGAGAGCTGCGAGTCGAAGAGACAATCCACCGTCCTGCTGGTCGAAAACCTCTGCTCGAACTCGTTGAACACGAGGAACTGCGCCACGGACCGGCCCGGAGTTTGGGTCAGAAAATCGTTGGAGCAGGGGACCAAGGTCAACTCTGTGCCGTACTGCACCGCAGGGTTGCCCAAGATCGGGTCCACAGCACCATCGAACAGATGACTCAGAATGAGGACCCCAGGACAAGACGCATAGTTCCCGCCGTCCGACAACACCAATTGCCCGTCCGAAACCGTATTGCCGCTGGCTTCCAAGCCAATCGCGTTGTATCGGGCCGGATCTACCACAACCGAAGTGGGTGCCTGGCGCACGATGGTCGCATCCCCATACAACCGGTTTCGGGTAGCCGTTTGGTCTGGCTCGCTATTGCTTCCACCCGTAAATTGGATGCATACGAGCGCGCCAATAAACGGGTCCTCCGGCGCCGGGGGGATCGCGCTCCCCAAGTTGCTCTGACCAGAATTGCATCCGACATTGTTCGGGCACTGCGCATCGGTGAAACACTGTAAATTATTAAATGGCGCGTTACAGCGGAACGGACCCTCGATCGGGAATTGCCCGCGCGACAAGCCGTCGCTCGCATACCAGGCCAGCGGCTGCTCTTGGGTGAGAACCACATCGAAGTCGGTTTCGCTCCAGCTTGGGACACACTCCGCAACATCGCAATCACCCGCGTCCCGGCACGGCGAGCCGTCGTTGGAGCAATGACCCGTCGCATTGATGTAAAAGCAATGCGCCTGCTTGATACCGCTCGCATTGGTGCTGCTGAGCATCAGCTTGGTATCCGTCGGGACCCCGAACCAGTTGCCGCTGGAATCCACCACGATCTTCGGCCACACCACAATGGATGCCGGCCGGTTGGTGGTACTGCGGGCCTCTGCACCTCCCGCCGCCAGCAGCCCCAATCCTGCCACGACACCGACTGACCACCGGGAGGCTGCTTTGATCATGCTCATCATTGTCACGCTCCTTTCCGTCCTCTCATACGCCCGATCCTGGCCATCGAAACTCGCCATCTTTCACCTCCCTCGCACCATAGTCGGTCACGGATTCCTCTCGGGCAGAGTTATGATGTCTCCGAACCCGCTTCGGCTTCCTTCATGCCGCAAATTGAACGCGGCGGTACCAACATTGCCGAGAGTATGGAACTCTTCCGCCACACCCAGCACGCCGGAAGCCGGCAGGCAGCCGAGAATCGTCCCGGCCGGGCCGGTCAAGGCACCCGGACACTCCGAATCGGCAGTGCACTGGCCGCCGCGGTTCGACCCAGAATAGCACACGTTGACCGGGCGTGGCGCAATGCGGATTTTCCAAAGCTCCTGAGCGCCGTTCACAAAAAGGCCGCCGCCAGTCACGGGCAGGTCCGCCAGCCGCCGATTGAGGAAACAATCGAACGAAAAAGCCTCGATGCTCAGCGGCTGCTCGAACTCATTGTAACCCACGAAGCGAAGTCGAACTGGCGCAGGCAAGTTTTCTTCCAACAATTCGCTGCACGGCACCAACGTCAGCTCCGTGCTAATCGTGGCGCCGCTAAAGGCGTCGGTCACCCCCTCGGCGTTGGCCGTGAACACCAAGCTAGCGGGGCAATAGTTCAACTCACCGGCACCGGAACCGTTAAAATTCAAACGCAGCTCCCGGTCATTGTTCAAGCCATTACCCGTATCCGCATTCGCCGCGACGGCCAGCGCGTTGTACTCGCTGATCTGACCGGTAGCGATGGTTTCGATCGTGGCCGTCCCCTTTAAAGCATTACCCGGAGTCGGATCGCCATTACTATCGATCTGATAACACTTGAGCTCACCGACAAAGTCGGTTCCCACAGGCGGGACGAAGCTCGAATTATTTTGCCCGACCAGCATGCCCGGGCAAACCAGTTGGCCGGAGTTGTCCACCGAGCACTGGCAAGGCTGCCCAGGCCGACACGGGGAAGATGGAATGACCGTCAGGCGACCCGTGGACACCCTCCACTGCACCGGCTGCTGTGCCGTCAACGCCAACTCGAAGTTGGTGGAATTGCACTGCCGAATGCAGGTCTCACCGGTCGGACAATCCGCATCGATCTCGCACGACTGAGTTGTCGTCGAACTGCACGAACCCGACGCATTGATGTAAAAACAATGCACCATCACGAATGAGTTGGTGCGGTTGCTCATTTGGATCAATGTGTCACGCACCCCGTCGGACACAACCTTCGGATAAATCAACAACGTACCCGACTCATCCGAGGTCACATCCGCCCGTGCACCTGGCGCTGTCACCAGCCCCGCCAGCAGCACGCCCAGGCCCATCAGCCAAGGACTCCGCTTCACCAATCGCATCGTACGCCTCCTTTCGGTCACTCCAGCGTATGGCAAACACCAGGATCACTACATTGACCCCGTGCACAAACGCACGCGATGTATGCCCCAAACGGCGAAACGAGTCAAGCTGAAATTAAAAATTTGTTGGTTGATCGCAGCCGAATCCGCCTACGGTTCGCGTCGCACCACGATTTCCACGACGGGTCCGGGACGGCCGAGAGTGTCCGCGACGCGTGCAGAAAGCACGGTATTGCCCCTCGGGAACTCGATGTTGCGGCTCACCACCGCGCAGAACTGCCGGCCGTTACTGGGTAGGTTCGGTGTGATGGGGGCCTCCAGCCCATTGGGGCCGAGTGTGCACGGCTCGCTCGGCAGTTTCGGATCGAACCGGCAGGCGAAATCCACCAGCGCATCCACTTTGTCGGTGCCAAAGTCCGCCACCGTAAAGCCCGGCACACCGCCGCCGTTCTGCGCGAGCGGCTGCGTGTCGCAAATTGCGGGGGATCCGTTACCTAGGTCGTTGCTGCTCAAGATTTGCAAGCTCGGATAAATTCCATTTCCCGGCGTAGGGGATGGAACGAGCGTACCAACGGCCCCCCCGCCGCTGCCAGGCCGCGCTTCCAACACGAGGAGATAACCGGATCCCGAGCCCACAACGAAAACTTGGCGGCCGAAGCCGTCGTAAAGTGGCGTGGGCGTCGGACTCGATCCGCACAGGCAACTGGGCTCGTTGCACCAATAACAGCCGTTGGCGCGCACCACTCCAAAAAACGTCACGATCGGACCGGACTCGGGGCTTGTCGGAAGCGGCGTCGGCGTCACGCTCGGCGTGGCGGTAACCGTACGCGTCAACGTGATCGTGGGTGTGAGCGTGGGTGGAGGTGTATTCGTGGCCGTACGTGTCGGTGTTGCTGTCGGGCTGTTCGTCGGCGTGGCCGTCGGCGAGCGCGTCGGAGTGCTGGTGCGCGTCGGCGTTGGTGTCCGTGTTTCTGTGGGAGTCAACGTAGGTGAATGGGTCCGGGTAAACGTCGGCAACGGAGTTTCGGTTCGCGTCGGCGTGTCCGAAGCTGTCCACGTGGGCGTACGGGTTGCAGTCGGGGTCCACGAATTCGTCGGGGTGCGAGAATTGGTCGGCGTCAACGTGGGCATGAACGTTCGCGAGGGTGTGGCTGTAGCGGTCTCGGTAGGCGTCGCCGTCAGTGGGAAGGTTCGCGTCGGCGTGCGCGAAAACGTGGGGGTCGAAGAGCTCGTCGGAGTCGGCGAGGCGGTCACCGTCGCCGTCGGAGAGCGCGAAGCCGTTGGCGTCCGTGTGGCCGCCGGCGAAGGGGAGTCGCTGGCAGTGAACGTCGCCGAAGCAGTGGCGGAAGCCGCCGGCACCGCAGAGGCCGTGGGAGTCGGCGTCGAAGAAGAGAGCGGGGTCAGGCTCCGCGAAGGGCTCGCCGACAGGGTCGGACTCAGCGAGAAGGTCGCCGTCGGAGAGCGCGAAGCCGTTGGCGTCGGTGTGGCCGCCGGCGAAGGCGAGTCGCTCGCAGTGAACGTCGCCGAAGCCGTGGCGGAAGCCGCCGGCACCGCAGAGGCCGTGGGAGTCGGGCTAAAGGAAAATGTCTGCGTGGCGGTCGGCGAACCGCTCGCGGAAAGAGTCGGGCTCGGCGGCAGACTCCGAGTGGGCGACGGAGGTGGGGCAGAAGCGGTGGCGGTGGCGGAGGCAGTGCCTGTCGCAGTCGCGGTAGTGGATGGCTCACCGGTCGCGCTCGGCGAGACGGTGGCGGAGGGACTCGGCGATGGCGTGTGCGTGTTCGTGGGGGAAGGTGTCCAACTTGTTGTCGGGGAGGAGGTGGGGCGTTCGGTCCAAGTATACGTCGCAGTAGCCGTTAGTGTTCTGGTGCGCGTGGGCGGCGGGGTCCACGTTGGTGTCGGTGTGACTGTGTTGGAGGCGGTCGCCGTAGCCGTGCGCGTTGGAGTCGGCGTACGGGAGGGTGGGGGTGTCCAAGTCTCGGTGGGGCCCCGGGGAAGAGTTTCGGTCGGAGTAGCGGATGGGGAGGCGGTGGGTGACTGAGTTGCCACTGGCGTCGCGGTTGGCGAGACGGTCGCCACGCCAGTGCTCGATGGTGTCGGCACTTGAGAGGCCGTCAGGCTCGGCGTCAGCGACGCGGTAACGGTGGAGCTCTCCGTAGGTACAGGTGAAACCGTCGGCGTAAAACTACCGGTGGGGGTGATGGTCGGGGTCGATACGAAGGTCGCCGTGGTCGAGCTCGAGGGAGTTCCTGTGGCTGTACCGCTCGGGCTTGGGGAGGCGGTCCCCACCGGCGTGCGCGTTGCACTTGGGGAAGGCGAACCACCCGGCAACTCGGTGGCGGTTGGTGTAAAGGTGGGCGAGTTCGAGCGGGTGAACGTCGCACTCGCGGTGGGCGTTGCGGTTCTCGTGCTCGTCACCGGCAGCCCCGTGAACGATCCGGTAGGCGTTACGG